>NZ_CANLMB010000001.1:2100000-2347394 GCF_947492365.1 uncultured Erythrobacter sp.
ATCGGCGGCATCCTGTGCCAGCACGGGGCTGGAGAGAATGACAAGCTGGATAAGCGCGAAGAAAGTGGCGATCTGTTTCATGCCATCTATCTACGGAACAGCGGGTTCAGAATTTGAAAAGGTTTATGCTTGCAACTTCCTTGCGTAGTCGTGCCTAAGTACTCGACAAGGCCCTATTAAGGCTGCACAAATGGAAACCGCAGAAATGCGTCGTTTCTGTAAACAGGGGTATGTCGGCTTGGTCGCGCTTGTACGGACAGTTGCCTATTTGGGCCTTGAGGCACGGCAGGTCGAAGTACAGTGCCAGGTGGCCTCGGGCCTTCCGCGTTTTTCCGTAGTGGGTTTACCGGATAAGGCGGTGAGCGAGAGTCGCGAGCGGGTGCAGGCCGCTTTGTCCGCAATGGGCCTCGCGCTGCCGCCAAAGCGGATCACCATCAACCTCTCGCCTGCGGACCTTCCCAAAGACGGATCGCATTACGATCTGCCGATCGCGCTGGCTTTGCTCGCCGCAATGGGCGTGACCGATGCCGAGCAACTGGGCGACTGGGTCGCGGTGGGTGAGCTTTCGCTCGATGGCCGCGTCGTCGCTTCGCCGGGCGTACTGATCGCGGCGCTTCATGCAAGCGAGGCCGATTGCGGATTGATCTGCCCTGCCGAACAAGGTTCCGAAGCGCGCTGGGCCAGCGGAGTTCCCGTGCTGGCACCGCGCGATCTCGCTTCATTGCTTGGCCATCTCAAAGGTTCACAGGTTCTTGCCGAACCCGAGCGCGGAGACGTCGAAGACGCGCCGCCTGCTTCCGACCTCAAACAGGTAAAGGGTCAGGAAACTGCCAAACGCGCGCTAGAGATTGCGGCAGCTGGCGGGCACAATCTGCTGATGGTCGGCCCGCCGGGTTCGGGCAAGAGCCTGCTGGCCAGCTGCCTTCCCGGTATCCTCCCAGAACTCACTCCCGCCGAAGCGCTGGAAGTGTCGATGGTGCAATCGGTGGCGGGGACATTACAGGCCGGTCGGATCAGCCGAGCGCGCCCTTTCCGCGCACCTCACCATTCGGCAAGTATGGCGGCGCTCACAGGTGGAGGCCTGAAAGTGCGCCCCGGTGAAGTCAGCCTCGCACATCTAGGTGTGCTGTTCCTTGACGAATTGCCCGAGTTTCAGCGGCCCGTGCTCGATTCGCTTCGGCAGCCGCTTGAAACAGGTCAGGTCGATGTCGCGCGCGCCAATGCGCATGTCAGTTTCCCGGCCAGAGTGCAGCTGATTGCGGCGATGAACCCGTGCCGCTGCGGCCATGCGGGTGAGCCGGGGCATGTCTGTGCGCGCGGACCGCGCTGCGCGACCGAATATCAGGCACGGCTTTCCGGCCCGCTGCTCGACCGGATTGATTGCCATGTCCAGGTTGGCGCGGTTTCGGCCATGGACCTCTCGCTGCCTCCGCCCGCCGAAGGTAGTGCCGAAGTCGCCCGCCGGGTCGCTGCGGCAAGAGCGCAAGCAAATGAACGCGGTGTGCGCTCCAACGCAGAGCTGGAAGGCGAGCGGCTGGAAGCCCATGCTTCGCCCGATGATGCCGGGCGCACTCTCTTAATGCAGGCGGCGGAGAAACTGCGCCTGTCTGCGCGCAGCTATACAAGAATGCTAAGGGTCGCGCGCACCATCGCCGATCTTGCAGGCGCTCACCAAGTGGGCCGCGGGCATATCGCAGAGGCGCTCAGTTACCGGCAGATGATCGGCCGGCAATAAGCACACATGCGCGCAAACAGTGCCGACTAGCCTGCCTCAAATTCGCGGATCACTTCGATGAATTCGCCGCCCCATGTGTCGAGCTTTTTCTCGCCGACGCCTTGCAACTCACCCATCATCGCCAGAGTCCCGGGGCGCTCGCTCGCCATCGCGCGCAAAACGCTGTCGTGGAAGATGATGTAAGCGGGGACCGAATGCTCCTTGGCCAATGCTGCACGGCGCGCGCGCAAGGCATCGAAGAGCGGATCGCCGACCGGATTGGGAATTGCACCCGCACTGCCACCACGGCGGCGCGGCTTTTTCTTGGGCGGCTCGGTAATCGCGACCGCCCGGTGGCCCTTTAAGACATCGCGGGCATTGGTCCCGAGCGCGAGGCCGCCATGCTCGGTTGTCGCAAGCATCTCGTAGGCCATGAGGCTTCGCATGACAGGGCGGAGCAGCGGCGCTTCTTCGTCCTTGAGAATGCCAAATACCGTGAGCTTGTCATGCCCGCGCTGGCGCACGCGATCATCATCGCGGCCCAGCAAGACCTTCTCGACATGGCCGATCCCGAAGCTCTGGCCGGTGCGATAGACCGCCGAGAGCAGCTTTTGCGCGATCTCAGTCACGTCGAGGACATTGGGCGGTTCGAGGCAGTTATCGCAATTGCCGCAGTTCTGCTCCGGCTCCTCGCCAAAGTGCCGCAGGAGGATTGCACGGCGGCACCCGGCGCTTTCTACCAAAGCGGCGAGAGAATTGAGCCGCGCACGTTCGGATGCCATTCGCGATTCTTCGACATCGCCCAGCCACTGGCGGGCCTTGGCGAAGTCAGTCGCGCTCCAGAACATTTGCGCTTCAGCGGGGTCGCCATCACGGCCAGCACGGCCCGTTTCTTGATAATAGGCCTCGATTGATTTGGGCAGGCCGGCATGGGCTACGAAACGCACGTCGGGTTTGTCGATCCCCATACCGAAAGCGATCGTGGCGACCATCACCATGTCTTCGGAAGCCACAAACGCCGCTTGCGTCGCGGCGCGCTCTTCGGGTGGAAGGCCCGCATGATAGGCGCCGACTGGGCGGCCCGTTGCCTTAAGCTTTTGCGCTATGTCCTCGGTTGCGCGGCGGCTGGTCGCATAGACAATGCCTGCACCCGGCGTGCGCTGGACGAAATCAGCAAGCTGCTTTGCTGCGTTCTGGCGCGCGCTGATCGTGTAGCGAATGTTGGGGCGGTCGAACCCCGCCTTGATCAAGCCTTCGGGTGAAATGCCCAGCTGCTTGAGTATATCCGCCCGCGTGGTTTCGTCTGCCGTTGCCGTGAGCGCCAGGCGCGGCACATAGGCGAACTGGTCGAGCATCGGGCGCAGGCCGCGATAATCTGGGCGGAAATCGTGGCCCCATTCGGATACGCAATGCGCCTCATCAATAGCAAAGAGCGCGATGTCGGCCTGCTCCAGCAGCGCGCGAAAGCCGGACGTGTTGGCGCGCTCGGGCGCAACATAGAGAAGGTCGAGCTCCCCCGCGCGCATCCTTTCCGCAGTCTCGGCATTGTCCATGTCGGCCGACGTCATCGAGGCTGCATTGATCCCGATCGCTTTAGCCGCCCGAATCTGGTCTTGCATCAAAGCGATCAGCGGCGAAATGACGATGGCGGTGCCGGATAGTGCCAGCGCGGGCAGCTGATAACACAGCGACTTACCCGCGCCGGTGGGCATCAACGCAAGCGTATGCTCACCTGACATGATCCGCGTGATCACTGATTCTTGCGTCCCGCGAAATCCGGTAAAGCCGAAGGTCGAGCGCAGAATGTCCTGCAGGTCAGCGCCTGATGCGAGGCTCATTTTTGAACCGGTTCCTGCAATGCTGACGAAAGGCCAGCGGAATGAGAATTAGCCTGCGGCGACCCGTTTGGCTGTTTCGAGATCGACCACATCGCCCCGCGCGAGCCCATCTGCTGCCTCGGCCATGCTGCCATCGCTGCGTTTGCCGACGTCCGCGCGCGCGATCATATTAAGGTCCATCGGTCCGAGTATCCGCCCGTCATGCGACAGAATCGAGACCAAGCCGATTGGCAAACGGTCGCGTTCGTCGACCAGCACAGGGTCCTCGGTCACAAATTCCGCGCCATATTTCTGGCCCCATTGACGCAGAGCAATCATGGCCGGGAGCAGATCAAGACCCTTATCGGTCAGTCGGTATTCGATCTTTCGGCGATCATCTGCGCAAGGCTCGCGCTTTAGAATGCGGTGTTCGACCAGCTTTGCGAGCCGGTTGGACAGAATATTGCGGGCGATGCCCAGCTCACTGAGAAACTCTTCAAAATGGTGCAGCCCGTTGAAGCTCGCGCGCAGGATCATGAATGACCACCGCTCGCCCATCACTTCAAGCGCCTGAGGCAGACCGCAATCGATCAGCTCGCGCAGAGGTTCTCTCATTTCGCCCATATCAGTCCGTCTCCTGCAACCTATCTAACGCGCCTTGGCCAAATCGCAAAATGCAAACCCGCATATCGAGTGCAAGTCGGTTGAAAACGTGCGGCGGAAATTTATTCCAGTTTCTAGTTGCAACTTAAACTGTAAGCACATAAGTAGTGATTCGCAACTGGTTTCGAATCGAGACTTTGTTGGCTGAACTTGAGACACAAGACCCCCGTCCTTGAAAGGAATGTTGTGATGACCCTCTCCCTAACCCCCACTCGCCGCCTGTCCGTTTTCGTGCTCGCGCTGCTTTATACCAGCCTGAGCTTTGGCGTTGCCACCTCCTCGGCCCCGCTCGCAGCCCAGAATAGCGGCCCCTACTACACAGCGACTTTGGCTCAGCCCGCCGACGACAACCGGGTCGTCGCTCGCGGTGTTGCCTGGGCCTGCGAAGGCACAACCTGCGTCGCCAATCGCGGCAATTCGCGCCCCACGCGCATTTGCCGCGGTCTTGTCCGTGAAATGGGCGAGATAACCGCGTTCAAAGTCGAAGGCGAAGAACTGGCCGAAGACCGCTTGGCGCGTTGCAACGGCAACTAAACCAACGACGCGGCTCTAACCGAATACCCCCGCCCGACTCTCCACACGGGCATCCTGAGCCCCCGGCCGCAGCACGTTCCCCAGACGCTGCCGCCGGGGGTTTTCTTATGCGAGAAAGCCCGCGCCTTTGAGTTGTTCTTCGAGTGCGCCCGCATTGGTGAACAGATGCGCGTCCCAGCCGCGCGCTTTGGCAGCGCCGATATTGGCGGTGTTGTCGTCGGTGAAGAACAATTCCCGCCCTGTCCGTCCGCTGCGCTCCTCGACGATTTCGTAGATGCGCGCTTCGGGTTTGGCCACTTTTTCGGTTCCCGAGACGATCACATCCTCGAACAGGTCAAAGATCGGCTGGGTCGGCCGGAATTGATCCCATAACTCGTGTCCGAAATTGGTCAGGCCGTATATCGGAACACCTTCCTGATGGAGACGCTCGACAATCTCGAGCGAACCCTCAACCGGTCCCGGCACCGTTTCGTTGAAACGAGCGGCGTAGGCGCGGATCAGGCCCGCATGTTCGGGGAATTCGGCGCAGCGCTCTTCGACCATCTCCACCAACGCGCGCCCGCGATCATGTTGGAAATGCCATTCTTCGGTAACAACATTGGCAAGGAACCAAGCGCGCTCGGATGCATCGGCGATCAGCTTGCTGAACAGAAAGCGCAGGTTCCATTGGAACAGCACGCGCCCGACATCGAAGACAACTGCCTTGCTCAAATTGTCGCTCCTCAAAACGGCTGCGGCCCGCTCTCCGGTGTGGAGGCGGGCCGCTAGCGGTTTGCTCGATTGCCCGCGTGGGCAATCAGCCAATCGACGTCCTTAACCCTGACGGGCTTTGAAACGGCGATTGGTCTTGTTGATTACATAGGTGCGGCCACGGCGACGAATCACCCGGCAATCGCGGTGGCGGTTCTTCAGCGACTTGAGGCTATTGCGGATTTTCATCGTTCGGCTCTCTAGAATTCTGCACTTCGGCAATAAAAAGGCGCCAAGCCGAAGCCCGGCGCTCATGAATTTCGAGTGCGGCCCCTAGCGTGAGGCTCTGCGCCGGTCAACCATTTCTGCGCTATTCACCGCGCAGATCGGACAGTTTGCGCTCCCATTGCAGCGCATGGGCGATAATCACGTCGAGATCAGCGTGTTTTGGCTCCCATGGAAGCGTCTTTCGGATGCGCGAAGGATCGGAAATCAGCGAATCCGAATCACCCGCGCGCCGGCCTTCCATCCGCCGCTCGACGGTCAGATTCGTCACGCGGTCCACCGCATCGAGCACTTCGAGTACAGAGAAGCCGCGACCATAGCCGCAATTCATCGTTAGCGAGCGCTTAGGCTGCTCAATCAGCGCCTCCAGCGCGAGCACATGCGCCGCTGCCAGATCACTCACATGGATATAGTCGCGCACCCCTGTGCCATCGGGCGTATCGTAATCGGTGCCAAATACATTGACGTGGGTGCGCTTACCCAGCGCCGCCTCGACCGCGATCTTGATCAGATGCGTCGCTCCTTCGGTGGATTGCCCCGTCCGCGCCTGCGGATCGGCACCAGCGACGTTGAAGTAACGAAGCGCGCAGAAATTCATCGCATGCGCATTGGCTGTGTCGCCGAGCATCTGCTCGGTCATCAGCTTCGACCAGCCATAGGGGTTGATCGGCGCGGGCGGCGTATCCTCAGTCACAGCGGCGACTTCGGGCATGCCATAGATCGCAGCTGTGGAGCTGAAGATGAAGTGCGGAACGCCCGACCCCACCGCCGCCTCGATCAGCGCGCGGCTCTTCACCGTGTTGTTGTTGTAATATTTGAGCGGGTCGGAGACGCTTTCCGGCACAACGATCGAGCCGGCAAAATGCATAACCGCACGCGTATT
This sequence comes from uncultured Erythrobacter sp., assembly GCF_947492365.1. NCBI lineage: Bacteria > Pseudomonadati > Pseudomonadota > Alphaproteobacteria > Sphingomonadales > Erythrobacteraceae > Erythrobacter > uncultured Erythrobacter sp. The sequence continues at coordinate 2,106,587 of NZ_CANLMB010000001.1, forward strand.
TTGCTCGGTAAATATCCGCGCGAGTAGCTCTCGATCAGCGATATCGCCTTCGTAAATCGGCACGCCGTCGGGGATCGCAAAGCGGAAACCGGTCGAGAAATTGTCGATCACCGCAACCGGCCAACCGGCATCGCGCAGGGCCAGCACGGCGTGGCTGCCAATATATCCGGCGCCGCCGGTCACCAGAACGGAAGGTTTCGCTGCGTCTGTCATCGAATGCGCGCATATCAGCAATCACCTGCCAAATGGTGAAAAGGCGGCGAGGACACTTCACCTTTTGCACAGCGGCGTTGCGCCCCTATAGTCGCTGCCCAGAGAGGATCCCCCATCATGCAGACCTTCCCCCCGATCACCTGCCTTGCCCTTATGGCCTGTGCCGTAATTAGCCTGTCCGCTTGCGTCAGTTCCTATACCGGCCCGGTCGAAGTCACGCGCTTTGTTGCTGAACAACGCTCTGCTCTCGGACAAGGAACGATCACCCTTTCCTTCCCCGAGGAGATGGAGAACCAAACCGCGCGCAATGCCTTTGCCGCAGCGGTAGCGGATGAGCTGTCCGACCTTGGCTATACCGTCATCCTCGATGGCTCTGCCGAAGCCGAACAGATCGCCACAATCCGCACAAACCGCGATCCAATCGCGACCGCAGAGCGCTCTCGCGGGCCAGTTAGTATAGGAGTTGGCGGTGGAACCGGCGGCTATGGCAGCGGCGTAGGCCTGGGTGTCGGCATCAATCTGGGCGGCGGATCAAAAGGGCCGCGGGTGATGACTGACCTTTCCGTGCGCATCTCGGGAAATGACGGCCAAAGCCTGTGGGAAGGCCGCGCGCAGCAGCCCACATCGATCAATTCCCCCTATTCGGATGTGGAGGCAAGTGCTCGAACGCTTGCTGCCGCCTTGTTCCGCGACTTCCCCGGTGGCAATGGCGATACCATCACCCTCAATGTGGACCAGCTCCAGGATTAAGAATGACCCAGATTGCCATCGATGCCGCCTTCGACAGCGGCAACATAGAAGTGTTGTCGATTGACGGGCGCAGCGCGCGCCTAGCCATCCCCAAAGACCACATGGCCGAGTTTGCGCAGTGGTTTCACTTTCGCGTGACCGGCACGGTGGGCGAAGAGCTCACGCTCAAGATCACAGGCTTGAATAACAGCGCATTTCCCGGCGGCTGGCCTGATTATGATGCCTGCGTCTCCGAAGACCGCGAATATTGGGCGCGCACTGCGAGCTCTTTCGACAAGGATGAAGAGAACGGCACGCTCACGATTAGCTACGTTCCGGCTTCAAATGTCAGTTGGTTCGCCTACTTCGCGCCCTATTCGATGGAGCGGCACCACGACCTCGTTTCCGAGGCAGCGTCTTGCGAGGGCGTGGAACTGATCCGCCTCGCGGAAACGCTTGATGGGCAACCGCTTGATATGCTGGAGATGGGTGAAGGCGAGACGAAGGTCTGGCTCTATGCGCGCCAGCATCCGGGTGAGACCCAAGCCGAATGGTGGATGGAAGGGGCGCTTGAATGCCTGACCGATCCGACCGATCCGGTAGCGCGCGGCTTGCGCCAGCGCTGCCGCCTGCACATCGTGCCCAATTGCAACCCCGACGGATCGCGGCGCGGGCATTTGCGCACCAATGCAGTGGGCACCAACCTCAACCGCGAATGGTCAGAGCCGAGCGCGGACAAATCGCCCGAAGTGCTGGCGATACGCAACAAGATGGACGAAACCGGCGTCGATTATGCAATGGACGTCCACGGCGATGAAGCGATTCCGGCGGTGTTCCTTGCAGGGTTTGAAGGCATTCCCAGCTGGACCGACGCACTGGGTGACGAGTTCTACCGTTACCAACGCATTCTCGACCGCCGCACGCCTGATTTCCAGACCAAGCTCGGCTATCCCAAGGCTCCTGCGGGCAAGGCCAATCTCGGCATTTCAACCAATCTGGTCGCTGAACGCTATGGTGCCTGCGCGATGACGCTTGAAATGCCTTACAAAGATTTGGCCGACTTCCCCGAGCCCGAACAAGGTTGGTCGCCCGAGCGTTGCAAATTGCTAGCGCGCGAGTGCCTCGCGGCTCTGCTTGAGTGGCTGGAGACGAAAGAAAGCTAAGCGCAAAGCCACGCGTGTTCGATACAGGAATTTACCCGCCATATTTCGCGTTTCGTGCTATGCATGAGCGCGAAAAGGGAGACGGGAAATGAGCACCAGCAACACCATCATCGCGCGGCGCAGTTTTATCGCCGGACTTGGGGTGGCAGGCGCTGCGGCCCTGTTGCCAGCCGGTGCGCAAGCGCAAAGCATCTTTGGACGGCGCTCGGGCGGCGGAGGTCTTGGCCTTGGCTCGATCCTTGGCAATGCGACCGACAAAGCTCTCGATAAGCTCGCGCAGCCGGGCGCCTTTTACGACGATGAAAGCGTGCGGATCGGCCTGCCGATTGTTGGTAATCTTGGCGGACGCAGTGGCGGATTGCTTGGGTCGCTGATGAGCGCTGGCAACCGGCTGGGAGTGCTGGGCGGGATAACCCGTGAGATTAACGACGCAGCTGGCGTCGCGGCTGGTGAGGCCAAGCCGATCTTCCGTGAGGCTATCGACGACCTGTCCTTCGACGACGCTCCCGGCATCGTCCGCGAAGAGGATGGGGGCACGCAATATCTGCGGCAATCGTCGAATGACCGGCTGCACTCACGCCTCCAACCTCTGGTGGACGGCGCGCTTGAACGCGCAGGCGTCTACCGCACATTTGAAGGGCTGGCGAATGAGCACAGCTTCATCCGCGAAGCCGGTTTGAGCCGCGAAAGCATCAACCGTTCGGTCACAGACCAAGGGCTCGACGGCATCTTTTCGTATATCGGTGCAGAAGAGCGGCAATTCCGCGACAACCCGCTCGGCGGGCTTGGAAACCTGCTCGGCAACTAGTCGAGATGCGCTGGGCCGAATGCGTGGGGCAGCAGCGCTGATAGCGCCACCTCGCGGACCTGCGTCTTGCCAACGCACAGCACCAGCGGATCGGTGCCGCCCAATTGCGCCAGCTCATTGAGCACCTGGCGGCATCGCCCGCACGGAGTGATCGGCGCGCCATCGCCCTTGTCCTCCGGGCCGACTACAGCGATCGTCGTCAAACCGCCGCGGCGCCCTTCACCAAAGGCCCGCGACACAGCGACCGTTTCAGCGCACAGAGCAAGCCCATAACTCGCATTCTCGACGTTTGAACCGGTGATGATCGACCCGTCTTCAAACAGTAGAGCCGCGCCTACCTGATAGTCCGAATAGGGAGCATAGGCATGTTCGGCTGCTTCGCGGGCAGCTGCGATCAGATCTGCATTGCTCATCGTTGCACCACCACCCATTCGATCGGCTCCTCTGACGCCTCGCTCACAAGCTGGCTGTTTGCGCTCCATAGCAGCCATGGCCGCCCCGCATAGTCAGGTCGCGCTCGGTCGCGCACCAGCCACAGATCGCGGCCTATGCTCCGTGCAGTGCTATGACGTTCTTCGAACTCGCTTGCGACCTTCAGGATCACCGGAGCGCCGGAATGCATCTCGATCTGGTTGATGAGCGTCAGCAGCTCGCTTTCGACAGCGGCATCGCTAACCGACGGCTCGCATCCGGTCGCGGTGCGGCTGAGCGCAATCGCCGGCGGCAGCAGATCGCCGTCACGCGGAACCATCCTGGTGAAGCGCGCAGACTGTTCATCGGCGCGCAGGCAGGGATCGAAGGGCTGGATGATCCCAACCTTGAGGCCCGAGGCGAGCGCAGCTTGCAGCCGCGCGGCAAAACCCGGGTCGGGCGCGCCATTGGTCGCAGCCAGATCGAGATAGACGAAGCCCGCGCCAATCGCGCGCAAAGTCTCGAACCGCGTGCCCGATGCACCGCTCGCGATCACCGCGCCCTGTTCGGGATAAAGCGCCGCATCGGGCCGCCAGCTGCGCATGTCCCACCAAAGCCACGCCGCAAAACCAAGCGCGACCAGGGCCGCGAGCGCGACCAGCCGGAACAGCCAGCGCATCGCCCCGCCACTCTTTTTCCTGCTGCGAGCCATGGCGCCCCTAACCCTTGATATGGAGCACGCAGATCAGCGTGAAGAGCCGCCGTGCGGTAGCGAAGTCCGTCTCGACTTTGCCTTCCAGCCGCTCGACCAGCAGCTCCGCAGCGCTATTGTGAATGCCGCGCCGCGCCATGTCGATTGTCTCGATCTCGCCCGGTGTTGCCTTGCGGATCGCCTGATAATAGCTGTCGCAGATCGCGAAATATTCGCGGATCGGACGGCGAAATCGTGCCAGACCGATCAGCAGCGATTCAAGCGGTGCCTCGTCTATATCGGCAATATCCATCGCCAGCCGCCCGTCGCGCACGGCGAGCTTCAAGCGGTATGGCCCCTTCGCGCCGCGTTCGGCCGCGCGAACGGGCTTGAACGTGTTCTCCTCGATCAGATCGTAGATCGCGACGCGGCGTTCCTGCTCGACATCAGCATTGCGCCACAGGATCGTCTCTTCATCGAGATCGATATGCGCAATACGCTGTGTCCGGGCGGATTCGGGAAGAGGCGGCATAATGAGCCTGCCTTCGCAGATTGCAGGGGCACTCTTCAAGCGTAAGCTTCACCAATCCCCGCTATTCACAGGCACAAGAGCCTCACGTGAAAAATTTCGCGCGCCATAGGCCTTGCGCCTGGCACCAACTTGGGAGCATTTGGCGCCATGGCTGAACCAACCCCGCTCTCACTCGTCGATTCTGATTCCGGCACCGGCCGCAAGCTTCCTTCGAACCTCGAAGCCGAAGCAGCGTTTCTGGGCGCGGTTCTGATCGACAACCGTGTGCTGGAGGAATTGCAGACCCCGATTCGGCCCGATCATTTCTTCGAACCGCTGCATGAGCGGATCTACGAGCGCATTCTGGCCATGATCGAGCGCAATGCGACCGCTTCGCCGGTAACATTGCGCCCACATTTCGAAGCGGACGAAGCGCTGAAGGATCTTGGCGGCCCGCGCTATCTCGCACAGCTCACCGCCAATGGTGCAGGACTGCTTGCTCCGCGCGAGTTGGCACAGCAGATCTACGATCTTGCGCTTCTGCGTGAATTGGTGAGCGTCGGGCGCGGCCTCGTTGAAGGTGCGCTCGACACTTCGGAAGAAACCGATCCGATGGACCGGATCAGCCAGGCCGAGGCCGACCTGTTCCGCGTGGCTGAAGGGGCTGCGACCGGCAATGAAGCCTCGTCTTTCCGCGAAGCCTCGCTGACCGCGATCAAGATGGTCGAAGCGGCAATGAATTCAGGTGGCGGCCTGTCGGGCAAAACCACTGGCCTTGAATCCATCGACCAGAAAACCGCCGGTCTGCACGACAGCGACCTCATCATTCTGGCCGGGCGTCCCGGCATGGGCAAGACCTCGCTCGCGACCAACATCGCCTTCAATTGCGCCGAAGAATATCTCAACTGGCAGCGCGACGGAGGGGAGCACGTTTACGGCGCTCCGACCGCCTTTTTCAGTCTGGAAATGAGCGCCGACCAGCTCGCCACGCGTATTCTGGCCGAGCAATCCGAAGTGTCATCCGAGGCATTGCGTTCGGGCTCGCTCACGCGGGACGATTTCCAGAAACTGTCCTTTGCCAGCCAGCGTTTGGCTGAACTACCGCTCTATATCGACGACACCCCTGCGCTTACCATTGGCGGTTTGCGCACCCGCGCCCGGCGCTTGAAACGGCGGCACGATATTGGGCTGATCGTGGTCGACTATCTTCAACTGCTTCAAGGCTCGGGCCGCGCCAATGACAACCGTGTGAACGAAATTTCCGAAATCAGCCGCGGCTTGAAGACGCTCGCAAAGGAACTGAGCGTGCCGGTTATCGCGCTGTCGCAGCTCAGCCGTGCGGTCGAGCAGCGCGACGACAAGAAGCCGATGCTCTCAGACCTTCGCGAATCCGGCTCGATCGAGCAGGACGCGGACATGGTCTGGTTCATTTTCCGTGCCGACTATTACAAAGAAGCCGTTCGCCCCGATTTCCCGACTCCCGAATCCTCAGCAGAGGTGCAGGAGAAATACGCGCAGTGGGAGGCGGAGTATCTAGAGGTGAAGAACAAGGCGACCTTGATCGTGGCCAAACAGCGCCACGGTTCGACCGGCAACGTCCCGCTCCACTTCCAGAGCGAGATCACCAAGTTCACCTCACCCAACATGCGCGATTATTCGAGCTGGGGTGAAGGTTAGCGGGTCAGCTTGCGGGTCAGCCAGTAGTCGGCGATCGCGAGCGCATAGGCACCGCGCCAGCGCAGCCGTGCGGGCAAGGTTGCCTGCTTCGCATACCATTCTGGCGTGACCGGCCTGCTCGCAGCCTCGAGGTGGTCGAGAAATTCGCGCAGCCGCTTTGCAAGCGCCGCGTCCTCGACCCGGATCATCAGCTCCACATTGATGCGGATTGAGCGCTTGTCCATATTCGCGCTGCCGAAATAGCTCGTATCGTCAACGACCAGCAGCTTCATATGCAGCTTGCACGGCAGGAACTCGGCGATCTTGGCCCCCGCCTTCAGCAATGGACGGTAAAGCAATCGCGCCGCTGCTATCGTCGCGTCGATGTCGGACTTGCCTGCGGTGATAAGGCGCACTTCGCCGCGCTGTGCCACATTCCTGACCAAGCGCTGGATGCTTCTGGGCGGAGTGAAATAGGCGCTGATCTGGTCAAATCGCGACGCATGGACGAGGTCTTTCTTCAGCTCCAGCGCCCAGTGCCGGGTTCGGATCGATGGGCCGCCCAGAAGGAGCTGGACCGGCCCGTCACCCGGGTCCCAATCGCGGATCATCCGCCGGAGTTTGCGAAACTGCGAGCCATCGCTCTCGATCCACTCCGTGATTATGCCGAACCATTCGGAGAAGCGGGAGACAACCGGTCCTTCGATCGCGAGGCCCAGGTCACACCAGCCATTGTCCTCCGGGCCGTTGAAATACTGGTCCGACACATTGGCCCCGCCTGTCATCACGCGTGCATCGTCCACGATTACGAACTTCTGATGGTTGCGCACGAGATAGCGCACATTCCATTTCGGCGAGAAGAGAGCAAACTTTCCGCCAGCTTCTAAAATCGGGTTGAAAAATGAGAGCGGAGTGTCGCTGCCGAAATGATCAATGATGAGAGATACTTCAGCCCCGCGATCCGCCGCCTCGACCAAGGCATCGCGCACTTTGGTTCCCGCTACATCGTCCTGAAACCGGTAATAGAAAGTGTGAACCGAGCTCTCGGCCTTGCGAATATGGTCGAGCAAAGCTTCCAACCGGTCCGAGCCGGATGGATAGAAGGTGAAAGCGTGACCCTGCGCCTCAATCTGGAAGCTGTCAGCATCGCGATAGTCGCTGGTGGGCGTCGCGGACGGATTAGGGGCATTATTATCGGTCACAAACCCACCAATGTGCGAGAGGCGACAAAGTTGCAATTTCTTGACTCTGCGCCGCTTGAGGCTTAGCTGCGCAGCTCTTCCAGAAACACCTAATTCCAAGAGGCCTCCCAGATGGCACGCGTTACCGTTGAAGATTGCGTCGACAAGATCCCCAATCGCTTTGACCTTGTCTTGCTTGCCGCACAGCGCGCACGCGAAATTTCTGGCGGTGCAGAGCTGACTATCGACCGCGACCGTGACAAGAATCCGGTTGTCGCATTGCGCGAGATTGCCGAGCAAACAATCAAGCCAAAGGAACTGAGCGAATCGCTCGTGACCGGCCTGCAGAAAATCCTGCCCGACGACGAAGACGATGCCGATGAAATCGGTTCGCTCAGCCAGTCGGCCGAAGCCCTGCGCATCACGGCGAGCGCACCGACCCGTTCGACTTCGATCGGGGCCGATTACGAGGGCTGATACGCCCGACGTAATTCTTGGCATTTGACCGCCGAATTTGAAAAGGCCGCCAGTTTGGCGGCCTTTTTCGTTGATGCGGCACCGACGCAACTGATTGGGCCAATCAGCATCTGCTCTAGCCACAATCGTTTCGCACCGCCTATAATGCGCCGCAATCTGAGGGGGATTGATGAGCGATATTGTCGAAGGAATTGGCGGTGCGATTGAAGGCGCATTGGCGGGACGTGCGGTTGAGCCGGCGCGCGGCGAAGCCGGTGACGGCGATCAAGAAACTGCAAACTGCCCCAATTGCGGCGCAACCGGCAATTCGGCCTATTGCTCCGAATGCGGGCAAAAACGGCAGGTTCACCGCACTTTGTCGGCGATCTTCCACGATCTGATCCACGGTGTGCTCCACCTCGACGGGAAATTCTGGAAGACGCTGCCGCTTCTCACATTCCGTCCGGGCCAACTTACAAGGCGGTATATCGAAGGGGAACGCGCCAAGTTCGTCAGCCCGATGGCGATGTTCCTGTTCACAGTCTTTGCAATGTTCGCCATATTCCAGATGGCAGGATTGTCAGTGTCCAATCTCGGCCTCGATGATCCAAGACGCGTATGGGATGTCGATGCAGCACGCGGCGATCTGTCCGAAAATCTGGACGAAGCGCGCAAGGAGAGCGCCGAGCTCGAAGCACGAATTGCCGAGGCCGAAGGTTCAGGCGTAGGTGCCACCGAGCTTTCTGCAATGCAGGTCGAGATGAGCGAATTGGATCGCCGCATCGAAAATTACGAGGAGGGTCTGGAAGCGCTCAACCAAATACCGCTGGGCAGCAGCACTTCAGCCGAGGAGGGCGTCGGTGAGGTTGCTGCTGGGGCCGGTCAGCAAGAAAGCACTGATGAAAGTTCTGACTTCACATTCAGCGGCACAGGGATCGAGTCTATCGATGGCGGATTGATAAAGAAGTGGCAGGAAAACCCGAGCCTGATGCTCTATAAATTGCAGGCCAATGCCTACAAGTTCAGTTGGTTGCTGATACCGCTTTCAATCCCATTTGTCTGGCTGCTTTTTGCATGGCGACGCGAATTCAGGGCCTATGACCATGCGGTATTCATCACCTACTCGCTCGCCTTCATGTCCCTGCTTTTTATCACTTTGTCCCTTTTGACAATCGCTGGAATTGGCGGCGGATGGCTGTTTCTGACACTGTTAGTGGTCCCGCCGATTCACCTCTATAAACAGCTTCGCGGGACCTATCGCCTGGGCCGCTTTTCGGCAATTTGGCGACTGTTATTGCTGAGCCAATTCATCTGGATCGTGATCGCGCTTTTCTTGCAGGCCTTGCTGTTCCTTGGAGCATTCTGAAGCGGCCCGCGGACTAGCCAAATAGGAGCGGGCGCCCCGGCACATTTGCCAGAGCGCCCCGCGACTATTGTTATGGTATATAAGCCTCAGGCGCCTTGCGGAGCCTCGTCCCCTTTACCGCCAAAGCGTTTGCCGGCTTTGGGAATCGCCGAGCCATGGGTCGGCGCAATCGGTAAGGGACCGCTCGGGGAATCGGGACGGTCAATCTTTCCGTCTTTCATCAGCTGGTCGATCTCGTCGCCAGAAAGCGTCTCATATTCGAGCATGGCTTGCGCGAGAAGGTGGAGCTTATCCTCCTGAGCGGTGAGGATCTCCGTGGCTCGCTTAAGACCCTCTTCGACCAACCGCTTGATCTCTGCGTCGATCAGCTTGTTGGTTTCCTCGCCCGACATTGTGCGCGCGGTCTGGCCCATGCCGAGATAACCTTCCTGGCTGGCCTCGTATTGAAGCGGACCCAGCTTGTCGCTCATGCCCCACTTGGTGACCATGTTGCGCGCAAGGTCGGTCGCATATTGGATGTCGCCAGACGCGCCGGACGAAACTTTGTCGTGTCCGAAGATGATATCTTCAGCCACGCGCCCGCCCATCGCGACCGCGAGGTTCGCATGCATCTTGTCGCGGTGATAGGAATAGGAATCGCGCTCCGGCAGACGCATCACCATGCCCAGCGCGCGGCCGCGCGGAATGATAGTAGCCTTATGGATCGGATCGGATGCCGGTTCGTTGACGCTGACCAGCGCATGGCCAGCTTCGTGATAGGCGGTCATCTTCTTCTCGTCCTCGGTCATGACCATGGAGCGGCGTTCCGCGCCCATCATGACCTTGTCCTTGGCATCCTCGAATTCCTGCATCGCGACGAGTCGCTTGTTACGGCGCGCGGCCAGCAAGGCTGCCTCGTTCACGAGGTTAGCAAGGTCCGCGCCTGAAAATCCGGGTGTGCCGCGCGCGATCGTGCGCGGGTTTACATCGGGAGCCAGCGGAACCTTCTTCATGTGGACGCCGAGGATTTTCTCGCGGCCCTCAATATCGGGGATCGGCACCACAACCTGACGATCAAAACGGCCCGGACGCAGCAGAGCAGGGTCAAGCACGTCGGGGCGGTTGGTCGCAGCGATAATGATGATGCCTTCATTGGCTTCAAAACCGTCCATCTCGACCAGCAACTGGTTGAGCGTCTGTTCGCGCTCATCGTTCGAGTTGCCGAGCCCGTGACCACGCGAGCGGCCCACGGCGTCAATTTCGTCGATGAAGACGATGCACGGCGCGTTCTTCTTGGCCTGCTCGAACATGTCGCGCACGCGGCTAGCGCCGACGCCGACGAACATTTCGACAAAGTCTGAGCCTGATATCGTGAAGAAGGGCACACCCGCTTCACCCGCAATAGCGCGGGCAAGCAGCGTCTTACCTGTACCCGGCGAGCCAACCAGCAGCGCGCCCTTGGGAATCTGGCCGCCAAGCTTGGAGAAACGTTGCGGATCTTTGAGGAATTCTACGATCTCCTCCAATTCCTCGCGCGCTTCGTCGATGCCAGCGACGTCTTCAAAGGTCACGCGGCCCTGGCGTTCAGTCAGCATCTTGGCCTTGGACTTGCCAAAACCCATCGCGCCGCCGCCGCCGCCTTTTTGCACCTGCCGCAGCGCGTAGAAGGCGATGCCCAGGATCAGGATAAAGGGCAGCGAATTGAGCAAGACGATCAGCCAGAGGCTCTGCGTTTCACGCGGCTGTCCGGTAAACTCGACCTCGTTCTCGGCTAGCAGGCTGGTGATCTGCAGATCAGAAGATACGGGCACTGTCGAAAACGGCTTGTCGCCATCGGTCAGCGTGCCGGTTATCAACTCGTCGCCGATTAGGACTGTCTTGACCTCACCAGCTTCGACGCGGTCGCGGAATTCGGAATAGTTGATCCGCTCACCCTGCGGCTGCGCGTTGCCGTTGAACATCGACACCACCAGTAGCAGGGCGAGAAAAATCCCGCCCCAAATCATCAATTGCTTGACCCAGGGGTTTTGCACCTCGGGAGGCTGTTCGTTCGGGTCGTTAGACTCGCTCATACGTCGAAATCCTTTCGTCGCCGGATTATGTAGGTACGCAAGGGTGAATGGCAAGCTAATGCTTGGCTGCGCAGTGCAAGTTTTGCGGGCGGGCTTGGGAGCGCTTTTCGCTCCTTGAGCGCTAAGGCGAGTATGCGCTTAGAAACACATCAACTGCGCCTGCAATTCGCCGCTGTTGATCTTGTGCATTGGGAAGTTCGCCAAATCGATGCTCGAGATCGCCCATACCCTTGCACATCGAAACGAATTGTTCGGCCGCCAGGTCCGGGTCAGGAATCGACAATTCGCCGGTCGCGTCGGCATGGGCAAGAAAGGCGCTGAAGGCCGCCTTCATCCGCCACGGACCCGCTTCGAGAAAGTCGCGCCCGATTGCAGGCTCGCGTTCGGTTTCAGCCGCGATGCGGCGTTCGAACTGGATCATTTCAGGGCGCGACAGGAACGCATACATTGCTTCACCGATCGCCGTCAGCCGCTCCCGGATAGAACCCGACGGCATCTCCTTTAGGCTGAAATAGCCGCGCATCTTTTCGCATTCGCGCGCCACCGAGGCGGCGAACAAGGCGCGCTTGTCGCCGAAATGGTTGTAGATCGTCACCTTGGATACGCCAGCATCCGCGGCAACCTGTTCGATCGAGGTTGCGGCGAATCCGGCATCAAAGAACCGCGCAGATGCCGCCTCTACAATGGCTTCGCGCTTGGCAATGTCGGAAGGCCGGCCAGGTTTGCGTTTTTCGAGGAATTCCTGATTTTTCAAACGGCTGGGCTCTCTCGGGAATTCTCTATTGACAAAATGAACGCTGCCGTTCAGTTAACACTCAAATATACGGCACCGTTCATTATTGTCGCATAACGACTCTTACGCAACCCCCTCGAACCCGCAAAGGTTCTCGCCCTATGCTTTGGATCGCAATCCGGATGCTGACCGGAGACAGCCAGAAATTCTATGGACTGTTGTTCGGCATCGCGTTCTCGACGCTGCTTATCACGCAGCAGCTGACAATCTTCGTCAATCTGATCGAGCGCGGAGCAAGCGGCGTCTTCAATGCACCCGAGGCGCAGGTCTGGGTGATGGATCCGGTCAGCCGTACAACCGATGTCAGTTATGCCATGCCATCAACCGCACTCGACGAGGTTAGATCGGTCCCCGGGGTCGAATGGGCGGTGCCGCAATTGCGCTCTGCCGCGTCGGTGCGGACCAAAGATGGCGATCTGGAGCAGGTGGCGATCATCGGCGTCGATGATGCGACACTGATCGGCTTGCCTGCCAACCTCCTCGAAGGGTCGAAGCAGGTGCTGCAGCAGCCCGACACGGTGATCATCGACGATGGCGGGCTGATCAATATGTTCGGCGCAGACGCCGACGTGATCGGCGAGAGGCTCGAACTCAACGATCAACGCGCAGTCATCCGCGGCGTGGCGGATTCGATACCCGCCTTCACCAGCACGGCGACCCTCTACACAAAGTACTCTCAGGCGCTGAATTACGTGCCCGGCACCCGTAACCGGCTGAGCTTTGTGCTGGTCGGGGTAAGCGACGGTCTGACGGCAGCGGAAGTCGCTGACCGGATCGAGGCGCAAACCGGCCTTAAAGCCGAAACGCGCGAAGAATTTGCCGAGGCCGGGGTCAATTTTATTATCGAAAACACCGGAATTCCGACCAATTTCGGGATCACAGTGGTGCTAGGCTTTGTGGTGGGCGTCGCGATTGTTGGCCTCACATTCAGCCTCTTCATCCGCGACAATATCCGGCAGTTTGGCGCCCTCAAGGCCATCGGTGTGACCAACTCGAAAATCGTCGGGATGGTCACCGCTCAGGCGGGTATGGTCGGCGCAATCGGCTATGCACTCGGCATAGTCGGTACGGCGGTTTTTCTCTGGAGCTTTAGCGGCAATCCATTCTTCAAGGGCTTTTACATCCCCTGGCAAATCCCGCTCATCAGCCTCATCGCAGTGATCGTCATCCTTGCCATCACCGGCTGGCTGGCACTGCGCAGCGTGCTTTCCACCGAACCCGCATCTGTGTTCCGGTGAGCGCAATGGATCAGGTCACCACCCACGAAGAAGCGGCAATTTGCGCCCGCAGCATTGTCCGCGACTTTCAAGCCGGACAATCGACGATCCGCGTTCTGCACGGAATCGATACAGATATCCGGTCGGGCGAAATGACCTATGTGGTCGGCGAAAGCGGGTCTGGCAAAACCACTCTCATTTCAATTATGTGCGGGATTCTTTGGCCAACCGAGGGTGAGGTCAAAGTTTTCGGAACTGATATCTATGCCCTTTCGGACAACGAGCTCGTCAATTTTCGGCTCCAGAATATCGGCTTCATCTTCCAGCAGTATAACCTCATACCCTCAATTGATGCCGCCGCCAACGCCGCGGTCCCGCTGATCGCGCAGGGTATGGCTATCGAGCCTGCGCGCGAGAAGGCGAAAGAGCTGCTCGAAAAACTCAACATCGCCGATCAGGCTGACAAGTTGCCCAATCAGCTTTCCGGAGGCCAGCAACAACGCGTCGCAATCGCCCGCGCGCTTGTGCATGAACCGCGCCTCGTGGTGTGTGACGAGCCTACCGCCGCGCTTGACGCGAATTCAGGCCGCCGTGTCATGGACTTGCTTCGCGAAGTCGCGGTCGCTCCCGATCGCGCCTGCATCATCGTGACCCACGACAACCGCATTTTCGACCTCGCCGACCGCATCCTCGTGCTCGAGGACGGGCGGATCACCCATGACGGCACCGACATGCCCGAAGACCACTAGAGGAAACTATGGCCCTGCTCCCCTCCAATATCAGCTTCTCGCGCCAAATCCTGCCGGTGATCGCAATTATCGGCCTGATCGGTGCGGTGTTCTATGTCGTGGGCGGTCTGCCCAACCGCGACACCGCTGAGCCCGAGCAACAGCCGCCCAAGGCAACCGGCGCCTTGGCCAATGCCGAACGTGTGGCTGGCGCGGGGATTGTCGAACCGGCGAGCGAAGTGATCGATATCGGCTCGGCATTGTCCGGTCTGGTAACAGATGTCCGCGTCATTCCCGGTGATCGCGTTGAGCAAGGGCAGCCGCTCTTTCTCGTCGATGACCGCGCCGCTCGCTCTCGCTTGGCCGAAGCCAATGCTGCGATTCGTGAGGCCCGCGCTGCGATTGGCGAGGCACAAACCGCGCAAAGCACAGCGCGCCAGCAATTGGCTTTGTATGAAGGCCTGTCCGATCCTGCCGCTGTCAGCCGCGCCGAAGTCATCCGCGCCGAAGGTGAAGCCTCTGCTGCGGCTAGCCGCCTCAACGTTGCTCGCGCACGGCTCAATGCGGCGCAGGCTCAGGCAGCCAGCGCGCGGACCGAAATCGAGCGGTTGACCATACGCGCGCCGATTGCAGGCGAGATACTCGCGGTGAACATCCGTCCGGGCGAATTTGTGGCGACGCAGGGCGGAAACTCACAGCCTTTCATCCAGATGGGCGAGACCAACCCGCTGCATGTGCGCGTCGATATTGACGAGAACGAAGCGGTGCGTGTCGATATGGGAGCATCCGCGATCGTCTCTCCGCGCGGCGCAGCGCAAATCCAGGTCGAGGCGACGTTTGTGAGAGCAGAGCCGCAAGTGGTGCCCAAACGCTCGCTCACCAACAGCGCGGCCGAACGTGTCGATGTGCGCGTCCTCCAACTGATCTATGCCCTGCCGCAAACAGGCGAGGTCGCCGCCTTTCGGGTCGGCCAGCAGATTGACGCCTTCATTCCCGCGGTTGAAGCGGGTGACGGCGAGTGACCATGCGCCCCCTCCTCATCCTTGGCCTCGCTGCATCTTTGGCTGCCTGTGCAGGTGGCTCTCCTCCTCAGATTGTAACGCCTCCGCCCGAGCTGCCGCAGAGCTTCTTTTTCGAACCGGATCGCACAACCAGCGAAGCGCTCGACGCGCTCCTGCCGATTGACGATGCAGCGTTTCTCGAATTGGCGAGCGGCGCGCTCGAGAATGCGCCCAGCATTGCCGAAGCCCTCGCGCGGGTCGACGCAGCGCGCGCCGGCGATCGGCGTTCTGGTGCAGAGCGGCTGCCCAATATCGGCGCCGATGGCAATGTCACCGGCAACCGGACCAATCCAAACCAGTTCGGCGGGAACACCCCTTTCAGCCAGTTCATCGACACCGAGCAAGTGTCCTACGGTGCCAATCTGACAGCGACCTGGGATGCGGACATCTTCGGGCGGCTGCGCGCGCAGGAACGCGCAGCGCTGGCCCGCGTCGATGCGGCCAATGCTTCGGCCGCAGCAGTGCGGACCGCCTTGCTGGCTGAAATCGCCGGAGCCGTCGTGGACTGGAGGACGCTCGATGCGCGGATCGAGGCGATCTCGAACGATGCCGCCGCGGCCAGCCAATTGGCTCAACTTGCCCGAACACGCGAGGAAGCAGGCATAGCGCCCGGCTTTGACCGCGTGCGCGCCGAAGCGGCTGCCAGTGGTTCGCGCTCGCGGCTCGCTGCACTCGAAAGCGAGCGTGTGCGGATCATCGGGCGGTTGATTACACTCACGGGGCAGAGCGGCGCAGAGGTCAATGCCGCGCTCCAACAAGGCGGCCCTGCATTCAATCCGCGCCGAGCGCCCGCAAGCATGCCGTCCGAACTGCTCGCCAACCGGCCCGATGTAATCGCCGCTGCCGCTGAGCTTGCCGCGAGTGATGCTGAACTTGCCGCCGCCGCGCGCTCACGCTTCCCGCGACTGACTCTTTCAGGTGTGCTTGGCCTTCTTGCCTTCAATCCCGGTGATCTGTTCGACGAAGATTCGCTGATCGGCACGCTTAGTGCTGGCATTGCTGCACCGCTGCTCGACTTTGGGCGCCTTGAGGCGGAAATTGACGGGGCTGCGGCAAACAAACGAGTCGCGTTTCAAGCATATCGCGGTGCGGTGTATCAGGCCCTGGGAGATGCCGAGGCGGCATATGGCTTGATTGAGGCAAGCGACCGCGAGGCGGCACTTGCGGCGCAGGAACAACGCGAGTTGGAACGCGCTGCCAGCCTTGCGAATGATCGCTACCGTGCGGGCCTCGCGAGCTTCCTCGAAGTGCTTGAGGCTCGGCGCGCTGCTGATGCCAGCGGAGAAAGGGCTGCGGCGGCGCTTGGCCGGGCCGAGCGCGCTCGCATTATCTTGTGGCAGGCTTTGGGTGGCGGCAACTTTGGTGCCTCAAACTAGCCGATCACGCGCTCGATGAGCCAGAAACTGCCCGTAATGCCGATGCCGTAGGTGGCGAAACGCAAAGCGGGCGCTTCGAGCTTTGGCAGCGCTCTTGCGATCAATGCCAACAGCGCAATAAGCACGGCGATCACAAGCAATTGGCCCGCTTCGACGCCCAGGTTGAATGCAAGGAGCGCGGTCGCGATCTCGCCCTGCGGCAATCCAATATCCGCCAATGCTCCGGCAAAGCCGAAGCCGTGAAACAAGCCAAAGCCGAACGCTACCACCCAAGGGAAACGCCGCGTCCATGTCATGCGGTCAGGCTCGCGCAGCACCAAAGCGACCTCGACTGCGAGAAACACGATGGATAGCGCGATCAGTGCCTCGACCGGACGGCTAGGCAGACCGGCATAACCCAACGTTGTCGCCACCAGAGTGATCGAATGCGCCACGGTGAATGCGGTCGCCGCCTTCACAACTGGCCATGGTGCGCGCACCAACAAGACCAGTGCGATCACAAACAGCAGATGATCCCATCCGAACAGAATATGCTCTGCCCCGATGATGAAATAGTCGCGCAGCACATCGCCCCAGTTCGGTTCAGCGAGGATCGTCGCCGTCGGAGCATCAGCGGTTAGGCGGAATGTCTGCACCGGCCGATCAAGCGGAATGAAACGCGCGATTGCGTCGGCGTTACCGATCAATGCGGACAGACCAAATTCGGCGCCTTCCAGCGAGCCTGTGCATTGCAATTGCGCGCGACCGAGCAATGTCAGCGAAGCCGCACGTTGCACCTGTTCACCGATTTGCTCGCAGCTTTCGGGAATCACTGGACTGGCCAGCGGCAACGCTGCGCTCCCGCGAGCGGCGGCTACGGGCAATTTCCATTCGAATACCCACTCGCCCGGCTGTCGTTCGGTCATCTCGATGACAGAAGGGCGTAATTCATCGGCGGCAAGCGGCGCGGCTATAAGCGTCAGCCAAAGAGCCACAATCGCCCGCAAGACTGCCCTCACCGGTCGATCTCGATCCTGTAGGCACTGCGCAGGATATCGAAGGCTTGCGCTTCTCGCGCTTCGATTTCTGCACTGCGCCAGTCGTTCTCGACACGCTCACGCACGCTGGAGAAATCCGCCGGATCGGTGCTGCGCGCAGTCAGTCGCACAAGGTGCCAACCAAAGCCGGATGGCAGTGGCCCCTGCCACTCCTCGCCCGGCTCCAGCGTTTCAAGGCCGCGGGCAAAACCCTCACCAAACACAGTGGTGATTTCGCGCATGCTCTCGTTGTTGACCATGCCCGGCAAACTGATCGCCTCGCCTTCAATAGCTCCGCCTAACGCCGACTGGGCAGCGCCGCGATCGGCATAGAAAGCTTGTTCGAAGCTGACCCGCACCGCGCCGACATAGCGTTCTGCATTTTCATCATAGAAGGCGCGCAAGGTGGCCTCATCCGGCTCGGCAGTTTCCACTGCGACAGTGGCGGACATATCCATCTTGGAAACCATGCGCTGGCGCACCACGGCATCACCTTGATCCAGACCCAGACGCAAGGCCTCACGATAGAGCACTTCGTCGCGAACATATTTGTCGATTGCCGCATCCAGCTCGGCATCGGTCGGCGCGCGGCCCATGATCCGCTCGAAATTGAGCGAGATCTGCGCCTGTTCCTCTGGCCCGACATCGATGACACGCGATGCCGGATCGACCGGTTCGCCGCCCCATGTCAGCGCGACATAGACCAGAGCTCCAAGGCCAAGGAAATGGACCAGCGGCTCGCGGGTCCAGTTCGGTAGATTCACCCGTTCCCCCCTTAGCTTTGCGGCTTGAGCCAGATTGGCGAGGTGTAGGCACGCTCCTGCGCTACCGCATCAGCGAGAGCATCCTCGGACAGGTCGAAGCCGAAGCGAACCGCATCATAAAGCGGCCAGCGCGGGGTCGGGATTTCCAGAACGCGGACATAATAGAATGCGCGCTGGCCCGCCGAATAGTTCGGGTCGGTCCAAGTGGTGCGCAATTCCGCAGCACCTATATCATTGGTGTAGGTCGCGGTTTCGCGGTCGACTGTATCGCCAACGGGCTGCAATCCGCTTGCAGTGCGGCTGCGGTTGTCCATGTCACTCCACACCACATCATAGACGCGCTCTTGCATCTCGCCCGATGCATCGAGCCAGCCTTTGACCACCTGAACGCGGTCCAGATTGGCACCGTCCGGGTCTTTCAATGCGCTGATCATGAAGGTTGGCGCCTCACCTTGGTCGGTCAGCTCGCCGCCCATTGGTACGCCGCGCGTATAGCCTGCGCGCACCCAGTCACCGTCCCAGTCGGCTTCGGTGAAGTCGAACCCGCCGAAGATCCGCACACTCATGCGCGGGCCGGTGGTGGCGTATACCTCGCGCCGCTGGAACGCGTCGAAGATCTCAGCGCGCGTGTTTCCGCGAGCCCATGCTGCAGCGTAGCCGCCCGCAAGATAGTGCCAGCCGAAGCGGCCGATACGTGTGCCGAGATTTTGGGCCTCAAGCGCGCGATCAGTGTTGTTCTGCTCGCTTCCGGTGTGTTTGCCCCAGAAGTTATCCTCGTCACCTGTCGCCATCGATGTGTGGCTGTCGGTCGAGCCGATCATGCCGAAAGCATAGGGGTTCACGCCCAGCTGCGCTTCGAGCGAAAGCCCGCGTAGAAGCGCCGAACGGGCATAGGAACCGGCGTGCATTGACGGGTCAGACGCTTGCGTAAGAGCGAGGTTGCCAAGCTCCCAGCCTTGGACACCAAAACCAGCCATCTCGTCATTGGGCGAAAGGAACGGATGGGTTTCGCTGTCACCCTTGATCTGGGTCACTTCGACCACCGGCTCGGCAGCGGCGCGTTTGCGCGCATATTCCGCAGTCATCGGTGAGCCGTCAGGCATGGTCATTTCGAACATCAACCCGTTCGAGACATTCGAATTGTGCGGGATCGCCAGGACCTGCCCGCCTGTATTGCCTTCATAGGCCGCCATCGAATCCCACAAATTCTCAGCCGAATTTCCAATGCCGGGGAAAGGAACGATCTGACTGGTCTTGTCCGAACCATCGCGGAACATCACAACACGGTGAAGGTTGTTGCCATCAGGCATCGCGGTCCATTCATATCCCGCAAGAGCGGTGAATGTGCCGGGTTCGTTATAGCGATCCAGAATGCCCAGATGGGTGTTCCAGATATCCTTGGTTGCTTCAGCTGCTGCTTCCGGGTCCGACAGAGCTTCGGGCACGTTGCCATCGGATGCTGCCGTAATCAGCTCGGCAATCGCGAGCTGCGACTGCTCGGGGCTTTCGTGCATCATGTCGTACCAGCGCAGCACGGTTTCATCGCCGATCACCCAGTTCACATACCAGCGCGGCGCATCATAGAGCCGGCGGGTCGCGCCCAAGGCGTCGGAGTGGTCTGAAATCACAAGGAAATCAAGCGGGCGGGCCAGTTGCGCCTGCGCACCCGTAGTCGCCGTGACTTCCTCACCACGCGCGAAGCGGAGGGCAGCTTCTGGCCCGAGGCGGACGCCAAAGCCAAAAGCGTCGACCGAATTGTCGGTGTGGAGATGGGTATCGCCCCAATAGGGCCGGTCGGGGAATTCGGCGAGTTCGATCGTGTCCTCGCCATTGCCGGTTTGAGCAGCGTCGAGCTCCGGCTCGCTGCTGCACGCCGCCAGTGCCAGCGCCATGACGCTCGTTGCGGCCATTGCGTTCCAAGTCTTGCGCATGGCATCCTCCCCTTGTTTTTACCGGTCGGTAATTGAGCGGACCGGCCCGCCCGAGTCAAGCAATCCCCGTCCAGCCATCAAGCCGATTTTCGCAGCAAGGCTGAGCGCTCGCAGCGGCATACCACTTCATCTCTCTGGTTGAGAAGCTCGTGCGTAAAAGTCACGATACCCGCCTCGGGCCGCGACTTGCTTTCGCGCAACTCCTTGATCTCGCTTTCGGCTCTCAAAGTGTCGCCGATAAAGACCGGATTGGGCGTTACGACCTTGTCGAAGCCCAGATTGGCGATGAGCGTACCCAGCGTCGTGTCCCCCACCGACAGGCCAACCAGCAGCGAGAAAGTGAAAGTCGAATTGACCAGAATCTGACCAAACCCGCTTTCCTTGGCCGCCTCGATATCAAGGTGCAGCGGCTGCGGATTGTGCGTCATGGTCGAGAAGAGCAGATTGTCGGTCTCGGTCACAGTGCGGCGGATTTCGTGGGTGATCCGCTCGCCCACTTGCCATTCATCGAAGAATTTGCCTGCCATCTCTTATTCCTTTGCCCATTTCGCGACGATCTCCAAGCCGTCATCGTCGCTTGCACGGACCGCGCCCGGCGTTCGGCTAAAGCGTGGCGCAGGGGCTGTGTGCCAGTCCCCTTCGTGCTCAACATAAGCACCGCGCGATTTCATGTGCGGATGGTCTCGGGCCTCTTCCATGGCCAGAACCGGTGCAAAGCACGCATCGCTTCCCTCAAGCAGTTCGGTCCATTCGGCCTGAGTCTTGGTTTTGAACAAGGCGGCAAGCTTATCCGCGTAATCATCCCAATTGGCCGGGTTCATCTGGCCTTGAACCAACTCCTCCGGAGCGCCCGATTTCGCAAGCAAGTCGGCGTAGAATTGCGGCTCGATTGCTCCGACGGAAACCTCCTTGCCATCGGCGCATTCAAAGCAGCGATAGAAATGCGCAGCCCCGCTAAGCATCCCTTCTCCGCGCTCAGTCGACAAGAACGGCCGTCCGCTGGCACCGAAGAAGAAACTCATCAGGCTGGTTGCGCCATCAACGATGGCTGCATCGACAACTTGCCCCTTGCCCGACCGTTCTCGTTCATACAGCGCCGAGACGATCCCAAGAGCGCAATACATTGATCCGCCGCCGAAATCGCCGACGAGGTTCTGCGGAGGCGTCGCGGTCTCACCCTTGCGGCCCACAGCTGCGAGCGCGCCGGTGATCGCAATGTAATTGATGTCGTGCCCGGCGGCCTGCGCAAGCGGTCCGTCCTGTCCCCAGCCGGTCATCCTCGCATAGACAAGGCGCGGATTGATCATGAGCAATTCATCCGGCCCCAGCCCCAGACGCTCCATCACGCCGGGGCGGAAGCCTTCGATCAGCACGTCTGCCTTGGCCGCCGCTTCGAGGCAGAAGGCCTTGCCGTCTTCTGATTTTAGGTCGACCCCTGCACGGTGGCGCGCGCGCTCGACAACAGGGTTCGACACCGGCGTTCCAGGCCTGCCGATCCGGACAACCTCAGCGCCCATATCGGCGAGCAGCATGGCAACATGTGGTCCCGGCCCGATGCCGGCAAATTCGATTACTCTTAGGCCAGTCAACGGCCCTGCCGCATTATTCATTTTCGGATTCTCTCCCTGTGGGGTTGGACTTGTGGCGCGCTGCACCCGCGCTTGCAAGAGTGGTCCATTATGGATCAAAGCACACGGCGAGGTTTTGTGCGTTGCACCACGTAGAACCCCTTGCTACGCGGCTCCCCACGTTCACCGACGGCTAAGCATACGGGAGCCGGAATTTGAAAATCGCCATTTTCGGGCTCGGCTATGTCGGATCGACCGCCGCTGGATGCATTGCCAGCCAGGGCCATATGGTCGTGGGGGTCGACCCTAGCCAGGTGAAGGTCGACGCGCTCAATTCTGCACGCGCGCCGGTTTACGAACCGGGTCTCGATGAACTGATCGCCAAGGCACATGCCGAGGGGCGCATCAGCGCCGCGGTCGAACTTAGCGACCAGCTCGACGATGCTGATCTCGCAATCGTCTGTGTCGGCACGCCCAGCGGCGTCGATGGTGCGCATGATATGAGCTATATTGCGCAGGTTACGCGCAACATCGCCGACGCTTTGAAAGCCGACCGCAGCAAGCCACTCACCCTCGCCTACCGCTCCACAATGCGCCCGGGATCGTGCGAGAACATCATTTGGCCGATCATCGAAGACGCGCTAGGCGACAAAGCCGCGCAAGTGGTTGAGCTGGTCTATAACCCCGAATTCCTGCGCGAAGCCTCCGCGATTGCCGACTATTTCAATCCGCCCAAGATCGTGATCGGCACGCTCGGTGGGCAGCCTTCTGCCAATATGCACGCGCTGCATGAAGGCATCGAAGCGCCAATCTTCGAAGTCGGTCTGCGCGAGGCAGAGATCACCAAATTCGTCGACAATTCATGGCACGCGGTGAAGGTCGCCTTTGCCAACGAGATCGGGCGCGTGTGCCAAAACCTCGATATTTCGGCGAGCGCAGTCCACGCGATTTTCAAGAGCGATACCAAGCTCAACCTGTCGGCCTATTACACGCGTCCCGGCGGCGCATTTGGCGGGTCTTGCCTGCCCAAAGATGTGCGCGCATTGCAATATATTGCGGCAGATACCGGCTCGGCGACGCATCTGGTGGATTCGCTCATCCGCTCGAACGAGGCGCATAAGCACCACCAATATCTGCGCGCGACCGAGGGGCTGGAGCGCGGCGCAAAAGTGCTGCTGGTCGGCCTCGCCTTCAAGCTTGAAACCGACGATCTGCGCGAAAGCCCGGCGGTGGACATGGCGCGCAAGCTGCTCGAAGGCGGCTATGATCTCGACATTTATGATCCGCAAATCGAGCCGGAGAATCTGGTCGGCCAGAACCTTGGCTATGCCCGTGCATGGCTGCCAAAGTTCGATGATCTTCTGGTGACGAGAGAGCAGGCGGAAAGCGGCGATTACGCTGTCGTTATCGCAACCAACCGTCTGATCGACACGCTCTCACTCGAAGGCGCCAATGTCATCGATGTGAGCGCAATTCCGTGACCGATGCCACTGCTGCCGAAGAAGGCATTCCGGCGATCATCGAAGGCGAACCGCTCAAGGGCAAACATGTCCTGATCGTGGTCGAAAACCTGCCGCTGCCCTTCGACCGCCGCGTGTGGCAGGAGGCACGCACCCTCAAGGCTGCGGGCGCGCATGTCTCGATCATTTGCCCGACCGGCAAGGGGCATGAGAAGCGCTTCGAAGTGATCGAAGGCGTCGAAATTCACCGCCACCCGCTCCCGCTCGAAGCCAAGGGCGCGCTTGGATTCCTGCTCGAATATGGTGCGGCGCTGTTCTGGGAAACGTGGCTGGCATGGAAGATTTTCTTCAAGCGCCGCTTTGACGTCATTCAGGGCTGCAACCCGCCCGATCTGATCTTTCTGGTCGGCCTGCCGTTTAAGCTGCTGGGCGTGAAATACATCTTCGATCACCACGACATCAACCCCGAGCTCTACGAAGCCAAGTTCAACAAGCGCGGCTTTTTCTGGCAGCTGATGCGATTGTTCGAAAAGCTGACATTCATGTCGGCCAACGTCTCGATCGCGACCAACGAAAGCTACAAGAAAATAGCCGTGGAGCGCGGCGGGATGGCATCGGATCGCGTCCATGTCGTGCGCTCCGGCCCCGACCTCTCGCGCCTGAAACTCGTGCCGCCGGTTTCCAGCTGGAAGAACGGCCGCGACCATATGGTCGGCTATGTCGGCGTGATGGGTGAGCAGGAGGGGATCGACCTCCTGATCGACGCGGTCGAACATCTGGTGCGCGAAAAGCAGCGCGAGGACATCCAGTTCGTGCTGGTCGGCGGCGGTCCCGCGCTCGATGATCTCAAAGCGCTAACCGCCGAAAAAGGCCTCGCCGACTTCATCACCTTCACCGGCCGCGCGCCAGATCAGGAATTGTTCGAAGTGCTCTCGACCATGGACCTCGGGGTCAATCCAGACCGGGTCAATGCGATGAATGACAAATCGACCATGAACAAGATCATGGAATATATGAGCCTAAAAAAAGCAATGGTTCAGTTCGACGTGACCGAAGGAAAGTTCTCGGCACGCGAGGCTTCGCTGTATGCAAAGCCCAACGATCCGATCGACATGGCCGACAAAATTATCGAGTTGGTGGACGATCCGGTTCGGCGAGCGGCGATGGGCAAATATGGCCGCGAGCGGGTTGTGAGTGAACTCAACTGGCAGCACCAGATTGACCCGCTTCTGGCGGCGTACAAACAGGCTCTGTCGCTCTAAGGGCGCTTGTGTACCCGCTCTGTCCCGCTTTTGGACAGCGCGAAAAATCGCGATATCCCTAACGCGATGTTTACCCCTCCCGGCGCATGGCATCCTCGTGAAAACCTGAGGATTTGAACCCATGAACGCACCATTCGACGCGGCAACGGCCTTTGGGCCAGACGCCGCGATCCAGCCTGCCCCTGACCATCAGGTCGCGGTTATCGGCCTGGGCTATATCGGCCTGCCGACTGCAGCTGTGCTGGCGAGCTATGGCTGGAATGTGTGCGGGGTCGATGTCTCTGAAAAGGTTGTTGAAACCGTCAATGCGGGCGGTGTTCACATCGAAGAGCGCGATCTCGACCGGCTGGTGCGCGAGGCGAGCGAATCTGAAAAGCTCGTGGCCGCCACCGAAGTTCCGACGGCGCATTACTACATGATCGCGGTGCCCACTCCGCTGACTGAAGAAAACACGCCGGATATCAGCTACGTAGAAGCCGCCGCGCGCGCCATTGCGCCCAAGGTCCTGCCCGGTGCCTGCGTCATTGTGGAGAGCACGTCTCCGGTTGGCACCACCGAACGCGTTGCGCAGATCATCGCCGAAATGCGCCCCGATCTGAACCTGCCGGTTTACGGCTCGCAGGAGCCGGGCGACATCGCGCTAGCCTATTGTCCGGAAAGGGTTTTGCCGGGCAAGATCGTTCGCGAACTGGTCCAGAATGACCGCGTGATCGGCGGCGTAACACCTGCCTGCGCCGAGCGGGCAAGCGCGCTCTATTCAAGTTTCGTCGAGGGCGACTGCCTTGTGACCAATTGCCGGGTGGCCGAAACGGTGAAGCTGGTCGAGAACAGCTTCCGCGACGTCAACATCGCTTTTGCCAATGAACTCAGCGTCATAGCCGACGATCTGGGCGTCGATGTGTGGGACGTGATCGCCCTCGCCAACCGCCATCCGCGCGTCAACATCCTGCAACCCGGCCCCGGCGTTGGCGGGCATTGCATCGCGGTCGATCCGTGGTTCCTCGTCGCCAGCTCACCCAAGACTGCGCGGCTCATCCGCACTGCCCGCGAAGTCAACGATTTCAAGGCGGTATATTCCGAACGCCGCATTCGCGGGCTGGTCGACGCCGTGCCCAACGGCAAGGTCGCACTGCTCGGCCTCGCCTTCAAACCCGACATCGACGATTTCCGCGAGAGTCCGGCAATGGAAATCGCGCTCAGCCTTGCGAAAACGCGCGGGCAGCGGATCATGCTGGTCGAACCCTTCGCCGAGGAACTGCCAGCCGGATTTGCCGGGACAGGCGCAGAGTTGGTCGGCCTTGACCACGCGCTGCAAAATGCCGAGGTGGTTGTCGTGCTAGTCGATCACACCGCCTTCAAACATCTGCTTCCCGCCGACCTTGCGGGCAAGTTGGTCTATGACACTCGCGGAATGCTGAAAAAATGAGCGGAGGCGGAAAGCCGCGGATCCTCGTGACCTTCGGGACACGGCCCGAGGCGATCAAGATGTTTCCCGTCGTGTCCGCTCTGCGCGAGGCAGGCTGTTTCGATGTCCGCGTTGCTGTCACCGCGCAGCACCGCGAGATGCTCGATCAAGTGCTCCAAATTGCTGGAATCGAGCCGGATATCGATCTTGATCTGATGCAGCCGGGGCAAAGCCTTGATGCGCTCTCTGCGCGGATCATCACCCGCTTTGGCGAAGTACTCGATGCTGAAAAGCCTGACCGCGTGCTGGTTCATGGCGATACGCTGACCACGATGATGGCAACCCTCGCCTGCTATTTCCGCCGCATTCCTGTCGGCCATGTCGAGGCCGGTCTGCGCAGCGGTGATATTTACGCGCCCTGGCCGGAAGAAGTGAACCGCAAAGTCACAGGCGCTGTCGCCGATTTGCACTTTGCTCCGACGGACAATGCCGCCGCCGCGCTTCGCACCGAGAATGTCGCTGAAGACAACATCCATGTCACCGGCAACACAGTGATCGACGCGCTGCTTGTGGCTCAGTCAAAGATCGCCGCCGACCCTTCGCTCGCCCCTGAAATTGCACCGCTAAAAGAGCGTTTCAGTGGCAGGAAGATCATCGCTGTAACCGCGCATCGGCGCGAGAATTTTGGTGAGGGGATGCGTGAAATTGCCAAGGCGCTTCAACAGCTTGCGGCGCGTGAGGACATTGCGATCATTTACCCCGTGCACCCCAATCCCAATGTCGTTGAAGTCATGCAACCTGCACTTTCATCGCGCGACAATATCGCGCTGATCGAACCGCTCGACTACCTCAACTTTGTCGCAATGATGGAGGCCAGCGAATTGGTCCTCACCGATTCTGGCGGGATTCAGGAGGAGGCCCCGAGCCTTGGCAAACCTGTGTTGGTGATGCGCGACACCACCGAACGGCCCGAAGGAGTCTCGGCAGGGACGGCAAAACTGGTCGGGGCGGATTGCGAGCGGATCGTCAGCGAAGTCTCGCATCTGCTCGAAGACATTGGCGCTTACGAAGCAATGTCAAAAGCGCACAACCCCTATGGCGACGGCACAGCCAGCCGCCAGATTGCCGATATCCTGAAAACGGCGCACTGCGCCTAGGTTTACGGTCGTTCGCGCACCCGGATGATGTAATAGACCGCGAGTGAGAGAACCGCGACACTCGCGCCAACATCTACCAACCAGTTCAGCTTGATAGCGCCGTATAAGAGCCGGTCGATCGCGTGGAGCGAAATCAGGCGCAGCGCCACCAGAAACAGCATCGCTGCACCGCAGGCCAATGCGGCCATGATCGCAACATTGCGCCTACCTCTTATAGCGCGGCAGGCACGGTAGAACCACCAACTGCCTAGGCCCGCCACCACTACAAGCACACCGGCGACGATCAGCCGCTGTATCTGGCGCCGTTCTTCATAACTGCCATCGCTGCGCATCCCTTCGCGCAATGCAACACGCAGGCATTCCTCAAACCCGAAACCACGCAAAAGCATTAAGGCGGCAAATAGGATTGCAAGCATAGCCCAGGCATTGCGATGCCAATTTGGCTGCCGATGGAGCATTGCCGTGCCAGCCCCTGCGGCACACCCGGCCCACACCATTGCGTAAAGCCCCATTGCAGCAAGGCCGAGCCAGGTGAGGTTTCCGATCATGCGTGTCAGCTCCTTGGCGAGTAAGTGCGCCTAGCCGCACGATCTTTGTATGCATATTGTTGCATCAGGCTTGCCCAATTGTTCCAATGCGGGACAGTAGATTAGGCACTTGAATTCGCGCCGCAAGGCCTAGGCATATGTCGCAAGCGGTCAATTACGCGGCAAAGCGCTGATTGATGACCAAATTCGTTACATTTGAAGCATTTCCCGCCACTACAAAGCCGTGTAACAATGCTGCATCGACCCGCCGTATCGCAGGGACTAAGCGTGTTGCGCTGCGGCATGCGAGCGTCTAAGCACTTTTTCGTATTTTAGGGAGGGATGTGTGATCATTACCAAATCCGCCGGTCTTAAGTCAGGCCTTAGCGCTCTCGCATTGATGTCCCTCGGGGCATGTGCGTCAACGCCCGATCCAGTGATCGGCACTGCTGTAAGCACACCGCGCAGCGATCTTGGGCAGGCGGGCTTCACCGCTATGCGCTCGACGACGTATCTGATGCGTCCTTCGGACCAAATCAGCGTAAACGTTTTCCGCGAGCCTGATTTCAGCCTCGAGAATGTGCGGATCGGGGTTGGCGGCAATGTGTCGCTGCCTTTGCTCGGCACAATCCCAGCTGCTGGTATGACGGCTGCCCAATTCGAAGGCGACGTTGCGCGTCGGCTCGAAGCGGCTGGCCTGCGCTCGCCGATGGTTTCGGTCAATGTCAACGAATACGCCTCGCACCTCGTCACGGTTGAGGGCGCGGTTGACGAACCGGGAGTCTATGCATTCCAACCGGGCGCGCGACTTTCTTCGGCAGTAGCTATGGGCGGAGGACTTACCCGGACCGCAAAAAGTGACCAGGTTGCGGTTTTCCGCGAGAGCCCTAGTGGCATCATGGTTGCGAAGTTCGATTACGGCCAGATTTCACAAGGCACGATGCTTGATCCCGTGCTCGAACCCAATGACCGTGTTGTGATTGGTACCAACGGCATGTCGGTGTTCTGGCAGGACTTCCTGACCGCTTTGCCGGCCTTCGGCGTGTTCACGTCGGTGGGCGTCGACATTTTGGACAGCAATAACTGATAAAACAATGAATGATCGTTCCATCATCCAGACGCCGGATCCGTCCGGGCGTGACCTGTGGGTTGACCGCTATCTTCCCTCGGACATGGTCGAAGGGCCGCAGCCTGCTGGCTTCCAGATCGACACGGCCTGGTTGCGCGGTGCGCTTTTCCGGCAGCGCTGGTTGGTGGGGGCGACAATTCTTGCCGGACTGTTGTTCGGCCTCATTATCACATTGCTGACAACGCCGATCTATCAGGCCAACGCGACCGTAAGGATTCAACCTTGGGGCAATTTCATTGTCGAAGGTCAGGATGTGGCGACGGCGATCGGATCGTCGAACGAGATCGATCTCTTCATGGAAACGCAAGGGACGGTGATCGAAAGCCGAAACCTCGCGGAAGTGGTCGCAAACGATCTCAATCTCGGTTCACGCAATGCATTGCTTGGCGCGGCGATTGATGAAGGACGTCCACCCCAGCGCAGCGACGAGCAATGGGCTGAAGACAAGCGACTGATGGCTATCTCATCCCTGCAAGCCGGGGTCAGCGCCGATGTGCCGGTTAACAGCCAGATCATTACGATCAATTTCCAGTCGGAAGATCCCGCACTCGCCGCTGAAATCGTCAATGCATATGCAGAAGCCTTCCAGCAGTCTGACACGCGTCGGAATGTGGAAAGTAACGCCTATGCGCGCGAATATCTGACCCAGCAGATCGTGCAGGTGCGCGAGCGACTCGACGAAGCAGAGCGTGCGGCGAACGATTATGCCCGTAGCAGTGGGATCGTCACTGCTCGCACAACCGGTTCGGACGGCGATTCAGGTCAAACAATTACTGGCGCCAATCTCACCAACATCAATGTCACAGTCGCACAGGCACGTGCTGCTCGCATTGCAGCTGAACAGAAATGGCGTTCGGTATCGGCAATCCCAGCATCGCAATTGCCCGAAGTGCAGGCCAATCCGGTCATTCAGGACCTGACGACCCAGCGGGCAGAGCTGCAGGGCCAGCTCACCAATCTCCGCCAGCGCTACAACGACCAGTTCCCCGAAATCCGCGACATTCTGGCCCGCATCGCGCTGATCGACAATCAGATCGCGCAGACAGGCGAGAATATCAAAGCGACCATTCGCAGCGAATTTGTCATTGCCCGCAATCAGGAAGCAGCGCTTGCCGGTGAGCTCAACTCAGCGACCGATGATGCGCTGGTCGAACAGGACCAGAATGTCGAGTATTCTGGCCTAGAGCGCGAAGCTGACGCGCTTCGCGGGCAGCTCGAAAGCCTGCTCACGCGCTTCAATTCGATCAGCACGGCTGCCAACGTACAAAGCGGCGCGATCACCATTCTCGACAGCGCAGTTGTCCCGCGCTCACCCGTTTCTCCGAACATTGCGCGCAACATGATCATCGCATTGGTTTTGGCGGTAGCAGCAGCTGGCGGCCTTGCTCTGATCAGGGAGATCTTCGTCGATCAATTCCGCCGCACTGAAGATATCGATGAGCGCTTGGGCCTCCCGGTTCTGGGCCTCACTCCGCATGTGAAGGCGGAAGATATTGACCGTCAGGAAGCCAACCAGTTCAGTTCTTTGATGGAAGCTTACGCTTCTATCCGATCGACAATTGATTTTGCCGTTCCGCGCGATGGAGCGGTTGTGCAACTCACTTCGAGCCAGGCATCGGAAGGCAAGTCGACAACTGCGCTGATCCTAGCCGAATTGTTTGCGCGCCTTGGCCGCCGCACACTGCTTATCGATGCCGATTTACGCAAACCCTCGATCGTCAAACTGCTCGATGTCGAGAGCAAGGATCAGGGCATCACCGAAGTGCTCCTCGGCCATGCAAAGCTTGAGGACGCAATTATCGAAGGCGTCCATGAGAACCTGCAAATCCTCTCGGTTGCCGGAATTCCGCCTAATCCGGTCGAGCTGCTTTCTTCGCGGCGTTTCAAGGAATTCATCGACGATCAGCGCGAGAATTACTCGATCATTTTGATCGATTCTCCGCCCGTCCTTGGCCTAGCCGATGCGCCCGAGATTGCTCAATGCGTCGATGCCAGCATATTTGTGATCGAAGCAAACAGGACAAGCTTCGCGCAAGCTCGTTCAGCTGTGAAGCGCCTGACCCATGTCGGTGCAAACCTGATCGGAGCAGTGCTGACCAAGTACCGCGCGCTCGAGGCTGGATCGGACTACGCATACCAATATCAGTATTACCAATACGGCGATAACAAGTAGGCGGGGTCGCAAGGGCAAGCGCGCGCATACCGGGAGGTCGAGAATGGCCGAACGCAAGCTGATCCTGCATGTCTCGGGCGATTTTCCCGATACGATCGAAGAGGCCAAAACCAAGGTCATCCGCCAATTGGTTGATCTAACGGCAGATCGTCTCGACCACCACATTGTGTCGATCAA
Source organism: uncultured Erythrobacter sp. (assembly GCF_947492365.1). NCBI lineage: Bacteria > Pseudomonadati > Pseudomonadota > Alphaproteobacteria > Sphingomonadales > Erythrobacteraceae > Erythrobacter > uncultured Erythrobacter sp. The sequence goes on from NZ_CANLMB010000001.1 coordinate 2,137,567, forward strand.
CCGGACCGACCCGCCAGCCGCACAATTGCTGAGCGAAGTTGTTACGCGCGTTCCTCTGCGCGTAGATGCTGACAGCTTCGAATATGGCACGAATCTAATTTATCACGCCTATGGTCGCGGGCTCTTTCATAGGCGCAAGCTTCACCAGCTGGGCGACTGGCTGGTTGATCACATCCGGCAAATGCCGCGCCAGCCGGACCTCATCATTGGTCACAAACTCGCATTCGAAGGGATTGCAGTTCGGCGCGCAGCGCAAGAGCTGGAGATCCCCTATGGTCTTTCGATCCAGGGAGATAGCGACACCAAAGTTCTTGACCTGCGACCTGACCTTGGAACCGAACTGAATGCGGTATTGCAAGGCGCTCGGGTGATTTTTCCTTTCTCCCCTTGGGCCTGGAGCGGGGTGACAAACAAATTGGGAGTGCCGGGCGGCAAATGCGTCATGCTCCCTTGTCCGACGGACCTCGACCAGCCGCTTGCGCCATCGGCAGGTGGCAATGGATTGTTATCGGTATTCCATCTCGCCAGCCACGATCGCAAGAATCTAGGCGGCATGGCTCGCGCGATCGCCCTACTGGAAAAAAGCGGTCGATCTCCCGACTTGAATATTATCGGCGGTGGGTCATCAGCACAGCAGGCCGAATGCGAGGCCATCGTGCGCGGCCGGCCGTCCATCAGGCTGCTCGGCGCTAGAGATCGAAACGAAGTTCGAGCAGCCATGAGTGCGGCGACCGCCTTTGTGCTGCCATCTCGACGCGAAACTTTCGGTCTGGTCTTCACGGAAGCGCTGTTTGCCGGCTTGCCAGTCATTTATCCCAAAGGGACTGCGATAGACGGCTATTTCGATGGCCACAGCTTCGCTCTGCCCGTCAATGCAAGTGACCCCGCCTCGATTGCGGACGCGATGCAGGAAGCAATTCAACGCGAAGACGAGCTAAAGGCCGCGTTGTCAGACTGGCATCACTCAAGTCACGCCAAGCAATTCCAACGGCCTAGCATCGCGGCCAACTTTGCAGCAGGCTTGATCCACGCCGCTGGTTGATCGAGCTAAAGCCGCGTCTGTGTTGGCCCCTTGATCCATAGATCGCGTTGGTCCCAAGCACTTTGCCACTCCTCGCCCTGTTTCTTGAGGCGCGGAAAGAAGAGACCTCCAATTCGGTATCCCACCGCGCGCCACCAGACCCAGAATATCATCAGGGCGATCCCAAGTGGTTGCCAGAACTTATGGAAATGACGCTTGATAATCCCAATCCGGCCGCCGATCACATAGATAATCCGCTTTGAGAACTTCTTGGTGCTGCGTCCGCCATAATGAATGATGGTTGCCTTGGGCGTCATCAAAGGCGCTGCGCCAGCTTTGCTAGCACGTGCCGCCAGGTCGGCTTCTTCTCCAAACATAAAGAAGTCGAGATCGAACCCACCAAGCTCGTTCCAGAACTCCCGCTCGATCAATAGAAACGAACCTTGAACAATGTCGATTTGGCGTTCGTAATCCCGTTGCCAGCCTCCATATCCTTCAGGATTCAGAAGTTCCGACTTTGAGAACAGCTTCGATAAGCCGGTGGCCATGCAGAATAGGCTCCATGGCGTGATCCGCCCCCAGCAAGAATCAGGATTTAACGAGCCATCCTCGAACAAGGTACGCCCACCCCAAAGCCTAGCTTGCGGTTTTGCTTGCGCGAATGCGACAATCTCCTGAATCGCGCAGTCGAGCACAATTGTGTCGGTGTTAAGCAGCAAGACAAATTTGCCGCGCGCTTTTTCGACGGAGATGTTCGTCGCCTTTGCAAAACCGTGATTCTCCGTCTCGGCCATCAGCCTGACTTGGGGAAATTCCTTTGCAATGGCAGTTGCGGATCCATCTTCTGAACCATTATCGACCACGATCACTTCGAACGGGATATCCCGCGTCTGGGCGTAGACCGACCGGAGGCAGTCGAGCGTCATCTCTCGCGTATTCCAGTTGACCAGCATTATGGAAACGAGCGGATCGCCGGTCCCTGCGCCATCACCCTTCGGTTGACGCGCATCAGCTTGCTTGAGCGTATCCATCTAGATTAGCCCTTCCCGAGATCTTTCGAAGGGAGGGAGGCTGCGGCCGGATCTTCGGCGCGAAGGGTTCGCTCCGTCTCGTCCGCGTCGAGAAAGCGTCCAAAGCGACCCACTTCGATATCACGGCGGATGATTTTTGCCGGATTGCCTGCTGCGATGCATCGATCCGGAACGTCCTTGGTCACGACGCTACCCGCGCCAATGACGCAATTGTCGCCAATTGTGACCCCGGGCAAAACGATGCTCTCACCGCCGATAAAGCAGTTCTTGCCTATCCTTGTGTGGAGATAAAGCCCGCGCGTCCGATCATGTGTTAGCACTCGCGAATTAAACGCGAGATAGCTGTATTCTCCGACATGAACGCCCTGCGGAAAGGTCTTGTCCGGCTTTGCACTGAGCGAAAGCTGGGCTGTCGGATGGATATCCATGCCAAGCACCCTGTTAAAGAATGAGCGTTTCGCATTGACCAGCAGGTTCCGCAGACCTGAAAGACGGTTCAAACTCATGTCGGACGCACTTGCTGCCGGCGCATCGGCGCGCGCTGCACTGCCGGCTCAACAATTCGCCCGAAGGTCGTTCCGAAACCAATCATCATTGCGAACCAAATCAGGATGCCGCCGAAATAAGATACCGTGAACCCGAGAATAAAGAACATTGTTAGGCTGATCGCTAGGCCGATCCGGGCCGCGCTATTGATACTGCGATCACGCGACGCGGAGAATGCTAGGCCGCCAATGGCAATAATTACCGCCAATCCCAAGAGCAGGGGCGCAGGCAGGCCGTGCCGGATCGCCAATGCGAGCCAAACTGCATCGACACTACTATTCATCCAGGCGAGACCTTTGAACTGCGCGTATGCGATACCGAACCACGGATAGGCCTCCACAGAGCGCGAGCCATATTCCCAAATCATAAGCCTGTAATAACCGCTTGCCGGATTGAACGTGAAGCGGATCAAAACCGAGATCAGGCCATTTTGCGACAGGACGTGCAATACTGTCATCAGGGCGGCCAAAGCGGCAATGAAAATTGGCCAATTCAGAAATACGACAACCTGTCGAATCCGATCATAGACCGACAGCAGGACGAACATCCCAATTCCCAGAAATGCGGCAGAACTCAACGAGAAGATTGCGCCGACCCCGGCAGCAATGCCCGTGAGCGCCGGCCATCCCCGCAGCCGAGAGAAGTAATAGAGCGGTAGCAAGGCCGCGAAGAAGACGCCTGCAAGGATCGGGTGCGAAAACGGACCGGTCGCGCGAAGCATACCAAAACGCGTATCTGATAGTCTGGCCTGACCAACTTCCGCGCCATACTCGACAGCACCCAGTGAACCAAACAGCGCCTGCGCGCCGCCCCTTATGAAACGGGTGTGCGACACTGCTTCGAGAACCATCATTCCGCAGATCACAATCGCAATGGGCGCGAGAGCGATCAACAATGTGCGTAAATCATTGAATGTGCGGATAGTCTGGCGGGCAACTAGATATGGGATCATCACGTCCAGCGCGATTGCGAAGCCGGCCGCCCCCCCTCTGACAAAACCGTCAACGATGACGAAAGAGAGCAGCATCCAGGTGCAAGCCAGACCTACGATAATGTCGTTAAAGCGCAGCTGAAAGCGCCCCGAAAGCATCTGATAGAACAGCCACGGCGCCACCAGCATCCATGCCAACCGATAAGCGTACAGAGTTTGTCCAGCAAAATTCAGTCGCACCTCAACCGGTAAGAGCAGGCCGATCAAAAGGATGATGACCGGTGCGATCTTTAGAAACGGCGCCCACCGATTTTGCTCGGGACGGAGCGTGGTTCGGCGGCGCAGCGCCGGATCGCCCACTGGAAAAGCGGGCTGTTGCGGCCCGGTCGCCACCGGTTTGTGGATGTTGTTTGACGCCATGAAATTAGTAGCACTTTCCAGTCTGATCCTAGGCTTGAAGGCCCTGTTGCGGCAACACCAAACTCGCCCGCCCAAGAAAACATTTTCCTACATCGGTTTCATATGAGAAAGAATATTCACCTTTTGTTCTTTGTGAGGTGAATTCGATGAGCAACCCCTTTGATAACTATGCTGACAGCCCTACCGCTCCGGCGCTGAACTGTTTCGATATTGTCCCCGACGATGCTGCCGACCTTTCGCGCGTGACTAAGGCCATCTATGTCGGTGAGGAAGGCGACGTTGTGCTGCGTTCCGCGCTAGGCGATAGCGATGTGACCTTCCGCAACCTCCCAGCCGGCTATATCCTTGATGTGCGTGTGCTTGCTGTGCGTGCGACCGGAACCACTGCCTCGTCTCTGGTAGGTCTCGCCTGATGCCTGGGTTCGGCCAAACTCCTGCCGCACGCCGCGGGAATTTCGTCACGCTCGCTGGCAGTGGGTCGTTTGCCGGACCTGAGATCAGTCCCTCGCAGGCTTGGACCGGCACAGCAGCGAGCGGTTTTGCAACAATCCCCAGCGATCCTATACGAACAACAGCAAAGCCTGCGGCGCGTTTGCTGGTGCCGCCGGGGCAATTCTTCTCAAGAAAGCTGACAGTCGGCGTCGCAGCGGCGGCAAACAACGGTGGCACGCTGATTGGCGGCATCGCCAATGTGCGGTTCCATTTTGAGGGCAATACCGTTGATGTCGCCGACGCTACACCTTTCACTTTCAAGGACGCCAATCGCAATGAAGTGACCTACTGGGGATATTGGGCAACGCTGACGAAGCCAGCAAATCTAACTGGCGAAGCGCATCTTTTTGTTGAGGTGGTTCCTGCCGATCCCACCATGCAGGCTCGTATAATCGGGCCTTACAGCTTCTTCCCTTCGGCCTCACTTCATGATGCGCAGTACACCGTGGATACTACGCAGCCAGCCACAGGTTCGAATTTCCATTCGTTCGACTCTGCCTTGCTTCAAATCAAGATCGAGAGCCCTGCAAACCCTCGCCTCTTGATCAAAGTCCCGCTTGAAAACGAGCCAATGAATGGTCTTGGCTCGTCCTATACGCCCACTGGTTATCTCACTGTCGAAGCGACCGCTCCGGTCACGTTCGGACGCAGCTCGATTAACTCAACTGCGACAGTCGATAGCGACAGCAACTTGCGCCCAAAGGCAAGTGGCATTTGGCTCAAGGGGGGGAACATCACCATCGACTACGCCAATGTCGACCATCTCTTCGCCGAGAGCGGCAAATCCTATGTTCTCGATGGGATTAATATGACGAATTCTCGCGGGGCAGGGGCACTTTGGCGCGGCGGTCCCTATTTTACAGGATTCCGGGTCCGGAATGATCCGTATCTCTTGGAGGTGTCGGCATCGAATCTGGAAAACATCGCCGTCGCTGCAAACCTGGTGCGAGGCGGAACATTCTCGATGATGAGCCGCGACATCTTTGCAGACGCAAGGTGTTTGGTAGGCACGCAAGTGGCGACTCAGAACGACTCGCCATTCAACAACGATGCTCCGGCCTTTGATGTTCAGTATTCAGGATCTGAGAGTTCTGCCACACTGGCACGCAGCGGGGCTGTCGACCCGAATGATGCAACCTACACCTTTGCTTGGGGCTCGAATAGCGCAACCTTTTCCGTTGGCAAGCAAGCCACCGACTATGCCGGGACCGGCTCTGACGGATATCTCTTCAGCGATGTTGTCGACTTCATCAACACCACGCTTGCCGGGCAGGATCCGGGCTGGAGCGCTACCCTGAATGACAGCGATGGCAGGCGCGCGTCTTCCGGCACGCTCATCGGCCGCAAGGGCCAAGGCTTCCCCGCAACGGACTGTAAGGGCAGTGCCCTTGAGGTCTTGTCCAACTTCGATGCCCATGGCGACTGGTACCAACAGCGTTTCAATCTGCAGTCGGAGAACGTCATTGCCTATGACAATCTTGCCTTTGACATGCAGACGCAGAACATCTTCCTTTCGTCCAACGTTGATGCGCGAGATTTCGTGTTCTTCAACAATGCTCTGGGCAATGATCCTGTTGGCTCCGACTATTTCAGCGACACCGTTGTTTTCAGCCAGATTGGCAGATCAAACCAGTCGACCGCTATCAGCCACGTCGTGGTTGCGCATTGTTCGATGCCAAACCAAGGCTTCTCGTTCCGCAATGATGGCACACCATCAACATTCGATTCCTATTGCCTGATCGCGAACAACGTCTTCGCAAGGCTCGTTGAGAATGGCAGCGCACCGATCGAAGCGCTGGTCACTGACAACCATATCCATGCGGGAGAAACGCCGATGGATGACGCGCTCGCCACCACTACGGGCGGAGACAGAGACAGTCTGTTCGCCGATTTCAATGCCGGTGATTTTGCCCCCGTCGGGACGCTGCTTGCCAATCCGAAAACACCTGTTTTTGAGCGTGATCTGGCGGCCACAGTGCGAGATGCGCCCGGTCCGGTGGGAGCGCTTTATCCATCCATCCCTGAGTAGGACAGGACACCCATCCGATCGAGCTTGCGGCGGATGCGGTTGTAGAGGCTCATGCGCTGGGACTGAGAGTTTGTGTGCACAAATGCGCCGGTTGGCATATCGCACCGGCCAAGAAACGCGGCCAACTCGTCCCAGCCATGACCTCGCTCAAGCCAGAATTCGAGCAGGTCATTAGGCCGGTCAGAAAAGTATTCGCGGACAGCCGCATTGTGCGCTTCGTACACCTCACGATAACGCTCTTCGTGGCCCACGGGCGCAGGAGCATCTTCTCCATAGGTGAGCTGCTGGATATGGTAAGGATTGGCTCCAAAGTGGCTGGCGATCGAGTGATACCAGCGGTCGGTATCGCGCATTGTCAGGATGAATTTGGCCCCTGGAAACGCAGCATCAAGTTCTCGAAACATGAGCGGCCAGGGCATATCCTCGACCGCATCATACTGCTCAGCGATGGAGAGTCCGCGCTCGATATAGGTTTCGCGCAGCTCGCGCAGCTCCACATCTCGCCCGAAAACACCGGTGACGCTGTAGCCGACTTCACTCAACGCATCGCGCAAGGACGAAGTACCGGTTTTCTGAAAGCCAATGCAGAATATTTTCATCGAAACGCCCTGAACCACGAAACGCGAACCGCTTCTGATTGATCGCACCGCGCTGTCAGCTAAGACCGCAAGCCTCGGGTTCTTGCAACCCCTTTGTCATAGGTCTTTTGCAAGCGGAACTGTGTAGTTCGACGGCGATTTGGGATAGGCGCAACGATATGAAGGGCAGAATCGGATTTGACCTCGCCGTGGGCCTCGGGCTGCGTGGGCTTGGTGCCGTTTCCGGCTTTGTGCTCTTGTGGCTGATCGCCAAGGTCAATGGCTCCGAGGCGGTCGGAGCCTATCAACTGGGCCTGACGACCGCGACAATGCTTGCGGTGATTTCGGTTGCAGGCCTCGACTTCCTTATCATCCGTGAAGCAGCGGTCATTGTTCGGCGGGGCACGATCGGCGACCTGCGCGAGACGTTTACCAAAGGTCGGCGATTTATCCTGTGCAGCGGGACCGCTTGTGCTCTCCTCATGCTCGTTGGCGGGCTATCGATATACGCTCTAGCTGACGCGCCCAACCCGCTCCTCTATATCATTCTTGCGTTCTCGCCTGCGGTTCTGCTGCTTGCCCTTTTGCGTCACAGCAATGCCTTGCTTCGCAGTCAGGGGAGCGTGTTGTTGTCACAATCGCTGGAAGGCGTGCTTTATACCAGCATTGCTGCCGGAGTGATTGCGGTCTTGTGGCTTGCAAATTCGGACGTCGAGCCGATTGCTCTACCGCTGGCATATCTGGCGGGACTAGCGCTGGCGACCGGTATCAGTCTGTTCGCTGCCAGACGGCTTTCCCGCAATTGGGGGGAAGGAACTGCGCAGATCGATATCCCGACAGGTCTGCGCGTAACCGGCGCGCCAATTCTCATGACCTCCGGCGAGTGGCTGACGCTATTGGCAATCGGGGCCATCGCGGGCCTCTCCGATGCAGGGATCTACCGGACCGCCTTCATGTTCTGCCTGCTATTCCAGCTGGTGAACGCATCGTTTTCGACCATGGCGGGACCACATATTGCAAAGGCCAGCGCGGCTGGTGACCGGGCGGGAGTGATGGGCATTACGCACAAGGTCGGATTGATCGGACTGGTCATGGTTGCCCCGCTCGCCGCACTTTGCTTGGTCCTGCCGGAGCTATTGCTTGGCCTGTTTGGCGAAGAGTTCATAGCTGGCGCATTGGCACTCCAAATTCTCGCAGCAGCTCAGACAATCAACGTTGTATTCGGCCCAGTTGGCGCAGCGCTCATAATGGTAGGGCGCGAAAGGCAATTACTGAAGATCGAGGTGGCCGCAACTTCGCTTGCAGTCATTCTGGCCCTCGCCCTGATCCCTGTGTTGGGTTTTCTTGGTGCTGCGATAGGCTTCGCGTGCGCGACCATCCTCAGGAACGCCGCGTCGCGCTTCATTCTCAGTCGCTGGCATCCAACGCCGCAGCCGCACGAAGCATCAGCCTAGTTCCTGCACCAGTTCGATCTGTATCCCTCGGGTCGCGACAGGATGGATGAAATTGCACAGGAAATTACCTGCACCTTTGATCGGCTCGGGCTCCAGCAATTGCAGGTCATTCTTCTCACACCACGTTTGCGCGTCGGCAAAATCGTCGATCGCATAGGCAAAGTGGTGAACGCCGCCCACGCCCTTATTAAACTTGGTGAGCGGGCCACCGTCAGCAACCACCAGCTCTATTGCGGCACCGGTTTCGGGCTTGGTAAAGATGCACCAGCACTGCCACGGAGCGACATAGCCGCGGTAATCTTCAGCAAGGCCAAAGCTTTCCATATGGCGCTCTGCGTCTTCAATCGAAGGCAGCACAATGCCGACATGGTGCAGTGTATAGTTCGAAAACAAGCTCATGAGTTTCCAGCCGCCCGGTTCTGTTGAACCATACCTTGCGATGCCGCGATAATGGCGGCGCGCGCTGGCACTTCTACGAATTTGTAGCTGATCCAAGAAATCAAAGTGATGAAAGCAAGCACCCCGAAAATCATCGCAATGCCGCCAAGCGAACCAACATCGCCTCTTCCCGCAAGCATAATATCAAACGCAACCACGCCGATGGGAAAGTGCCAGAGATAGACCGAATAGGATATCTCGCCGAGCAGCACAGGGAACGGCTGGCATAGCAGCGCGAGCCCTCCATGCCGTTCCATATCGGCCGCGAGAAACACGATCCCAGCAAGGCACAGCACGATTACGACATAGGGTGCAGCCAGCAGCGTTGCGGCGATCAACGCGATGACCGCTCCCGCCAACGCAATTGGCGAGCCGCGTGCGCCTAGACTGCGGGTTTCGCCGAGCCGGTAAAGCGCAATCCCAAGCGCGAACGTAGGAACGATCCGCAAGGCACCGAGATTCCATGTCGCCTGGAGCAGCGAGTTCCCCGTTGCCACGCCATTTGCCGCTTCCAGGCCAACCAGCGCAACAATACACAAGGCTGTCAGCAACACCGGTCGATTGAGCAGTGGACTAAAGAACAGGACGAAGACCGGGAAGAGCAGGTAGGCGAACCATTCTGCGCTGATCGACCAGCTCGGCAGGTTAAACAGCAGGTCCGGCGTCGCGCCCCAGGCATGGATCAGCGTCAGATTCGCAAACAGCGCACGAATGATCGCTCCGCTTTCCAGCTCGGTCCAAGCGCCAAGGTTCCAAAGCGTGTAGTTCCAGCCGAGCGCAATTCCGATGAGTGAAATTCCAATCGTGAAGACCAATGTCACGATATGGAGCGGGTAAATTCGCCCGATCCTGCGCACGAGGAAACTCCAGTAGTCAAACCGCCGCGCACGGATTTTGGGCAGGTAAACATGCGCCAGAACGAAACCCGATAATACGAAGAAGAAATCGACCCCAAGAAAACCGTAACGCGTCAAGTTGGATTGCTGGAGGGCTGTCTCGGGGAAAAATTCCTTGAAGTGAAAAAAGAGCACCCATGCCGCCGCGAGATAACGAAGACTAGTGAGCGAGTGGATCACCGTAGGCAGCGGTTTCACACTGCTTGCTCCCACCGTGGCTGCGGGTTCGTGATCTGCTTCATTCTTCAACACAGGCTCACCTTTTCCCGATCTTCGACGCTATCTTCACTCTCGCCTAGTGCCATAAGCCGCGCAAGCGTATCGCCCAACATCAGGCTCAACTGGCGCGCACCCGAAGCGTTGAGGTGCCCGTAATCGGAATACAGCCCGGCATCTGCAGCAATGCACTCAACGGTCAGGACTGTGCCGATTTCGGTGTAGAATTGCTCTTCGCGCAGCGGATCGGGATTCTCGAAGATCGGCATGTAGAGAAACATGACCTGCGCCCCGTTCGCTTGGGCCAGATCGGCGATTGCACGCGTGTAATGATGCTCGATTGCGAACTCACGGTCTGCGAGAATTTCAGGCAGAACCGGCGGCGTGATCGAGCGAACCCGTTCTTCGGCAAACGGGCGCAGCAGCTCGGCGGCATAGACGCTGTCCTTGTCTATGAAACCACCGGTTGGCGATTGGTAACTGACCGTCGTGTCGTAATCGGTGCCGTAATAGCCCTCTTGGTCAAAGCCACTCAGCCCAAATGCTCCGGGTGCGAGCGATTGCACAAACAGCGACATCTGCCGGAACGGGATGAAGGCGAGGTCATCGCCATATCCACGATTGATCAGGACCGGGGCGGCCAAAACATCGCCAGCATCGGCGATGTTGCGAAATGCCGGATGCCCGTCACGCGGCATGGCTTCGATGGCAGATAGGATAACCATATCCACGTCATCGCGGTGCGCGAACAGCTCGCGCGCGACAGAATAATGCGCGTTGCGCCCCTCTTGCGGCAGGCTGAGATTGGCAACCCGGACGGGACGGCCCAGCTGCTCGCTCAGACGCTCTTGGAGGACCGGTGCAGACACCGCCGATTGAAGCCGTGAATTGCCGATAACCGCAACGTCAATCGGTGTGTCATCAAACGCGATCCGCTCATAGGCCCAGATCGAGCGGAAATGCAGAGTTTCGGACAATTGCTGATACCGGATATAGCGATCATGCGGCAGCAGCATTGTCAGCAGCGCCAGCCCGACAAAACCCAGCAAAACCACAGCGAGCAACAACCATGGTCGCTCCCGTGTCATTGGCCTTTCCGGCTGGGTGGCTTCGATCTGTGTCACGTATTAGAGCCTTGCGGGTCAGAAGTTGAAGTAGATGAATTCGGTCGTTCCGCGCATGATGAAAGCGACCGCCAGAAACAATGCAAGCGCCGTGATGAGCGCCCAGCCAACGGTGGTGTTCCATTGGATCACAACCGGGCTCTTCGCGCGCTGCGACCAGTCCGCTTCCCAGTCCAGCACCGGCTCAAAGCGCCCCATGATCTCATGCGAGTTGGGCAGGAGAAACACGATCAGATAGGCGCACAGCGTGAAGAGGATCGCCGCTTCGATGCCGAAAGGCCATGCCTCGGGAATGACCAGCCAGCCCGACCCGCCGAAAGCTCCTGCAAATAGCGCCCACATATCTGCCGGACCCTGCGCGCCGAATGGCAGGATCGAGAGAACGAACGACAGCAGGGTCGCAGCCCTCGCCACCGGATCTCGCCAAATCGGCGGGCCTCCTTGCGCTTTCCTGCGTGCTTTGCGGGCCTTCTTGCGAATGGCAGCCCAAACCTCGTTCACCGACATATAGGCGCCGTGCATCAGGCCGAAGACCACGAACGTCCACCCAGCCCCGTGCCACACGCCGATGATAAGCATCGAAAGCATCGTGGGCACGACCACAGCGAGCGCGAGAGTTCCATACTTACCCAGCCCGCGCTGCGCCGCCAACCGCGCGCAAGGCACTGCCACCGGCTGGAAGATATAGAGCTGTACCCATCGGCCGAGCGTGACGTGCCAGCGCCGCCAGATCTCGACCACGCTCTTAGATCGAAGCGGCGAAAGGAAATTGAGCGGCAGGATAATGCCAAACATCCGCGCCGTTCCGATCGCCATGTCGGAATAGCCCGAAAAGTCGAAATAAACCTGTCCGGTATAGGCGAATGCGGCGATCCACGTGTCGACAAAACCGACCTCCCCGCCATCGCGCGCTGCGGCAAAAACCGGCTGCGCGTAAAGCGCCAGCGTGTCGGCAATCACCGTCTTCTTGAACAGGCCGATGGCGAAGATAGCGAGGCCGATCAGGATGTTGCGTCCAACCTCTCCCCATACCGGATTGCGGCGATGTTGCTCTATGACTTCGCCAAACTGGACAATCGGACCGGCGAGCAGTTGCGGGAAGAACAGCACGAAACTGGCAAAGTCGATGGGGCCGGCTGCCTTGATCCGTCCCCGACTGACATCGACGAGATAGCCGATTTGCTGGAACGTGAAGAACGAAATGCCCAAAGGCAAGAGGATTTGCTCGATCCCGAAATCGGCGCCGAACGCAGCCCCAAGAGCCTCGGCGAGGAAGTTGAAATACTTAAAATATCCCAGCAGCGCGACATTAGCGATCACGGCCAGCGCGACGACTGCTCCCCTTGCCCTGCCCGACCCATCAAGCTGCGCGATCAGCTTTCCGGCGGCGAAGTTGATCGCCACCGATACCACCAGCAACGGCACGAATTGCGGGCCAGCAAAAGCGTAGAATACGAGCGTCGCTGCGATCAGGAATACGCGCCGCAGCATCGCCAGCGGCGACAGAGCGAGCACATAATATCCGGCCAGCACCGCTGGAAGGAACAGAAAGATAAAGTTGATCGAGTTGAACAGCATTTGCCCGCCAATTCAGTCTAGCGAGGCTCGGCGATGATCGAGCAAGTGACCGCAGTCTTGCGCTTCAGAGCGCGCGGCAATGTTGCCGCCTGCGTCGTATGCGAGGCAATCTCAAGCACGCGAAACCCGCCTTCTTCGACCATCTTCACCGCATCATCGGGATCGGTCAGCAGCTGGATATGATCCGGCATCGGCGCGTTAAGAGGGACGTTGACGAACAGATAGCCGCCCTTTGCCACCGCGTTGCGGATTTTCTGCAATGCATCGACCGGCTGCTCCAGATGTTCGAGCAGATGCGACAGGATAATGAGGTCAAACTGCTCGCCGCCCGCTTCGACATTGTGCATGTCCTGGATCGCGTAACGCGCCCGGTCACCCATGCCCAACTGGCCAAGCGCGGCCTTCGTCTGGTCGAGCGAAACCGGGCTGATGTCCCAAGCGACCGCCTCACTCATACCCAGCTCAGTCAGTGCAAGATAGATTAGCAGACCGTGGCCCGAACCCACTTCCATCATCTTGCCGCCCGGCTTCACTCGCGCAGCAAGCCTGCCGAGGAAGAAGTGTAGGCTGGACAGATGCATGTACCACAGGACGTGGCTGAACATCAGACCATGCATGTATCGCTGCATGAATTCGTCATCCGAATAGACGTGGCGGTTCGTCTCTTCGAATGTTGAGTAGCGATAGGCGTCAGTGCGCGCGAAGTTGAACTCTTCCTCGCGGATGACATCGCAAAGCCAGCGATAATCCTGCGCGGCCTGATCAGCATGATCGCCGGCAAGCTCGAGGATCACTTTCGCAACGGCATCGCTGGTGTCGAGCAGAGCGGGCGTCCGCACCGCATAGCTCTTTTCCAGATAGTCGGCATGTTCGGGCCACGTGCCGGTCACCAGCTGCGTAAGCCGCGCCAAATGGGGCCGTGAAGCCAACATGTTAACCAGTTCCGGCATCAGAGCCCCTTATTCAGCCGCGCCAATCAGGTCGTCAGCCTGCTCGATTTCCATCGGCAGGTCCACAGCTGCATAACTATCCAGATCAAGCGCCCAGCGGGTGCCGCCATCGGGCAGATCGGAGACGAAATCAAACCCGAGTTTCTCGAAATGCTTTTCGACCAGGCCATTTTTGGGCGTAGGCAGCCAGTCGCCGACGAGTTTTGATGCCCCGTCAGCACGGGCCGCTTTGACCACTGTCGCCAGCACAGCCTCTTCGACCCGACGACCCAGAACACGGCAGCTCATCAGCCACGAGTCGCAAATCCATACCGCATTCTGTTTCTTGAAAATGATGACAGAAATCATGCCATTATCGCCAAAGCGGTCCGTCAGACGGACTTGCAAGGTGAAGGTGTCTGCGTCGGTCTCGAATGCCGCCACTTCGGCTTCGGTATAGCGCCGGGTGGTAAGGTTGAACTGGTTCGACTTGTTGATCAGTTGCGCGGTGCGCGCGCGGCCCAGCGCATCGAATGGTCGCAGCGAGCAAACCATATCGAGCGAACGCAGATAGTCGTCCATATTGCCAATCTTCTGCATCTCGCTCGCTCGCGCAGCGTTGGCCTGATACATCTCGGCGCGCTTGCGATCTTCGTCGCCGAAGGAAACGGCCTCGAAATAGCCAGCGGCTGAAAGCAGCGGGACATATTGCGCAGGGTCCGCGCCTACTTCGGGCACGGCGACTTCGGGGAGTTCCTGCCGCACCCGCTCGCGTTCGGCCGGATTGTCGTCGAGGAATACCAGTGCGTCCGTGCCGATATTCAGCACCTTGGCAATGTGCTGAAGGTTGCTCGCCTTGTCGGTCCAATTTGCGATGAAGACCGCTATATCGTCTTCGCCCAGCACCATCTCCTCGTGATGCTGGAATGGCAGACGGGCGTTCGCATCTTCATTCTTGGAACACACCGCAAGGATGATCCCGCGCGTCCGCAGATGTTTGGCGTATTGCTGGATCGCAACATAGGCCTCGCCCGTGCCGGTCCCTTGCCCAAGCGCAATGCCTTCAACGCCGTCGTCGCCGATCACCCCGCCCCACAACGTATTGTCTAGGTCAAGCACCAGGCACTTGCGCGAAAGGCCGCGAACTGCGGCGAGCAGCCGGCACAAATGGTCAGCTGCCAGCGGTATGGCATCGAGCGCGAAGGGCACTTTCGCGTCGTGCCAGCGCGCAGGATCGTGCCAGTCGCTCAGGCCAATTGTCTCGGCAAGCGCAGCAAGGTCGAAGAACAAATCTCCGGGCGCGAGCGCCTCTGCAAGCCGGGCGTTGAATTGCTGCACCATCCAGCGAACCGAACCTGGCTGGCACGCATCGAAACCGCCGAAGAGAGGGCTCGCGGGCACGGGAAGGCTCTGCAGGATCACGCCGACACCCGCATTGGCATGGGCTGCATCGCGCAGCGACAACGCATAGTCGAGCGCCGACTGCACCGCCTTCTCGCCGCCCTGAGCATCCAGTCGCGGTTGGGCGATACCCAAGGCGGATGGATCAAAGGCAAGATAGACCAGATCAGGCTTGAACTCGAAAAGCGCCGAAGTCGGATCGAGCACCGCCTGCGCAGTTTGCCCGTAGTCGGTGACAAAGGTGTCGATCAGCAGGCCATGGCGCAAGCCGGTCCCGGCGAGTGCATCGACCAAAAAATCGACCGTGTGCGTCCCGGCGATCGCGAGGCGTAAGCTGCGCAAGCCACTGGCGGCCAGATCTTCCCGCCGTTTTCCCGCCGCTTTACCCAGCTGGCCGAGTTGATTCAGGTCCAGATCGAAACGGCCAAGGGCGCGCAGCTGAGCAACGTCGCTCTGTGGATCGCTCCGCAGCGCTTTAAGCTGCGCGCGAAAATCCTCAGGCGGCTCCAGCAGCCACGAAAGCGCAAATGGTCCGGCTGGTGATTGGCTCATGCCTCAAAAGGCCCCGTTCTTGCTCTGGCGGCGCAGTCTCGGCGGCTTCAACCCTGTTTGGACAGGATCAAGTCCACCATCTGGCCGACATTTTCGAGATCGGCAATCTCGCTATTGCTGAAACGGATGCCGAATTCCTTTTCGATTCCAACGACAAAGCGAATGTTCGAAAGGCTGTCCCATTCCTCGATATCGGCAGCGGTCATAGAGTCATCATAGGTCAGATCGTCTTCGTCAAAGACGTCTTCCATGAGCTCCACAACCTTGGAGGCGATTTCGCTACGGGTCATTTTCAATCCTTATGTTGCAGCGCAGCGGCGATCACGCTTTGCCCCACCTTTGTCAAGCCTCGCGCGTCAGCAGCGGCCGCCACCAATCTTCGTTGTCGAGATACCAGCGCAATGTCTGACGCAGCCCTTCGTCAAAGCCATGCGCGGCTGAATAGCCCAGCTCGCCGCGCGCCTTCGTTTCGTCGATGGCGTAGCGGCGATCATGTCCGGCGCGATCAGTGACGAATGTCTTGAGGCTGTCGCTCTTGCCGCCCTTCGCTGCGGGAGCGTCGGGGTAGCGTTCAGCCAGGCCCGCGACCTCTTCGAATGCCCGATCAACCTCGCGGCAGATCGCGTCGATCACTTCCATGTTGGGCAGCTCCGCACCGCCGCCGATATTGTAGGTTTCGCCCGGCTGGCCCTTGGTCAGGCACGCCTCGATCCCGCAGCAGTGATCCTCGACATGCAGCCAGTCGCGAACATTCATCCCGTCGCCATAGATCGGCAGCGGCTTGCCCGACAGCGCGTTGAGGAAGAAAAGCGGGATCAATTTCTCGGGATATTGATAGGGGCCGTAATTGTTCGAACAATTGCTGGTCGTCACCTCGAGCCCATAAGTGTGGTGGTAAGCGCGCACGAGGTGATCGGACGCCGCCTTCGACGCGGAATAGGGCGAGTTGGGCGCATAGGGCGTCGTCTCGCTGAAGGCGGGATCATCATTGCCGAGCGATCCGAACACTTCATCGGTCGAGATATGGTGAAAGCGGTGCTCTTTGCCATCACCGTCGAGCCAGACACTGCGCGCCGCTTTGAGGAGCGAGTTGGTGCCGAGGATATTGGTGTCGATGAAAGCATCCGGCCCACTGATCGAGCGGTCGACATGGCTTTCAGCAGCGAAGTGAACAATCGTCGCGATATCCCGTTCGCGCAACAATTGCTCCACCAGCCCCTGATCACGGATATCGCCTTCAACCAGATCGGCATTGGTCGCGCCAGCGATGGTCGAACGATTGCCTGCATAAGTGAGCGCATCCAGCACGACCACATGATCCTCAGGATTGCGCGCATTCCAGAAATGCACGAAATTGCCGCCGATAAATCCGGCACCTCCGGTAACAAGAATGTTAGCCAAGGCTCGCTTCCTCCTTGAGCATGGTTCGTAGGTTCTCGCGCCAGTGGACCGGCGCATCGCCGATCAGCCTCCGCGTTGCACTGCAATCGAGCAGCGAGAAGGATGGGCGCCGGGCGGGGGTTGGATATTCAGCCGAAGTGATCGGCCGGATTTTCGGCGGGCTCTGGATCAAACCGAGTGCATGAGCCTCCTCAGCGATGGCAACTGCGAAGTCGTACCAGCTCGCAACGCCCGCATCGCTGTGATGGAAAGTGCCCTGCGCGCCTTTATCGACCAAACCCCAGATCGTGCGCGCCAATCCAGTCGCCCAGGTTGGTGAGCCGATCTGGTCAGACACGATAGAAAGCTCGTCGCGCTCGTTCATCAGGCGGATCATGGTGCGCACAAAGTTCGCCCCGCCCGCTTCGTAAACCCAGGCTGTCCGGACAAGCAGATCGGTTTCGCGCAAGTGGTCCTCGCCTTCGGCTTTGGTGCGACCATAGGCCGATAGCGGTGCGCGCTTGGCATCAGGCGCGTAGGCCTTCGCCGAGCTTCCATCGAAAACGAAGTCGGTCGAGACGTGCACGAGTTTGCCGCCCGAGCGTTCCATCGCTTTTGCCATCACCGCAACGGCCTGCGAATTGATCGCCCGTGCAAGGTCTTCGTCTTCCTCGGCTTTGTCGACCGCGGTGTAGGCGGCAGCGTTGAGGATCAAATCAGGCGCGTCAGCCTCGATGCGTGCGCTCAGTATGGCGCTCTCGGTCAGATCGACGTCGTCGATATCAATTGCGCTGATGACGGCATCACCGGGAGCGGTACGTTGCAACGCCCCGCCCAATTGACCCTTCGCGCCGGTGATGAGGACTTTCATGCGAACGCCGCCACATCGGCGAGAGCCTGACCATCGGCGTCCTTCTCCGAAATGATCGGATCCAGACCCTCGACCGGCCATTCGATCCCTACCGCAGGATCGTCCCAGGCCAGCGTATGCTCGGATTGCGGGGCATAGGGCGCGGTGCATTTGTAGAGGAAATCGGTGTCATCCTCGAGCGTCAGAAAGCCATGCGCAAAGCCTTCGGGCACCCAGAACATGCGTTTGTTCGCGGCTGACAGTTCAACGCCCACCCACTTGCCAAAATGCTCCGACGTCCGGCGCAGATCCACAGCGACATCGAACACCGCGCCATTGGCGACGCGTACCAGCTTGCCCTGCGGCCCCGGATTTTGAAAATGCAGCCCGCGCAGCACACCCTTTTGCGAGTGGCTGTGATTGTCCTGCACGAATGTCAGGTTCAGCCCCGCTTCGGCAAAAGCGCCCGCGTTCCAAGTTTCCATGAAAAAACCGCGTTCATCGCCGAACACACGCGGTTCGATAATGAGCGGGCCGGGAATAGCGGTTTCGACGATATTCAAGGTAGCACCGGTCGCTCAAGCAGTTGGAGCAAATATTCGCCATAACCCGATTTCCGCAGCGGCTCGGCAATGCGCGCAAGTTCTGCATCATTGATGAAGCCCTGACGCCAGGCAATCTCTTCGGGGCACGCGATCTTGAGGCCCTGCCGCTCTTCGGTGATACGCACATAGGTCGCCGCGTCGAGCAGCGAGGAATGCGTGCCAGTGTCGAGCCAGGCAAAGCCGCGTCCCATGATCTCAACCGCCATCGAACCTTCGTCGAGGTAAAGCCGGTTGAGGTCGGTTATCTCCAACTCGCCGCGCGGCGAAGGAGCAAGGTCACGGGCGCGCTCGACAACCGTATCGTCGTAGAAATAGAGGCCGGTCACGGCATAGTTCGATTTGGGCTGCGCAGGCTTCTCCTCAATCGAGACCGCTTTGCCGCCGCCATCAAACTCGACCACACCAAACGCTTCAGGATTGTTGACGCGGTATGCGAACACGCTCGCGCCCTCGCCGCGTGCATTGGCGCTTTGAAGCAAATCCGGCAGGCCGTGGCCGTAGAAGATATTATCGCCAAGGATCAGCGCGCTCGGCCCGCCGCGCACAAAATCGGCACCAATATGGAAAGCCTGCGCCAGACCTTCAGGGCGCGGCTGCACGGCGTAGCTGAGATTGACGCCAAAATCGCTGCCGTCACCCAGAACGCGCTCGAACTGCTCGGCATCCTCGGGCGTCGTGATGACGAGGATGTCCTGAATTCCGGCAAGCATCAGCGTGCTGAGCGGATAATAGATCATCGGCTTGTCGAAGATTGGCATAAGCTGCTTGGAAACGCCGCGCGTCAGCGGGTAAAGCCGCGTGCCCGAACCCCCGGCAAGGATGATGCCTTTGCGTGGTTGAGACACGTAATCTGTTCCTGAATAGCCCTGCTCATTCATCGATGCGCGCATTGCAGTATGGCCCCGAGGGGTCAATGGCTAATATCTCGCTGCTTCCAGCCTAGACTTGTAGCGGCCTGCCCACTGGCCAAACGAGCGTTATTGGCGCATGGATCGGAGTGAAAGCTCACAAGCGGGCACGGCGGCAATGGCCGTTTGACGGGTCGGGGAAAACAACGCCAATTCTATGGTCGATACAGCTTCGATAGATACGTTTCTGACGAGCAGCTTGCGCGCCATTCGCAGCGGGCAAGCGGCGGTCTGGCCTGAATCAGAGGCGGGCGACTGGCAATCGCGTGAAGCGCTCACTGAAATATGGGCGCGGATCGAGTATCATGGGATCGTCATGCTCCTCCATCCAGCCCGTGAGCATCTGCAAAATTGGCCTGAGAAAATGACCAGCCGTATCGCCGAAGAAGCCCGGCTGGTCGGATTGTGGGAAGTCACGCACGCCGCCGCGTTGTCGCGGCTGGTCGATGCGCTCGCGCAAGCGGACATCGAGGCTGTGCTGATGAAAGGCACTGCGCTTGCCTATTCCGTCTATGAAGAGCCTGCTGCTCGGCGACGGGGCGACAGCGATCTGCTGGTCCGACCCTCCGATCTGGAGCGGGTGCGCGAGGTATTTGAAGAGTGCGGCTGGCACCGTGATGCCCAAACGCATGGGGTCAATTATCAAGAGGGTTGGCTTTACGTGTCAGCCGCTCATTTTGAACATTCGGTGGACCTTCACTGGGAACCATCAGATCGCGCGGTTCTGCAAAAAGTGCTGAAGCCGGACGACTTTTTCGATCACAAGCGCCCGCTCCCCCGATTGGCGCAGAAGGCTTGGCGCGCTGACCCGGCGCTCACATTGATTCACGAAACGATCAACCAGAAATGGCACGAGGCGCATGGATATTGGACCGAGCATGGCAACATCCGGGGCGCGCGGCGATTGATCTGGTCGCTCGATTTTGATCTGTTGGCAGGCGTGATGGAAGAAGCGGATTGGCGGCGCCTTTATGCGCTGTGTCAGGAACGCGGGATTGGCCCACTGGTAGCCGGAGCGCTAAGGGCAGCATCAAGCGATCTTGGCACGAACCTCTCTGAGGCCCATGTCGTGCAGTTGGAGAGACTGGAATTGCGAGCAGAGATTGCTGCCTTTCTCGGGGCTACCGACAATCTAACCGAATTCTGGCTCAATTTGCGGTCGGCTCCTGATTGGGGTGAGCGCGCGCGCATGATCCACAAAAGAGGGTTTCCGCCGCGCGACTATCTAGTGTCCAAATATCCGGGCCAGAGCGCTTGGCCAACGTTGCTCTTGCAAGGGCGCCTGCTGACCGAGACCGCACTCCGGATTGCGCGCAAGGTGATCGTGCGATGAGTGCGCGTTTCTGGATCAGTTGGGCGAAAAGGTTTCGTTGGCAGCTTGCCCTGATCAGCGCGCTGACCATGCTGAGCTCGCTCGCAACCCTCGCAGTGCCATGGCTGGCCGCGCAGGTGCTTGGCGATGTCTTTGGCGGTGACGGGGCAGAGCTCGATGTCTCGCATACGCTGGGGCTGCTGGTTGCCGCTTTGGTTGTCATGGCCGCGCTAACCATCGCCGCGACAATCGTATCGCAGATCGCATCCACTCGCATTCTGACCGAGCTGCGCAAACAGATTTACGGCCATGTCCAGATGATGCCGATCGGCTTTCACGACGATGCGAGACGCGGCGATGTGCTCGCGCTGACATCATACGAGGTCGGAAATCTGAGCGATTTTCTCGCCGACACACTCGCCAACGCGCCTGCAATGATCCTTACTGCGCTGGGGGCTGTGATCGTGCTGTTCTGGCTTGATTCCACGCTTGCGTTGATCGTGCCGCTCTTGATCCCCGTCTTCTTCGTGATGATGAAGCTCGCCGGGCGGCGCTTGCGCGCGGTATCCGGTAAAGTTCGCGCGGCGGAAGTGGAACTGATCGCAATCGCCGAGCGTGATCTGGAGATGCTTCCTGCGATCAAGGCCTTTGCAACCGAGGAATTTTACCGCGATGGCTTTGCGCAGGCGGCCGAGAACTCGCGCAGCCTTGCGGTTGGGCAAGCCAAGCTCAACGCCATCATCGGCCCCACAGTAGCGTTGCTTGCCGCGCTCGCCGCGATCGCGGTACTAACATTCGCAAGCGGACAGTTGGCTGCCGGAGAAAGCACTCCTGCCGAGCTCTTCGCCTTCCTCCTTTACGCCGCACTTCTCACCCGCCCGGTCGGAGCGCTCGCCAACATGTATGGCGCCTACCAAATGGCGCGCGGCACCTTGGCACGGCTCGAAGATGTTCTCTCGCTCACGCCCGAACCGGGATATGCTGAGGGCGCGGCGCTGACCAGGGTTGATGGCGCAATTCGCTTGGATAGTGTCGGGTTCGCCTATCCGGGTAGGCCAGCGGTCTTCACCGACCTTAATCTCGATATTGAAGCAGGAGAAATCGTCGCTCTGACCGGCGAGAACGGTGTCGGAAAATCGACGCTCGTGCGATTGTTGATGCGGTTTTACGAGCCGAATAGCGGGACGATCAGTCTTGACCAAACCGACATTACCGATCTGCAAGTTCAGGATCTGCGCCGCCAGTTTGGGTATGTTCCGCAGCGCGCTCTGCTGTTCAACGGCACAATCGCAGACAATATCGCTTTTGGCCAAGGTCCGGCGAGCTCCCGCGGCGACATCGAAGACGCGGCGCGGATGGCGCAGGCCGAGGAGTTTGTCGCGCAATTGCCCAACGGGCTCGACACCGAAATCGGCGATCACGGCGTGCGCCTGTCGGGCGGGCAGCGCCAGCGCATTGCCCTCGCCCGTGCGCTCTACCGCAATCCGCCGATCTACATCCTGGACGAAGCGACCAGCATGTATGATCTGGAGAGCGAGGCTGCCTTTGTTGAGAATTGCATTCAGGCGCTCAAAGGCCGCACGGTCATCATCATCACCCACCGTCCCGCAAGTCTGGCTCTGGCAGACCGGGTGCTGAAACTGGGGCCAAGCGGTGTGAGCGAGATTAGCCGAAAGGGCTAATCGACCTTTGCGAAGATCAACCCCTGCTCGCCGAGCGAGGTCGCAAGTGCGAGCATATCAGCCTCGATAGCGACACGTGGTGCGTCGAATTCAGTTTCGATGGTTTCGCACAGATCACCGAGGGAAAGCGGTCCCTCGGTAAGCAATTCCCAGATACGTCCGCCCACCTTGTCGAGGCCGAAATACTGGCCGCTCGCCAGATCAAGCAGCACCATCTCACCGCCGACTTCCTGTGCGACGACATCCTTCGAGGCAGTGACGACTGTACTCAATTGCATTGATTTAACCCGCGTGAAAATTGTCAAGGATCGCAGATTTGACGCGCGGCAGTTCGGCGTAATCGCGAGTGTAGTCAAGAGCGTAACACCCTACGTCCTGCGCGAGGCCGGCCATGCGGGCAAAGTGGCCGCGCAGCCTCTCCTTATCCTCAACATCGAGAATGAAGGCGTGCGGCATCAATGCTGTGAGCGCTTCTTGCAGCGAAAACTGACGGATCGAAAGCGACGATAAATGGTCTGTGCCGAGCACGAAAATCTGGCGTAGCGGCACCGCTTCGTCGGAGAAAGGCAATGCATCGCCGGCGTCGACATCCTGCTTGCGATCTTCATCCGCAAAACCCAGCTCACCGCCAATTAGATGCCGGGCGCTATCGATGAAAAGCCGCAATTTGGAACGCTTTGGTTGAAGCCAATATTGGCCATCGCGCTTAGCCAGATCGATCACATCCTCTGTTAGGAAGGGATGACCAGCGCTGGCAAAGGATCCGGCAAGCGTTGTTTTGCCCCCTCGCGACAGGCCGAGAAAGGCGATCGCCCCCTCCTCGCCATTCAGCTTCACCGCACTGCCATGCAGAAAAATCCCGCCTGAATGGTTGCCAAGGATCGGCTGGATCGCATTGTGATAGAGATTGGTGACGGTCTGCGTGTCGCATTCAGGCACCGGCCATCCCGTCACTAGAAAATCCGAACCGGCGTGCTTATCCGCAAGCAAAAAATCTGCTTGGCCTGGAAAACGCAGATAATAGCCACTTTCGTGCCGGTAAAACTCCGCCATGCACACACCAGCAGGCGAGACCCAGCGATCATAGGGATCCCCGGGCATTGGCTCTTGAAAGCGTGGGTTTTGCGGCGTCCATTCCATCGGTTCCGCGTCCTTAGCCTCGTGCGGCACAATCCGAAACCATGCAGTTACTAGCGTTTATCCGGTCAAACCTGCGAATCGAACCCGCGCGCAATCGCATTCGGCGAGCCAGGTTTCTCCAGAGCAATCTGCTTAAGAGGGTCATCTGCCCGCACTGGTTTGAAACCAATGCTTGCCGGGCACAGATTTTCCCGACCGATGCAGGGCGGGACCTCATGCTGATCTGGAAGTTGGAGAATTTGACTAACTCGGATTGAACGCAAGGCTCGCCATTTTTTGTCAGATACCACTGCAAGAATGGGAGCTGACATTTGCAGCAGCGTGCGGACTTGCCGCCGCGATAAGTTCCTCAATTCATAAACTTACGCCGCGCAAAGCAAAGGGCACTCCGACTGGAGTGCCCTTTGCTTTGTTCCGATATTTCGCCGCCCTATCAGGCAGCGAAACAAGCAAAATCAGAAGCGGACGTTAGTCACGGCCCCGTCACGGAAGCTGCTTGCGCTGCCACCGGTGAGGTTGCGAACCGAACCGAAAACGGTCAGGCGCGGTGCCTCGTATTTTGCTTTCTGAATGGTCTTCGTCATTTCAAATTCCTGTCCTGTTGCACCCCAGTGGCAGGGTTAATTTCGTTTACGCGTTGATACTGATACAAAAATGCTGCTGATGCGTAAAGGCCCCAAATTTCCCAGGCCCAAAAGTCACCCTCAGGTGTGCTGTAATCAACACTTGTGACCTGCTTCAGCCCTTCGAAATCGCAGATTCCCGCCAGATGCTCGCGCGCATGCTCGCGCACGTGAGCGGCAAATTGCTGGTCGATTTCGACGTTAGTGAAGTTAGCTTTGGTTTTCCGATCAAGCACTTCCTGCGCAAGGATGCCTTGCATCGATTCGCGGTGAATCACCTTGGTTATCGAACCCTTACGCTTGATATGAGCGGGTGTGGCGAGAGAGAATTCGATAAAGGCCCGGCTCAACATCGGATGGCGCGATTCCAGGCCGATTCGGTTGCGCTGGCGCCGCATCAATTGATGGGTCAGGTCGCTAAAGGGGCTGAGCAGCAGATTACGCTTGGCCCAATGGACGCCGTTTTCTGGGAGCTGTGCGTCATACACTTCTTCCGCTTCGGCGAGCATTTCGCGGTATTCGGGCAGCAGCCAGACCGGCTCGCGCTCGTTCTTGCGTCGATATTCGCGGAGGCGTTTGCGGATCTTCATGCGGAGGAAGCTCGGAGTCAGCTCCGCCACGGTTTGCCGCGAGGCCTGTTTCAAGGCTTTGGGCCAGCCGAGCGACTTTCCATCGCGCATCAACGCCTGCCAGAACCCAGCAATGTCCATCTCGCCCACGAATTCGCGGTAATATTGAGCGTTGCCTTGGAGCCATTCGTCACCGCCGCTGCCGTTAATCAGGACGCGGCTGCCATCGTCGACAACGCGCTGCTCCATGCCCAGCATCATTGCGCCGTTAGACGGAATGGCGATGTCATTATGCCAGTTCGCGTCTTGCTCGTACCAATCTATGTCAGGGTCGAACAATGGCACTTCGGTGAGCGGGCGACCGATATGGGCCGCTGCCGCGCGGGCATAAGGTAGCTCGAAAGCATTGCCATCCTCGCTCGCTGCGAGCGAATAGCCGTGAAAGCCAGGCGCCTCCAGCTCTCCGCGCTGTTCGAGCAGGTGGCTGATCGAGAACAAGGCCGAGGAGTCGAGCCCCCCGCTCACGGCAACGCCAACCGGACGGTCACTGCGCGAAACCTTGCGCACGCAATCGAACAGCACTTCGCGGTAATGTTCGACATACTCTTCTTCACGCTTGTAGCGGATTGTGACTTCGGTCGGCGGAACCCAGTAATTGTGCTGCTCAAGCCGCCGCCCGTCGAAGGTAAGCGTATGCGCCCGCACCACCCGCTTCACATCACGCCACGGCGTTTCGTCGCGAAGGAACCATTTGTTGGCGATCGTTTGCGCGAGATAACGAGGATTGGGCTCGAGCGGACGCTTGCTCACCGCCGCGATTGTGCGGAAATCGGAAGCGAGGACCAACCGCTCGTCGTCTTGCTTATAATAGAGCGGGACGAAGCCTAGATGGTCCCGTGTGACGAACAGCCTTCCGGCGCGTAGATCGGCAATCGCAAGCGAATACTCGCCGCGCAGCCTTTCAGCCAATTTATCGCCCCAAACCTCGTAACCGCGCAGCACAATTTCGACGTCAGATCTATTTGCCAGCTGTACGCCTTTGGCGGTGAGGTCGCGGGTGAGGTCTTCGTGATTGAGAAGGAACCCTTCGAACACTGCCGCGAGCCGGCCGTCCTCACTGATATGAGGCTGCGGCTGTTCGCGCGACTCGGCGCTTGTGTGGACGATGCACGCCGCCAGCGCCATCGGGCCTGAGCGCCAGATCTTGGCCTCATCATGCGGAACTTGCGAAAGCTCCGCGAGCATCGCGTCAAGCTCTTCTGAATGCAGCCCTTCGGGGTCAAAGATTGCACCGATAGCGGACATTTGGGAAAAGCTGGCCCTTGGCTGAGTGGCCGCGACAAAGCGGCGCTTGGCAGGGTCGTCGGCCCGTGCGATGAGAGGGCGATCCATAGGCACAAAATGCACCCTGCGCAATCATCCCCCATCCCCGAAGAAGGCCAGAAACCGGCGCTTCGCGATCTGCCCTGGCTGATTCGATTCGGGCTGCGCGGGTTGTACGAGCTGGTGCTCGCGCGAATCGCCTTTGCCCGCCTCCAAGCGAAGGAAATACCTCAACGAAACCGGCGAGTGCGCGACGCGGCGCAAAGCGAACCGGTGCTTTCGCAAGCCCGCCTGTTGCGCATTTCCTATGTCCTGCCGCGCTTGTCCGACCGCTTGCCGTGGCGCAGCGACTGTCTGGTTCAGGCGATTGCTGGCCAGAACTGGCTATCGTCCTATGGCGCTGCGAGCGAAATCCAGATCGGGGTCGAGAATCCTGAAGGCGGCGAGTTCGGCGCTCATGCCTGGCTTGTGCATGGCGAAACGATTGTAACCGGCGGCGATATCAAGAAATACGATCTTATCCTTTCCGATTCGCGGCTTAGCCGTGATTCGGGCTCCAGAAAGCCGTTAGTCGATCCCGATTGACGCGACGAACACACTTTTGGCGTAAGAATCCCGCTAGAGTCAGGCTTCATTTACAAATTTTTGGTAATCGACCTGTTGTCAAACTTGCTGCGCTGCACTAGGGAATGTGCTTAAGAGTTCAAAAGAGGTGCAATTCAATGATTAAAACGATGTCTCGCCTTATGGTGACCGCTGCTGCGGCCAGCATGGTCGTTGCGCCGATTGCTGCACAGGCTAATACCCGTGCCGGTGACAACACTCCGGTCTACACCAGCACGACCGCTCAGCCCGGTACAGCCCGCGCTGCGGATGGTGAAGAAATGCGCGGTGGTTCGTCGGTTATTCTCGTACTGTTTGCTGCAGCGGCGGCGATTGGTGGCATCATCATTGCTGCTGGTAACGAGTCGGACGATCAGTCGCCGGGCACCTAAGCCTGCAACAACTTGACCGACACTTGTTGGTTTTGACAAAGATCAAGCGCGCGGGTTTCCCGGGCGCTTTTTCTTTGCCCTTTTCCTTTGCGTAGAGCGCCGGTTTAAACAAAACATCGCCGCGTAACCGGTGCAATTCTGGAAGCAAGCGAGCAAGCATGAATACGCAAGAATCCAGCCTGTCTCACTCCGCCAGTCCAAGAAGCCTATTTCTGGCGACTGCGGCCATTCTGGTATTTGCTCTAGCATTCGGAGGCGGCGGTTCGAAGTATGGTCTGGCAAACCTGCTGGTTCAAATCGCTGCGTTAACTGCGCTTTCCTTTCATCGGCACGCATTCTTCGAATTCTGGAAAAGCGCTCCGCTCGCTTTGCGCGCTCTGGTAGGACTGAGCGTCCTCTTGCCGGTCCTTTATCTAATCCCGCTGCCACCGAGTGTATGGAGCGCGTTGCCCGGACGCGAGCTGGTTGTGCAATCGCTTGAGCTTATAGACGGCGAAGCCGGAGCCAATATCTGGACTAGCGCCAGCGTGGACCCGATCCGCACTTTGCTGGCACTTACGGCCCTAATCGCGCCTGTGGCATTGCTGACAATCGGCTGGAACATGCCGCGCGACCGGATCATCACCATTGGCTGGATCGCGGTTGGCTTTGGCCTGATCAACTTCCTGCTCGGCATCCCGCAAGTGCTGACCAATAGCTCAACTGGCGTTATCTATCCGGAAAATCCTATGCCGGGCATCTTGTTCGGCACCTTTGCCAATCGCAACTCGACTGGCCTGTTTTTGGTAGCCGCCTTGTCTCTAGCAGCACTGCTACCCGCGCCGGTACAATGGGCGCGCAACGCCATGATATTGCGGGTGACGCTCTGCGCATTGTTGATCGTCGGCATTGTTTTGACCCGATCGCGCACCGCGCTTGTTCTTTCTCTGCTGCCACTCGGCCTTGTTGCCTTTCGCCTGATACTTGCCCGGATAAAGGGGAGGAGCAGCCTAACCACTAGTCGCAGTCCATGGATTGCTGTCGTCCCTGCCGTTCTGGTCCTGGCAATTGTGGGGCTCGTGCTCGCTGCCTCGCCCGGCAGGTTGGGCATGGTGCTTGATCGCTTCAATGACGGTCCGGAAGATGCCCGGGTCTATATCTGGGATGATGGAGCCTATGCGGTTGATCGGTATTGGCCGCTAGGATCGGGCACGGGTACATTCGACGAAGTGTTCCAAATCGACGAATCGCTCGAGAATTTGAGCGTTCGGCGCGCTGGACGGGCGCATAATGACTATCTTGAGGTTGCCATCGAAGCTGGACTGCCCGGACTTGTCCTGATCGCAGGTTGGTTGGTGCTGCTTGCTTGGTTGAGCTGGCGCGCGCGCATCTCGGACGATCGATGGATCGCATGGGTTGGGTCGGTGATCCTGCTGGCGATCGCACTGCAATCAGTGACGGATTACCCCTTGCGCAATCAGTCGCTGCTAGTGCTAGCTAGCTTTGCTCTGGTCGTGCTTTTGCGGTTTGGTGCGGGCTTTCACTCTGATGCAAAGGAGGTCCGGTCATGATCGGAGGCATCACCTGGAGGCTGGCGCTGTTCGCCATCGCGCTTGTGACCGCAGGCGTGCAGCTGGATCGGCAAACCGAGCGCACGCCCTCTTTTGCTGAAAGCGTGCCTGAACCGCTGCGATCGGTAGCCCAGCGACCGATCGCTGCTTACGCCCTCGACAGGGACAACCCCGAATACGCGATGGCGCAGGCCGAGCGTCTGGTTCGCCGCCGCCCCCTACCTGCAGTCCACCTGCGCATTCTGGCCCAGGCCCAATTTGCAGCGGGCGAAGTCGAACAAAGTGGGCTGACAATCCAATACGCCGCACAACGCGGCTGGCGTGAACCTTTGGCGCAGGAAACCATGCTTCGACTGGCATTGGAGGCGGGCGATATGGACGAAGCCGCACGCCGCTACGCCGCTCTCTTCCTTCGCCGCGACACTCAAGATGCGTTGCTCGAAGAACTGGGGGCGCAGGTTCTGGCGGAGCCGGGCGGCGAAGGTCGGCAAACGCTGATAGGAATCGTTGATGAGGGCGACCGCTGGCACAACCACTTCCTGCGCCGCGGCGCACGCGTGATGCCGCCCGATGCCTTTGCTGAGATCGTGCAAGAGGCGAGCACAAACGGCGCACGATTTGACTGCAACCTCCTCGAAGGAAATGCGCGCACCCTAACCCAGCGCGACGCGGCGACCGGCACTTCCTTTGCAGAGGCAATCAAGGCGTATTGCGAATAGCAGCGGGCCGCGGACGACCAACTGCCGGTACCACCCAAGCGTACCGGACCAGTCGCTCAAGAACGGCATCTGCCCGCTAAAGACGTTCGGCCTCCCAATCTGAATATGTCTTAGATGAGCCGACCAAAGTCCAACTTGCTGGACCTGAAGCATTTCGACCGCTGACAACCGCTGCCGCTGCACTCGTGCTCTTAAACGCATAGTCTTTTGCGAACACTCGGTGGCTACCATCCATGGCAAGAATTCCCTGACCGACAAGTTCGCTGTGGAGCTTTGCGTAGGTGCTGTTCTCGGTCCCTTTCCCGATCCAGTTCTTGCGCGCCTTTGAACCTTTTTCGACAATGAAGCGCCCCTCAGACAAGATTGCTGAGGCTGAGATCCCTTGGCTCTGAATGGTGCAAACAAACCGCACAATCGGCTCTCCCGATCCATCCGAGGCGTTTCGCTCAGGCTCGCGTACATCTTCGGTGTAAAAGTGGAAACCCAGCGCCGGCAGGACCAGCATCAGATTGTCCATGAAGTCGTCCATATGGGCACGCGCAGCCTCGCTTAACTGGCTCGCTGAAGGTGAACGGCCGTAGTCGACAGCGATTTTGCCTATCCGTCGGGCTTCCTCAAACAGCCGATTCTCAAGATAGCGAACGTGAGCTTTGTTCAACGGCTCGCCGTTCGACGTGATTAGGACGGTTTGATCCCACCAGTCCTTTTCTCGCACATGCGACTTGATCCGATCCTTGATTACGTCGGTCTCACCCACGTAGAGGCTAGGTCGACCGTCGATTTCCCCGATTAAGAGATAGGCTCCAGGTCGATCCACTTCTTCGCGAGAGAGCGCCTCGTCAAGCTGCGTCCTCCGAGCCACAAGGACATTGCCCGTCCATTGAAATGGAATTGCGGCTGTGACTATGCCATCCGGATCTCCGTTCACAAAGAATAGCTCAATGGAGCGGCCTTTGCTGCTCGGCATCTCTTACCCCTCCACATTCGCATCTGGCTGGCCCGCCAGAAGCGCGTTTATGTAGGACAGGCATAGATCGCGGCTGCGATAGCTGCCCCAGCGTTTGGTTTCCTCGCGTTCGACGATGGGGAAGGTGGAATAAATATATTCCACATCATCGCGCGACGCCGCGCGGTTTTCGGGATCGAACACGCCGTAAAGGATGAAGTAGAGCGCATCGAGTTTGGCGCGAAGGTGCAGGCGGCGATCCTCGTCCCACTTGAAAGGCTCAAGCACTTCGCCCGCATCATCGACATAGCCCATATCCTTGGCAAAGGGGGCCATATCATGCGCGGTATAGGTCAGCTCCAGCACCGCCTCCTTGACGATCTCGGCAGCGTTCTTGGGGCCGAATTGGCGGGTGTAAGCAGATGGTGGGATGACGGGGAGCTGTTCGATCGTATACCAAGCTAGATGATTGGTTTGGACCTTCTGCCGCGCAGCGTAATCGAAAGGGATCGAATTCAGGCAAGCAACATAGGCGGCAAACTGATTCGCATCGGGCTTGCCCTCTTCGGGCAGCAACAGCGGCAATGTGTGGCCAACGGCGCTATTGGGGATGAGTGCGGCAATTGAGGTGCGCACATTCGTAGATGCGGTGACGTCTTTGATACTTAAGGACCACGGCAAATCGGGGCGGCAGTCTGAACGTTTCACCCAATAGCGCGGAATCGCCAGCCGTTTGGGATCGGCTTTCTCTCCGGTTGGAATTGAGATCTGTTGTCCAGGCCGAGAGAGGTTTTCAGGATTGATAACAATGTCGCTGGCGCGATGGTCAAAGGCTTGCACCAGCTTACCTTCGAATAGCGTCACCCATTCGCCTTCCGCGGATTCCCATTGATTAAGCGTCGTTTCCCAAGCACCCTCATCATTCTGCAATTCGACCACATTGCGGAATAGGTGACTATCATTCGCCATGTGGAATGGGGTCGAATATTCAACAGGCCACGCCTTCGCCTCTTCATCGCCCGAATTATCAACGAGCACCGGCACGTTGGTGTAGATGCGGGTTGTCAATTCCATATCGCGCCTTGTGCGAAAGATGGGAGCGGTGCCGGTGTTCGGATTGACGCGAGCAAAATCCCCCGCGCTGATCGGGAAGCATTGTTCGGTATTGGCGATCTCGCTCACCGCTTGTAGGAAAAAACCGCATTCCGCAGCTGCGAATGCCCGTTTCGGACTGGCGATCATCGCCGCAAACTTGAAACGGCTATCTACATCGGGAAAGAACGGCTCCAGCCCGTAACGGGTGCGCCGGTTCTCGAAATCATACAGCGCCTTCATATGCCCGTCGGTCGCAACCTTGCGGAAGAAGGCGCTGGCCGAAAGGTCGCTCGCGATACCGCTGGGGGTCAGCAGCCCCACCATGCCATCGGGTTTCACCAGCCGGTGCGCCCGCTCCACAAACAGGCTGTAGAGATTGATATCACCCTTGCTCAGCAGCGGATAATGCCCGCCGCTGCGCGCGATCTTGAGCGTATCCGCCGCGCGCCTGTCCGCCTTTGCATAATCATCGAACAACGGGTCTTCGGCAGCCTGTAGCGCCGCGATCATCTTCTTGCGGTCGCTGGCGCGCTGGGCCTTCGCAATCTCCGGCCTGCGCGCTGCAAACCATTCTACCTGTTGCAACTTGATCCGGTCCCAAGGCGGATTGCCGACCACGGCATCAAAGCCGCCCTCCAACTGCGCGCTCTTCCAATTGGTCCACACGCCGGGGAAAGTGATCTGCCAATTGAGGAACCGTTCTTCCTCGATCAGCTCGCGCGCCGACTTCCAGATTTCAGTGAAGGCTTCCAGATCCTCGGGCTTGCCGCCCACGGGTGCTTTCTTGCCCCGCGCAATCGGCATCGGATCGCCAAACACGCCGTCCAGCCATTGCGCCCGCACGGTCTTGAGCGATCTAAGATCATCGCCCTTCAGCCCGGCCGCCAGCCAATCGAGCGCATGGGTGAAGCTGACAAAGCCGTCCAGCTCGCCTGTCTGCGCCTCCACACCTTCCCACATCTCGGCGCTCTGATGCGCTTCGCCAATGTCGGCATCGGTGAGGAATTCGATCTGCTCCATGACGCGCGCCTGTGTCTGCGCGCGTTGCAAAGGTTCGTGCAGGAACAGCTCGCCGCCCTTGCCCGCCTTGTCCATCGCATCGCGCACCCACAGGCCGAACAGACTGTCCCCCGCCGCCAGATGGTGATCGATAAAGGACAAGGGCGCGCCAACGGTGAAGGTGTGCAGCCAAAGCGCCACCTTGGCCAGCTCCACCGCCATCGGGTTCTTGTCGGCCCCATAGACGCAGCGTTTGAGCACCATGCGCTTGACCAGCTGGGGATCGTCGAGCTGTTCCTCGGCAACGGTCCAGCCTTCGTCCTGGGCATTGCCCCGGATGGTCGCGCGCACTTTGCGCACTTCCTCTGAAACAGGGCTTTCATATTCGAGCGCATGTTCCTGCATCGCAAGCGCCGCCGCCTCGGCCACGGCATGAAGCGCGTGGTTGGTGAGCCGGTCGACAAGGCTGACAAGGAAATGGCCGCTGCCCATCGCAGGATCGCAGACGCGCAGGCGGGTGATCGCCTTGGCCGGGTCCACCTTTTGCAGCTCGGCCAGCTTGTAGTCTTCGCTATCACTGGGCTTGAGACTGGCCAGCCGGTCGTTGAACGCAGTGTGCGCGTCTTCGATCAAAGGGGCGAGTGTTTCATCAAGGATCAGCAGCACCAGATCATCGGGCGTGTAATAGCTACCCGAATTCTTGCGCGCGAATATATTGGGGCGAATGTCCAGATCGCCGCCATCCTCGCGCACCAGCTCGAATTCCAGCAGCCGTTCATAGATCGAGCCAAGCTGTTGCACCGAAAGGTCGCGATAATTGATGTAGCGGCGCCGGCCCCCACCTTTCCCAGTGGCGCGCTGCTCCCATGACAGAATATCGAGCGCATCTGACATCACATCATCGCCAAGCCGGATGGTGTGCAGCAGCGGCTGGCTTTCGCTGAACAGACCGCCATTATAGGGCGGCAGGCCGACTGATGGATCGCCCTTGTCGATCATTTCCGAAAGGCTTGAAAAGCGCGCCCAATAATGGCGCGCGACGCTGGAGAAAGTGTCCCCTTCATCCTTGCGCCGTCCTACATCCAGCCGGGCAACACGCAATGCGTAGTCGTCAAAGCGCGTGTCTTTGACCGGGAGCAGCCCGCGATCCTCGGCATAGAGGATGAACAGCAAGCGGTAGAGAAGGATCAGTGTTGCCTGCCTGATATCGTCCAGCGGGGTATCAGCTGGCGCGGCCTTGGCTACGGCCTTGCCCAGCGCGGGATAGAGATTATCGAAAACCAAGTCCGAAAGGCTTTTGGCCACCCGTTCCTCATAAAAGGCGGCTTCCTTGCGAGCGCGCTCAAGGAAATTCGGGGAATCGCTTGTGGCACGCTCAAAGGCACTGCGGTTGAACAGCGTCCCAAACACGCGCAGCCAGTGATCACGCTCGGCATCGGTCACCCCGGTATCTAGAAGATCATCATCCAGCCCCATGATCCGGGCCAGATCGATCTCCAGATATTCATCAATGGTAGAGCGCGCGCCCGCATAATAGAGCCGCCAGCGCGTTCCGTTGGTCAATATGCCCCAACGCAATGCACCGTGTGTGTAATCGTCAATTCGCCTCAGATAGCGCAGGAGCTGGGTAGAAGGCGTATCGCGGTCTGAACCCTTGCGCCCCTCTGCCCGGTCCAGCGCACGGCCCCAGCGCTTGCTCTCCAATACCGCTGCGCCGAATTGGAATCGCTTCCATTCTTCCGCGTGCTCGTTGGCCTTCGCTTTCGCAGCTGCATCGATGAATAGCAGCCCGTCCGGCACGTCCACCCTGCCCTTAGAAGACAGATTCTGCTGGGTCAGATATTCGGTCCATCCCAGCGCCTCAAGAACCGGCCAGACCAAGTCTTGCTCGGTCGTCGCTTCATTGGGATTGCTACAGTGAGGAAAGCCTTCAAGAATGACGGCCAGTTTGTCGCGCAACGCATCTGCGCCTACAGCCGCCCAAGGCTGACTGCGTGTAATACCTTCTTCGAGATAATCTTGGGTGAATAGCGCACCGGCAGCGAAGAGGGTTGGATCAGTCACAACGCATTGCATATCCACCGCACTGCCAGCCGCCAATTAATTTCCAAAATCAGTTGGGAAAACTTGATCTTTGCTATGCCTGGAAACATGGCGCACCTTTGCCACCAAGCCTTTGCGTCGCGCCAGCACGCTTGCCTTTTAACACGGATGGCCGGTCCCGATTTCTTGTGCCCCAAGCCTTGAAAGTCCAGCGCGGCTCTCAAGGACTTTGGTGCGCAGGAATGGCTCTAGAGGCGTAAGCAGGCGCTAGTCGCTGGCAGTAACGCGGTCTCTACAATTCAATGCCCGCCAGAAAGGCTCGCCCATCTGCGAGCTTGTCGGGCAACCGTGCGGGCTTGAGCGCGCGATTCTGTTCGTCAGTGAGATCCATCGTGGGGGTCCTGTCTCCAGCTTGCTGCCTCTGCCCCCAATTCTGACCCATCTTCAGCGGACAGCTGGGGAACGCGCAGGATCAAACGGACTCAAGAACCGCAAAAGTCACAGCAATCTAGGAGCTCGCTGGAATATTGGAGGCTGTCATGAAACCGTGAGTTGGTGCCAACGCGCGTTCGATGTCAGCTTGGTTTTCGGGCTTCAGATCACCCCTATGAATCTCACCAAAAATCGCCAAACAAGTCGCTAGCCAATCATAAGTGGGCTTGCGTCCGCTCTTGGCCTGTCGCGCTTCGGGTTCCGTAGAATCTTCAAGCCCTAAATTGATCAAACCCGAGCGATGAAAATGCACGCCTTGGAGTTCGATCTTAATCGACCTGCGTTCACGATACCCATCGCCGCTTACCTTGCTCAGCGACCAATTTTGAGTGCTGGCATCGCGGATGAAGTCACGCCAAAACCAAATCGGGATGTCCCAAGCCAACGCGCCGTATCTTGATACGGGATCGAGCTTGCTAGAGCCGCTAGAGTCTTCTCCGGTCATCCTTTCAGCTCGACCAGCAATGTGGCCAAGTTGGCAGGCCTCGACAATTGCGCTTCTCGCTTGGGCAGAATTGTGAAGCGTGAACATCATCTGTTGAAGGTCTCGGGCACTGATCCACTCTTGATCCGAAGACAGGCTTATCTCCCGCATCGCAGCAGCTTGAAGGTGCGACGGAACTAGCTCTGAAAGCGCCAAGAAATCAAAGCTGACTCCGAACGCTTGTTCATCAATCTGGTAGCGGTCACTTCGTTGGAAATCTCCACGCTCCCAATCTTCAAGTAAATCGTCGTTGAGATCATCGGTGCGCCAGAATGCCAGCGGTATCCGCCGATTGCTTTCCTCAGTCTCATCCAGAATGAGCTTCTGCGCTTTAGCAGCGATTATTCCGGCGTTGGCCCGTTCGATAATCGCCTTGCGAACCGAATACTCATCGCCGCCATGTGCGGCATACTTCAGCGCAAGGCTTGCCTTGATCCATTCAATCGCCATGTCTGCATGGCTAATGCAATGCAATGCAATGCAACCCTAGAACGCAAGATAAGGTCTTCCGTCAACGTCGGGATCGGGCTTGCGAATCAAGTGCTAACAACTTGTTCGAATTCGCAACTATCTATCCGAAGAATTCCGCCTGAATCTCGTCGAAGGGCCGGAACTGGTTTTCGACCGGTCGGCTGGCAAAGAGCATTTCAATGTCGCTGCCCGACGGATTGGTCGCTGCGGCTAGAGCGGCAAAATCGAGCGATTCGGGTGCTTGGTCTGCCTGCTTTTCATCATCATCCGGACGGAAGACAAAGGTCGCCGTATCAGTCGCGCCTTGCGAGCCGTTGTTGAACCAGTCACCAAAGGTGGTTTCGTCATAACCATTGGAGGTCAGGTAATCGCGCACCTGCGCTTCAGACTGGTAATTGGCATAGCGGATATTGCCGTCTTCATGCATGATCGCGCGCAGATAGGCCGTGCCGTCGGTCAGCGAGAAATAGACCTCCCATTCGCCGTCGCCATCATAGTCGTCAGCGCCCAAAATGCCGTTGATATTCTCGATCTGGAGGTCGTTCTGGAACCGGCGCTGGCTGTCATGGTCGCTGCCTGCGACGACTTCGCCCGATTCCACCAGCGGATCGATATAGATGCCGACTACGCGCGTTTCGCCCGCCCAGGAATGGTCGTCGAAATAGACCAGCCCATCAGGCCCCGTGCCAACGGTTGCAAATCGGCCAATCGCATCGTTGACCAGGACATGATCGACATCGCCGTCGCCATTTATGTCGATGCTACCGATATGCAGCCATGCGCCGTCGCCGCCCAGATCATTGCCGTCAAAGTCGCGGATCATCTCCATCGCAGCGGCGTAATCCGCCGGATCGGTTGAGGAGAAGTCGACGCTGACTCCCTGGCCAGGGAGGAGGCGCAAAAGCTCATCGTCAAACTGTACAAACTCGACATTTACCAGGGAATCCATCCCGTCCGGCCCGACAAGGTCAAAGCCTCCATTCTCACGCTGCGTTACTGTGTACTCGGATCGGCTTCCGCTAACCAAGACCGTGTCGACATTTGCTCCGCCCGAAAAACCGTCATTGCCTAGTCCACCAATCAGTAGGTCGGCCTCATTGCTTCCGAACAATAGATCATCACCGTCAAAGCCATAGAGCGTCGAAGATCTCAATCCGCCGAAAAGAACGTCAAATTCGTCGCTTCCGAACTGGGAGGTCGAGGCGAGCGTATCTTCGCCTGGGGACTCAATTTGGTAGTCAGGTTCGCGGTCTGCGAGGATGACAACCCATAGTCCGCCAAACTCAGCGATACCGATTGTATCGAAGTCGGAGTTCTCGAAGGCAGCGTTGAAACCCTCTTGAGCTTGTAGCCGGGCAAGCACGTCTTCTGGATCACCGAACTGCGAAGATACCGCGAACAAGCTATACCGGCTGGAGTCGACTCCTTCGCCAAGCAGCTCTTCTAACATGCCGCGGAATTGCTGCGACAACAGGTTTCCATTCGACCATGCTTGCGCCCAAGCACTGTTCCCCTCGAAGAATGCAAAGTTAATGGCGCTATCCGAGAAGTTCGCAACCAGATCATTGGCCTTGCGGCTCGCAAAGGCAGTCAGGCTCGCATCAAGATCCAAATTGCCGATTGCACCTCGAGCCGTGTTAAAGGCATTTGCCACTGCCAACTCTGCCGACGAGGTTCCATCACCCGCATAGTCGCCAAGATCGAGCGTCAGAATAGCGGAATTGCCAAGCGCGAGCGGATTGTTGTCGGTGAGTTGGCCCGCTAGCTCAGCTCGCGCAATCGACTGAGCCTCGTTCGGCTGATACCCTAGGTCTACGCCGATGGCGAGAAAGTGCGCATATGCACTACCCGCCGTGCCGTTCTCCAAGGCTTCACGCGCATCTGGATATGTTTCTAGATACCAAGCTTCGTCCAATCGGACGATCTCGGCCTCGTCCAAATCAAACCCTATTTCTGCCTGCGCTTGCTCGGACTGAGACAATGCTGCGGAAGCCGTGTCATATAGGAAGTATCCCAATTCTCTTGCTTGCTCTCTTAGGCCCTCGGTATAGAAAACTTCGCTTGCGAGAATCCCTCCAATCGCAGCCCCCGCCCAATATCCTACGACACCTCCTGTTACCCCACCGAGACTTCCCGCAGCAGCGCCCAAAATCGAACCAGCCCTTGCTCCGACAAATCCAGCGGCGGCTTCGAACAAGCTCTCAAAGAGTTGACCGATACCTTCACGCGCGCCCTGTCCCTCTGGAGCGGACTGGACGGCGAACAGCACATCCAAACCAACGTCCGAAGCATCTAGGACTGGGATCGTGCCCCCAATCTCTAGATCCACAATTTTCCGCGCAAATCTCTCAAACTCAACATCATCCATTTTGACTGTGACGGCCACGAGGGCTTGCCACGTTTCAGGAGATGCAAGGTTCAGGACTGATTTTGTGAGGATTTCTAGAAGTTCAGCGGTTGCCTCATCAACCACGTCCACAGGAGGATCACCCCCGCCGGTATCGTTCGGTGCTGTATCCCCCAAATCTGCTACGGTCAGCCTATACCCGCCACTTCCACCGGCTGAGCCCGCGCCAATGCGGACAAAAAACGTACCAGTGTCTTCTGCTTCGAATGTAACAACCGCCTGCGCGAGCCCTGAGCCTTGATCCTCTATCTCATGGA
The DNA here is from genome assembly GCF_947492365.1 of uncultured Erythrobacter sp. Lineage (NCBI taxonomy): Bacteria > Pseudomonadati > Pseudomonadota > Alphaproteobacteria > Sphingomonadales > Erythrobacteraceae > Erythrobacter > uncultured Erythrobacter sp. Next base: position 2,176,053 of record NZ_CANLMB010000001.1, read on the forward strand.
AATCATCGGGATTGCGGATTGTGATGAAGAGCGATTGCAATGCGCCCTCAGCGCCTCTCGCCTCACCCACAACGGAGAACTGGTAAGTGCGACCCGCCACAAGTTCGACTGCGATCACATCCTTGTCGCCTGCAATTTCAATCGAACCAATGATTGAATTGCCCAAGTTCAGAGTTGGTATGCCATTTACCGAGCCTCCGTCGGAAGGTGTATCGGCATAGTCATCAGCAGGTGGGTCTGGCTCCGTCGGGTCATCCGACTGACCAGAAGAAATGTTTTCGACCGAAAGCTCATAACTGCCTTGGTCTGTCGGCTCACCGCCCGTTCCAACACGAATCCAATAGTCGCCACTAACATCCACCGTGAACTCGGTTGATGTAGTGCTTCCAATGCGACTCACCTGGAGCACATTTGAAAAGTCGTCTGGGTCGCGGATGGTAAAGATGCCTAAAGGCAAATCTTGTGCGACGAGCTCGATCCGATAGGTTTGGCCTGCTTCTAGGCTAACCAAGAACACATCCTTGTCGCCGTAAGTATCGTCACCATCGGCCGGTCCAATTACTCCTGATATGGTCTGGCCAACACTAAGAGAACCGACACCATTTGCGGTTCCGCCGTCTCCAGGTTGATCAGCGAAATCGTCCGACACCTCTCCTCCAACCGTTATGAAGAAACCCGTGGCGTTGTTGTCTTCGTCGCTTTCATCGACGTTGTTCAAATAGTCGGTGACGACAATGACTGAAAAAGTCCCCGCGTTGAGATCCGTTGGGATAACAAAGCTCAGAGACTCGCTGACGTCGGTGCTGCCAGCAGCCAACGGGTTCGTCGGGTTCGTCGCGAGAAGCAAAGGCTCGTCGTCAATTACTAAATAGACGGCGGCAACGCTTGATTGCGCATCAGCGTTACCCGCGTTTGTGATGTCGACATCGACATCCACCGTTTCGCCGGGCGTAAACGTCCCGGCAACAGTATCACCCAGGTTCAAGATTTGATTGCCGACAGCCACTTCCGAGAACTCAAGATCGGGAGCTTGTTCCTCCGTTACCGATAACGAGTACGAACCCGTTTGCCCTGATACGCCCGTACCCACTCTGACGAAAAAGTTGCCCGAGTAAGGGGCTACGAAGGTCAGGGTTGCTGGATCGCCTTCACTGCTAAGCTCACCAACCCTATCAAACGAGGAATCTCGAATAGAGAAGATCGCGTCGGTTAGGCCATCGCTACCATCGACAACAAAGGTATACGTCCGACCCTCGACCAGAGAAACGATGAAAGCGTCTCGGTCGCCGAATGTGTCGTCATCAGAATCGTTGAGTCCGATCCAGCCGCCGATGCTGCCTCCAACTCCAAGGATTCCTACGCCGTTGATCGTGCCGGTCTCTCCCAGTTCATCTGCGTAGTCGTCGGCGAGATTAACAAGGAACGCCGTCCCGTTGTTCAGCTCGTCAGATTCATCAACATCATTTCTGAAATCAGAGACAACGAGGACCGAATATACGCCAGCCGCGATGTTTGCAGGAATTACGAAAGAGAGCGTCTCATTGGGGTCTGTCGAACCGGCATCGAGGGCATTTGTCGTATTGGTGTCTACAAGGATGTTCTCTCCATCGACCACCAAGTAAACCGCCGATGCACTGCCTGGGGCATCTCCATCACCGATATTTCGGATGTCAATCGTGACGCTGAAATTGTCGCCTGCCCCATAAAGGCCATTGACTGTATCGCCCAGATCAATGGTCTGTCCGTCAACTTCGGTGTCAGTGATAACGAGGTCAGGCTCACCTGCGTCCTCAACGGTGATGAAGAAGCCTGTCCCGTTGTTGCTTTCGTCAGATTCATCGACATCGTTCAGATAGTCGGCGACAACGATAACCGAATAGGTCCCCGGCTCAAGATTGCTCGGCAGCTCAAACGAGAGATTCTCGTTGTCGTTCGACTCACCTGCATCAAGCGAGCCACTGGAGTTGGTATCCATAAGGATATTTTCTCCATCGACGACCAGATAGACCGCTGCCCTGCTAGACGGAGCATCGCCATCCCCCGTATTCGTCACTTCGACCGTTAGCGGCACCGTATCGCCAGGCAGGAACGTGGCGTTGACCAGTTCTCCCAAGCTTATGTCTTGTGAGCCTACATCAACATCGGTGATCTCGAGGTCTGGCTCACCTGCATCTTCGACGGTGATGAAAAATCCAAAGGCGTTGTTGCTTTCGTCAGATTCATCGACATCGTTCAGATAGTCGGCGACAACGATAACCGAATAGGTCCCCGCCTCAAGATTGCTCGGCAGCTCAAACGAGAGATTCTCGTTATCGTTCGACTCACCTGCATCAAGCGAGCCACTGGAGTTGGTATCCATAAGGATATTTTCTCCATCGACGACCAGATAGACCGCTGCCCTGCTAGACGGAGCATCGCCATCCCCCGTGTTCGTCACTTCGACCGTTAGCGGCACCGTATCGCCCGGTGCGAACGCATCGTTTACGAACTCTGCAAAGCTAATATCCTGAGAGCCGACATCAGCGTCAGTAATCTCAAGGTCGGGCTGGCCCGCCTCGGGATCTGGCCGTACGACAGCTCCTAGCTGCTGCATCACTTTCCAGGCGGTTGCATCCCCAAACAAGTGAGGAAAGCCGTCACCAAGATACCAGCCAAATTCATCAAAAAAACTGATCTCCCATCCTTGTCTGCCCTCTTGCGAACCCCTGTGATCATAAGAGACCTCGGCAACGAGTCGGTCGGAATGGGGCCAGTGAAGAAGGCCTGTGATGTTAGTGTCTAGTAGGCTCATTCTTCTAACATACAGAAAAATGAGATGCTCCCAACCTTGAATTAGCAAGGACAAGACCACGACCAAGCACTGCCATCGAAATCGACATACGATTACTTCATAAGCCTGCATATTCCAGATTTGACCGCAGTTGATTTAGCCGAAGGCCGACTGCTGCCAATCAGGGTCACCGCAGCGGAAATTCGAACAAAGATTTCGATTTCGTGGGGACTTCACCGGGCCAACTTTAGGCTGTCGAGATAGTCGGACCACCATTGCGCCATCTCGATGCGCTCCTTCCAATATGGCGAACGATTATAGGTTCCGCGCACGGCATTTCTGTCCTTGTGCGAAAGCGCGCGCTCGATAGCGTCAGGGTTCCACTTGCCCGACTCGTTGAGCAAAGAACTGGCCGTGGTTCTAAATCCGTGAGCGGTCATCTCGCTTCCGGCGAAGCCCAGCCGCCGAAGCGCCCCATTGATCGCATTTTCAGACATCGGGCGAAGCTTGGTGCGCGCCGATGGGAACACAAACTCAGAATGGCTTGAAAGGTCTTCCATCGAGCACAGTAGCTCGACCGATTGCCTCGATAGGGGCATCGCGTGATCATCTTTTCGTTGTTTCATTCGGCTGGCCGGAATGATCCAGATCGCATTTTCCAAGTCCAATTCAGCCCAGCGCATCTTGCGAACTTCGCCCGGACGCTGGAACACATGTGGGGTCAACTTGAGCGCAATCATTGTTGCTGGCTCGCCGGAATAGCCATCGATAGCCCTTAGAAGCTCTCCCAGCCGCGCTGCGTCAGTGATCGCAGCAAAGTGCTTCACAATCGGCGAGGCCAGTGCGCCTCGTAAGGCATGGGCAGGGTCAGCTTCAGCGCGTGCCGTCGCAACCGCATAGCGAAACACTCGGCTGGCAAACGAGCGCATCCGATTCGCGGTCTCTCGCTTCCCAGCATTCTCCACCTTCTTGAGCGCTTGCAGGACTTCTCGCGGGGTTATGTCTGCGATGGGAAGCTTACCAATGCTTGGACGCAGTTGATCCAGAAACCAGCGGTTCTTCGATAGAGTGGTGTTAGCTAAGCCCTCCTTCTCGCGTTTCTCAAGAAACTCCTCGGCCACCGCCTCGAAGCTGTTTTCAGCGCCGAGCTTTGCCGCCACCTTCTCTTCCTGCTTGCGCCGCGCCGGATCGATACCCAGTGCCAGTTCGCTCCGCGCCTCATCTCGCAAGCGACGTGCTTCCTTGAGGCTCAAGTCGGGATAAAGCCCGAGCGAGAGCTTCTTTTCCTTGCCAGCGAATCGGAACTTCAGGTTCCAGCGCTTGGAACCTTTCGGAGTGATAAGAAGGTATAACCCCTTCTCATCTGACAGTTTCCAGTTCTTTTCCCGTGGCTTAGCGGCACGAATGGCATTGTCCGTTAGAGGCATTGGGGGCCTTTCTCGTCAAAATCGGCATGAATTGCCCTACATTTGCTTGAGAAGCCCCCACTGAGGCCCCCAAGAGCCCCCAAGAGCCCCCAGCTGTAGACGAACTTTGACGAACGCCAGTGGCCAGAAACCAGCCCTAAATGGCAGATTTCTGCGGTTCTTTCAACCGCCAACGAACAGTGATGAATGAGTAAATGGTGCCCAGAAGAGGACTCGAACCTCCACATCCTTGCGAATACTAGCACCTGAAGCTAGCGCGTCTACCAATTCCGCCATCTGGGCACTCAATCGGAAACTCGCATTGCTGCGGTTCGTCGGGTAGGCGCGGGCCAATAGCGTCCGCTTTGGCCCTGTGTCAACGCAAACCTCGCGCCATTTCGTAAGACTGCGGTGAAGCCACACCAAACCTTGCCCAATGCGGCAGATTGTCGCATGGCGCAGCGCATAGTCTCAACGCCAATCTCAACAGGCGCGTTGCCGCCTCAAGGGACCGATATCATGACCTCAACCTCGCCTCTTTCTGATCAGCTTGTCACCGTTTTTGGCGGCAGCGGCTTTATCGGCAATTACGTTGTGCAAGCGCTGCTGGCGCGCGGGGCGCGGGTTCGGGTGGCGAGCCGCGATCCGCAGGCCGGTTGGGCGCTCAAGCCGCTGGCCAATCTGGGCCAGCTGCAGTTTGCCTATTGCGACATCACACGCGAGGACAGCCTTGCTGCGTCGCTTTACGAGGCCGATTACGTCGTCAATCTGGTGGGCGATTTCACCGGCGATCTCGACATGCTGATGGGCGAGGCTCCCGGCAACATGGCGCGCATTGCCAAGGCGAACGGGGCCAAGCACTTTGTCCATCTGAGCGCGATTGGTGCCGATGCAAACTCCCCCACAGCCTATGCCAAGGCCAAGGCGCTGGGCGAGGGGCGCGTGCTCGACGCTTTCCCGAATGCGACGATCCTGCGGCCTTCGATCGTCTTTGGCGAGGACGACAGCTTCATCAACATGTTCGCAGGACTGATCGAGAACGTCTTCGTGCTGCCGGTCTTTGGCGGCGATGCGAAGCTTCAGATCGCCTATGTCGACGATGTGGCCGAGGCGGTTGCGACCGCGCTCGAAGACCCGGCTGCGCATGGCGGACATACCTATGAGCTGGGCGGGCCAGAGCAGCTGACCATGCTCGAGATCAACGAGCGGATCGCGGCAGCGCAAGGGCGCGACCGGCGCTTCTGGCCGGTGTCGGACAGCTCCAGCAAGCTGTTTGCGCGGATCCCATTCACTCCGATGAGCATGGATCAGTACCGGCTGCTCAAGGCGGGCAGCGTGGTCGGTGAAGATGCGCGCGGCTTTGCCGATCTTGGCATCACCCCGCGCCCGCTGGGCCTGTTCCTCGACAAGTGGATGATGCGCTATCGCCAGTTCGGACGCTTTGGCCTGTCGAACGAGCGGGCCAAGGAGCGCGCGCAAAGGACCTGATTAGGGCTGATCTGGACCGCGCATGTGGGGTTTTTGCAAAATCCTCACACCCCCGCAAAGGTCTGGATTCGCGGCACATTCGCGCGAATTGCGGCGCGAATGTGTAACCTTCCTGATCGGGAGGCCAGATCGGGCCACAAACCGGTAAGGCAATCAGACGACGTTTGACGATTTCAAAGAGCGGCGCGCACCATACGCGCCCGCCCGCCTGTCGGAAAATAGCGCAGCGCCCGGCGCCCGCGAAAACCGCAGGCCTACGAGTCGGGCATGCCCTTCTTATTTCCGGTTCCGCCAATGGTGACTTCGGAACGGAAGCCCACGCCCGGCCCATTCTGCACAACTCGCATTCCAGTTCCTGGGCCAGTCTGGACCACACGGGTTCCTACAACGCTTTGACCCGGTGGAGCTTTCACCACAACTTCAGCTCCAACACCTTCGGAATTCTGCACGTCAAATCCGACGCCGCCATCACTATTCTCGATGTCGAGGCCTACGGAAAGCTCATCAGTTTCATCTTTCATCGGGGATGCCTCCTTCATAAATACAGCCCACAACGTGCCAAGTGCGCCGAGTGCGAGAAGAGCAACGCCTCCCCAAAGCCCAATCTGCTCATGTTCAGGGAATGCTGCCGGGAGGAAGCCACTGACAAGGGCTCCTCCTATACCTAGCAAGATACTCGAAACTAATACGGTTTTGTGGCTTGTCATCTGCCCCATGTAAGAATTCGCCGCTGCCCGGACAAGGCACCGGAACCCACTCACAAATTGCCCGAATAAAGCTCCAGCAAATCGGCATAGGCCTGCTCGGCTGCGGGTTCGGCATAGGCGGGGCTGTCGGGCACGGTCCAGCCGTGATCTCCGGCATAGACCTCCACCTTGGCGGAGCGTCCGGCCTCTTCGGCGGCGGCAGCGAAGTCGTCTTTCACTTGCGGAGCCTGCGCGTCGTCATCCTGCGCCACGGCGATCAGGAAGGCCGCCTCAGCGCGGTCGAGCGTGCGGTGCGGGCTAAGCGGGTCGTCTGCGCGCACCAGCCCTCCCCCGTGGAAGCTCGCAGCGGCCTTGATCCTGTCCGGCACCGAAGCCGCGCTCCAGACGGTGAACGGACCGCCCATGCAATATCCCTGAGTGCCGATCCCGCGCGACGTGTCGACGCTTTCCTGCGCATCTAGCCACCGCACTGCTGCCGCCGCATCGCGGCCAATCGCATCGGCGGTGAGCTTCTCGCGCCACGGGCGGACCTTGGAGAAGCCGTCGGCTTCGATGAACTCCGCGAAGTCGGCAAACTGATTCTTTGGAACGTCGCGGTAATAGGGGTTCATGATAAGAACCGCGTAGCCTTCGCTGGCGAGCCGGTGCGCCATTGCGATTTTGCTGTCGCGGATCGAAGCGATGTCGGGCCAGAAAATCACGCCGGGATGCTTGCCCTGCACGGGGGCGACCAGCACCGCGTCGATTGATCCCTCAGACGTCTCGATCGCATGATAAGAGGCCCCGAAAAGTGGCTTTCCGTCTTCATCAACCATCGGGCCAGACATGACATCGTCGGGACCGGAGCAGGCTGCAACCATGGCCGCGCCGCCCGCAAGCACACCGAAATCGCGACGGCTTATGCTGCTGGCCCAGTCCTTGAGCTTTGCCTCATCACACATAGACCCGCATTCCTTTACTCTTCACACCGCTTCGACGATCAGCACCGCACCGTCGCTGCCGGTGATCCGCACGCTTGCGCCTTCAGCCGTATCCGGTCCGCGCGCCAGCCATTCGCTGTCGCCATGCTTCACGCGGCCAGTCCCGCCGGAGATCGCTTGCACCACCACGGCCTGCTCGCCAACCATCCGCATCCCGCGCTTGTTCATCTTGGGATCGGCCTCTTCGACCGGGTTTTCACGGATATAACGCCGGCCTGCAAAGACCATCAGGATCGACAGCACGGCAAAGACCAGCACCTGCAAGGGTAGTCCGATGGGAAGCGCCCAAGCGAGCGCTCCGGTCATCAGCGCAGCGCCTGCGAGCCAGATCAGAAACATCCCCGGCACAAGGATCTCTGCCGCAGCCAGCAGCAGGCCGAGCGCGAGCCAGAGATAGGGATCCTCGATGGTCGCCAGCCAGTCCATTACTTGCCTCCACTAGAAGGGACACTGGGGCGCTGGACCGCGGGGCCACGGCGAGGAGCACCGCCGCCCGAACCGCCGCCTGAGCCGCCGCCCGAACCGCCGCCTGAGCCACCGCTGGACCCGTCACCCAGCGCTTCGCGGGCCAACTCGCCAATTCCGCCGAGCGTACCGATCAGCTGGGTTGCCTCGACCGGGAACAGGATCGTCTTGGCATTGGGACTGTCAGCGAACTTGGCCACTGCCTTGGTGTATTCCTGCGCGACGAAGTAATTGATCGCCTGACTGCCGCTTTCGGCGATTGCCGCAGACACCATTTCGGTCGCCTTGCCTTCTGCTTCGGCTTCGCGTTCGCGTGCTTCTGCATCGCGGAAAGCGGCTTCGCGGCGGCCTTCTGCTTCGAGGATCGCGGATTGCTTTTCGCCTTCTGCGCGCAGGATGGAAGAGGCCCGGTCGCCTTCGGCTTCGAGGATTTCGGCGCGCTTCAGACGCTCTGCCTTCATCTGGCGAGCCATCGCCTCGGAAATATCGACCGGCGGGCGGATATCCTTGATTTCCACGCGGGTGATCTTGACCCCCCAGGGCGAGGTCGCGTGATCGACCACCGACAACAGGCGGGCATTGATCTCGTCGCGCTTCGACAGCGTCTCATCGAGGTCCATCGAACCCATAACGGTACGAAGGTTCGTTGTGGTGAGCGCCATGATCGCGTTGTAGAGATTGGACACCTCATAAGCAGCCTTGCCCGCATCGAGGACCTGAAAGAACACCACCGCATCGGTGCCGACCATGGCGTTGTCGGCGGTGATGATCTCCTGCCCCGGAATATCGAGCACCTGCTCCATCATATTCACCTTCTGACCCACGCGGTCGAAGAAGGGGATCAGCAGGTGGAAGCCGGGATCGGCGGCCTTGTGATACTTGCCCAGCCGCTCAAGCGTGTAGACATAACCCTGACGCACGATCTGCACGCCCATGACGAGAAAGACGATGACCAAAAGGACCATCGCGACCAGAAACCAGTAAACCATATTCAAGCGTCCCTCTTACCCCTGAGTTGGGCGCAGATTAGCGCAACCTAGGCTCAAGTCCACTCCAACCGGCTGCATGGCCTCATCAGGGGCGAGCGCGCTTACCGATAGACAAGCGCGCGCTGGCTGGGCACAACGGCAGGCGAGGAGAGAGTTTCATGAACAAGGCGATCTGGGCGGCACCTTTGCTGGTGCTTGGCGCATTGGGGGCGGCAGCCTGCAACGAAGCGATGCAGGGCGAGTTTCTGGGCGATGGCGTGACGCAGGCGATGCTTGAGGGTGCGGGCGAAGACCACGCCAACTGGATCACCCACGGGCGCACTTATGACGAACAGCGCTTCAGCCCGCTCGATCAGGTCAACACTCAGAATGTCGGCGATCTGGGCCTTGCATGGTTTGCCGATATGGACACAGCGCGCGGTCAGGAAGCGACCCCGCTGGTGATGGATGGCAAGCTCTACCTCACCACCGCGTGGAGCAAGGTGAAGGCCTTTGACGCAGCCACAGGCGAGCCTTTGTGGGATTACGACCCTGAGGTGCCCGGCGAAACCGGCGTGAAGGCCTGCTGCGACGTGGTCAATCGCGGGCTGGCGGCATGGGGGGAGAGCCTGTTCCTCGGCACGCTGGACGGGCGGCTGGTCTCGCTCGACCGCAATAGCGGCGCAGTTCAATGGGAGGCGCAGACCACCGATCCCGAGCAAGCCTACACCGTCACCGGCGCTCCGCGCGTGATCGACGGCAAGGTCATCATCGGCAATGGCGGCGCGGAGTTCGGCGTGCGCGGCTATATCGCCGCCTATGACGCGGCCAATGGCGAGGAGCTATGGCGCTTCTACACCGTGCCCGACGGCAATGAAGGCGGCGAAAGCCCGCAATATCTGCAAGACGCAGCCGAGACATGGAACACCGAAGTCCTGCGCAGCTCCGATGCAATCGGCGGCGGCGGCACGGTGTGGGATTCGATGGCTTACGATCCGGAGCTGAACCTGCTCTATTTCGGCGTCGGCAATGGCGCGCCATGGAACCGCGCCTATCGCTCTCCGGGGGAAGACGGGACGGGCGAGGGCGACAATCTCTATCTTTCCTCGATCGTCGCGATCCGGCCCGATACGGGCGAATATGTCTGGCACTACCAGACCACTCCGGGCGAGACGTGGGACTACACCGCGACCCAGCACATCATCCTTGCCGATATGGAAATCGGCGGGGAAGAGCGCGCGGTTCTGATGCAGGCGCCCAAGAACGGGTTCTTCTATGTGCTCGACCGCGAAACCGGCGAGTTCATCAGTGCGGAGGATTACATCCCGCAAAACTGGGCGACGGGGATGGATGAGAATGGCCGTCCGATCTTCAACCCCGAAACGCGGATTGACGAGACGGGTGAGCCTGCGCTGGTGATGCCGGGGCCGCTGGGGGGTCACAACTGGCACCCGATGGCGTTCCACCCGGGCGAAGGCCTCGTTTACATCCCCGCATTCGAAGCCGCGATGGTTTACGAACCCGAAGCCGATTGGAAGCCTGACACAGCGCGCGGCTTCAACGTGGGCTTCAACCTCGGTGCGGGCGATCTGCCCGCCGATATGGGCTTTCGCCGCGAGGTTTACGGCACCGTCAAAGGCAAGCTGATGGCATGGGATCCGGTCGCGCAGGAAGCGCGCTGGACGGTCGAATTTGCCGGACCGTGGAATGGCGGCTTGCTCACAACCGGCGGCGGTCTGGTGTTCCAGGGCAATTCGGGCAGCGAGTTCGCCGCTTACAATGCCGCTGACGGAGAGAAGCTGTGGAGCTTCGCCGCGCAGACCGGCATCGTTGCTCCGCCGATCACCTACACCGTAAATGGCGAGCAATATGTCGCGGTGCTGGCCGGCTGGGGCGGCGCCTATGCGATCACCGCCGACGGCGCGCTGGTCGATCATCAGGGGCCGGTGCGCAATGTCTCGCGTCTGCTGGTGTTCAAGCTGGGCGGCGGCGAAGAACTGCCTGCCGAGCGCGAGCTCACCGCAATCCCGCTCGACCCTCCGCCTAGCCGCGCGAGCGCCGACACGATCGCGTTGGGCGGCACCAAATATGCGCGTTACTGCGCCGTATGCCACGGTCCGGGAGCGGTGGGTTCCACCGTCCTTCCCGACCTTCGCCGGTCAGGCACGCTCGGCAATGCAGGCGCGTGGTCGGCTGTGGTGAATGACGGCATTCTTAAGGATAACGGCATGGTCAACTTTGCCGACTCGCTCTCGCGCGAAGAAATCGAGGCCGTGCGCGGCTACGTGATCCACCGCGCCAATGAGGACAAGGCGATAGAGGGCGGCGAGTAGCCGCCCACCCCCTCGCCTGTAGCGTCAGCCCGCTTCTGTGAAGAAGTTCAGCTCCAACAGCACATTGTTGGGGTCGGCGGTGAATATCTGGCGGAGGCCTGCCGCAGGCACCTCGTTCACCGTGTAACTGCCGCCGGACTGATCTAGACGTGCTCTCACCCGCTCGAAATCCGAGCAGCGCAAAGCGACGTGATGGATCGCTCCGGTCTCCGCGCCCGGATCAACCGCGCGGTCATAAGCGCGCGGGCAATCCACCGAGTTTAGATGCAGAATCGCCTGCCCCGCGCCGTCATACATCCAGCGGACCTGATCAGGCCGCATCGGCGGCGGACCGTCGTGCTCCTCCAGATCGAGCAGTTCGGCATAGAAACGCGCTGTCTCACCCAGCCGGTCGGTGATAATGTTCACATGGTCGAGACGTTCGACAATCACGGCGCTTCTGTGCCCTCGGCCGATCGCGGGTTCGCGACAGTCAGGCTGGCAAAGATCGTGAGATAGTCTGCGCGGCTTTCATTGGGTGCAAGGACGCCCCATGTCACCGTGTAGAGCATGGCCGTCTTACCCGGAGCGCCAACCCTCACAACACCGTCGGCGCTGGTCATCGCGGTTTCCACCCCGCCTGTTCCATCAAGCGGCGCGATAGAAAGAGTTGCGCCGTCAAGCGGTGAGCCGCGCCAAAACACTTGCAGGTCGAGCGCGTCTCCTTCGCCCAAAGCAAAGGGGTTTTGCAGCGGCACTATTTCCAGCGTTTGCCCGATGGGTCTGGTGACGTTGGCGGTGATCACATCGCCCACTTGCAGCAAAGTCTTGGCGCGCCGCGCATATAACTCAGTGCCGTTCGCATCACCGCTTCCAGTTGCGGCGCGGTGCGCGGCGATGGCGGTCAGGCCTTCATTCTCGATGTAGCGATTGAACCGTTCGGCTTCGAGGTCGGAGCGGCTGGGATTGCTTTCAAAGGCCAGCACATAGCTGCCCGGGCGCGCCACGCTGAGTTGCGCGCTACCGGTCACGCCAGCCTGCGTCGTTCGAACGGCAGATTGCTGATCGCTCGCGCCATCGGGGCCGTGCAGGCGGAACGCGGCAATCCGCTCCCAATACAGCCCCCAATCATTGGCAGCCGCACCGGCATCGCCAATCTTGAACTCGATCAGCACGTCCTCGCCTGCATCGGGCGTATGATTTTCAGGCTGAAGCCAGAAATTATGCGCCGATGTTCCGGTGGAAGCTACCAGCGCAAGCGCGGCGATCAGGGGGCGGATCATCGCCCTATCTCCGGCTGAGAGCGTCTTCACATTCGCGCATCAGCTGCGCGACGATATCGGCAACCGGCTCTTCTGCCGTCACCATGCCCACGCTTTGCCCTGCCATCAGCGAGCCGCCTTCGACATCGCCGTCGATCACCGCGCGGCGCAAGGCTCCGGCCCAGAAATGCTCGATCTGCAATTGCGCCTCGCCCATATCGACCTCGCCTGCATCGAGCAGTTTTGCGACTTCGATCTGTTTGCGGGTGAACTCCTCGGTGCCCTTGTTCTTGAGCGCGCGCACCGGGATCACCGGCAGGCGCGGGTCAACCTGCACGCTGGTTTCCGCATCGCGGGCCTTGGCGCGGAAGAACGCTTTCTTGAAGTCTGGATGCGCGATGCTCTCGCTAGCGCAGGCGAACCGCGTGCCCAGCTGCACGCCGCACGCGCCCATTTCCAGATAGCCTGCAATGGCCTCGCCGCGGCCGATCCCGCCTGCGACGAACACCACATGATCCTCGGCCAGAGCGGGGAGGAATTCCTGCGCCAGCACGCTGGTCGCAACAGGGCCGATATGGCCGCCCGCTTCCATCCCCTCGATCACCAGAGCATCACCGCCCGAACGCAGCAGCTTTTTCGCCAGCGCCAGCGTTGGGGCAAAGACGATAACCTTCGCACCAAACTCCTTGATCGCTTCAACGCTGCCCTTGGGCGGGATACCGCCTGCGAGCACGACATGGCTTACCGAGTGCTTCTTGCAGACCGCGATCAGATCGAACAGCATCGGGTGCATGGTGATCAGGTTGACGCCAAAGGGCTTGTCCGTGCGCGCGCGCGTCTCGGCAATTTCGGTGTCGAGCAGTTCGGGCGTCATCGCGCCGCATGCGATCACGCCAAAGCCGCCTGCATTGGAGATGGCGGAGACGAGATTGCGCTCCGACACCCAGCTCATCGCGCCGCACAGGATCGCATGTTCGCAGCCCAGAAAATCGGTTCCGCGCTGCATCAGCGCCTTGGTTTTGGAAAAGTCTGTCATAGTCACAGGCGATTACGAGCCTCTGACGCGATAGGCAATGCGCTGTGTGCAGGCTTTCAGTCAGGCGCGGCGTTGTTCGGCGCGGGAGACGGCGGCATCGATCGCGCGTTCGATCTCGTCGCTTTTCGCCAGCACGCCTGCATCACCGCTGGGCGATTGGGCGCAAACGCTCACCCGCATGCCTCCGCCTGCACGCGCCATCACCAGGCCCAACTCTGCCTGACGCAGGGTCCAGTCGACATTCATCTCGGCCCGCGCAAGGCCTGCGCTGGCCGACAGTTCAGGGGTGCGGCTGGAGGACGATCCCGCGAGCCCGGCAAACGTCCGCAGCGTATCTCCGGCCCATCCGCGTGCCTGTGCGGTGTTCATGCCTCTCAGCAGAACGCCGAAACGCTCGCTATCGATCTGCGCTAGCGTGTGCCCGGGCAGGACCATGCTCTCCAGATATTTGGCAAAGCCCCACTGGATTTCATCCGCGGTGCGCTGGCCATATTGCATGAAGATCGCGCGCATCCGGTCCACCGCCAGCACCGCCATAGTGTGCTCGCCCTCCCCCGCAATCGCGCAGCGAAGATCGGCGCAGAAGGCATGGCGATTGGCAAGTCCGGTGAGCGGGTCGGTTAGAGCGCGGGCGCTGATCTCGCCTTCGAGCGAGTGCTTTTGCTGGACCGAACGCAGCAGGCCGAGCGCGCCTTGCGGAACTCCGTCATCATCGTCGATGAGGCGCAGGCTAAAGGCGTACCAGCGCGGCTCTGCAAATTCGTTATCCGCCCTCTCCTCTTCGGGCGCGGCTGACTTACAGACAGGAAATTCGATCCATCCATGGCTGACGCCGCCGCTCAAAACCTGAGTGACATAGCGCACCAGATCGGCGGTGTGATCGGGATCGGCAAAGTCGGAGATATGCGGCATCAGCAGTAACGACGACAGATCAATGCCCAGCTGCGAGGCGTTGGCCGAGGCGTGCACGATGAACCCCGCACTATCCAGCCGCACGACGATATCGCCTGCCGCATCCTCGATAAGGCCGTGCAACACGCGCCCCTCTGCATTGCTGAAGTCTATTTTCATGCCGATTGCCCCCGGCTTGCTGACGAACATTGAGTCAAGCCGTTTTCTGGTCAATCTCGGTATTAGCTAACTGCTAGAGTAAAGATACTGCGTAAAACACGAAGTTCCTATGCATTTTCTCTAATTAAGTTATCTAAGTAAACTTACCTGACTAAAAAACGAATCAATTCTTAATCCGTTTACCATAATTCTAGGTCTTTCCATCGTGTTTATACGGGTTTACCGGTATGTAATACGATCAGAGCTCCACCATGATACGGACATTACCAGGATCCGTTCCGTATTGAGAGGCAATGCGCAGGCGGCATTCGTCGACCAGTGCCGAACTCGCTGCACCGGCATGGGCCTCGCTCAGGTCTCCCTCGCTTACACCCAGCACAGCGGCAATCGCGGCAATGCGTTCGGGCAGCGGGCGGGCCTTGCCCTTTTCCCATGCCCACACAGTCGGCTTGCTCACGCCCAGCGCGTTTGCGACCTGCGCCAGAGTGAGGCTGCGTTCGCGGCGCAGGCGATTGAGCCGCATGCCGAAGGAATCTCCTATTGCCGGCCCAGCGGATTGCGAGGGAGCTGGCGGTGCGACCTCGACTCCGCTGGCGCTGCGCAGCTCTGCCGCTGCCAGAGCAGCCTCGCCCAGCGCCTGCTGGAATGCGCAGCCGAACAGCTCTCCGCTCTGCCACACGATCTCAGCACCGACCGGGCCGAGATCAGGCAGGTCAACCGACAGCACCTCACCCACGCTCAGCGACAGGCCGGTTTGGATCAGCAGGCCTGCTGCCGAAAGGTTATGGATCGTGACATTCGCCTCAAGCCCGCCGGGCAGAACCCCGCTCGTTTCGAGGCGCATCGCACGGCGCGACTGGCGGCGACCTTCGATCAGGCCGGGTGCGGCTTTCGTTTGAGGGTCCAGGTGAGCTTTCAGCGCCATTTCATGCGACTCCAATATGCAAGGAGCACACGAAATCCGCCGTTTGTTCTTAAGGGATTCCAACCAGCAATGGTTAATGTCGACAAACCGCGCGCCCTGCGGTGTCAACCGAGTTAGGCTGGCTGGTTAGACGGGCTGGTTATTCCGGCGCATCGAGTCCGTAAGCGGTGTGGAGCACGCGCACCGCCAGCTCCGTCTCGTCCTCGTCGATCATCACGCTGACCTTGATTTCAGAGGTCGAGATCGCCTGAATGTTGATCCCGCGATCCGACAGCGCGCGGAACATCGTGCTGGCGACACCGGCATGGCTCTTCATCCCCACACCGACAACGCTGATCTTGGCGACCTGGCTGTCGGTGATGATGCGGTTATAGCCGATTGCCTCGCGCCGGTCCTCCAGCAGAGCCTGCGCACGCGCAAGATCCGACTGCGGCACGGTGAAGGTCACGTCGGTCTCGCCCTTGTCGCGGCCAACGTTCTGAATGATCATATCGACATTGATGCTGGCCTCGGCGAGCGGGGTGAAGATATCCGCCACCGCGCCGGGTTTATCGGGCACGCGGGTGAGGATGACTTTCGCCTCGTTCTTGTCATGCGCGATGCCGGTTACAAGCTGGCGTTCCATCAGGCCCTTCTCCACCATTTCGTCCATTTCTTCATCCGAGACGATCAATGTCCCGGGAAGCTCGTCTGCCGCGACGGCGTCATCGCCGACAAAGCTGGAGAGGACCTGGATCCGGACCCCCTCTTTCATTGCAAGCCCGACTGAGCGGGTCTGGAGCACCTTTGCCCCGACACTCGCGAGTTCGAGCATTTCTTCGTAAGTCACCGCTTTCAGCTTGCGCGCGCGGGCGACGATGCGCGGGTCGGTTGTGTAGACCCCGTCAACATCGGTGTAGATATCGCAGCGATCGGCCTTCACCGCCGCCGCAACCGCAACCGCAGACGTGTCCGACCCGCCGCGGCCGAGCGTGGTGATACGGCCATCATCGGAAATGCCCTGAAAGCCCGGCACCACGGCAATCTCGCCGCCTTCCATGCTTTCGATCATTTCAGGCGCATCGATGGTCGCAACGCGCGCCTTGGCATGCGCCTCGACCGTCTTCACCGGCATCTGCCAGCCGAGCCAGCTGCGCGCTTTGCAGCCGAGTGACTGGAGCGTGAGCGCGAGCAGCCCGCTGGTGACCTGTTCGCCGCTCGCGACCACCACATCATATTCGGCCGGATCGTAAAGCGCATTGGCCTCGCGGCAGAAATTGACCAGCCGGTCGGTCTCGCCCGCCATCGCGCTGACGACGACCGCGACTTCGCTTTCCACGCCTTCGGCATTCTTCGCGGCCTGCGCGCGCACGATATTGGCAACGCGGCGAATGCGCTCGGTCCCCGCCATCGAGGTGCCGCCGAATTTCATCACTATTCTTTGTTTTGGGCGCGCCAATGCGTCCTCCACTACCCAACAAGAGGCTCCATTGTGCGCGGTAAGGCGCTCTCTGCGCCAAGACAAGCGGGCTTGTTATTTAGGGGGTGTTAGCGGGGCTTGGGTTCAACCCGCGAAACTGCGATGAACGATCCCACGATGACCAGCACCCAGACGATTCGCCCCGAAGAAGCCGAGTTTTTCGCTGAGCTTGCGAAGGATTGGTGGAACACCAAGGGCAAGATGGCGAGCCTGCACGAGGTCAATCCGGTGCGGCTGGAGTTTATCCGTGACGCCATCGATGCGCATTTCGGCGGCGATGATCGCTCGGTAAAGCCGCTTGCAGGCAAGAGCGCGCTCGACATTGGCTGCGGCGCGGGTCTGGTGTGTGAACCTCTGGCGCGGCTGGGCGCGGATGTGACCGGCGTTGATGCAGCGGCGGATAATGTCGCCGCAGCCTCGGCCCATGCAGAAAAGTCGGGCCTCGATATCCGCTACATGGCAGGCGAAGTTGCCGCGCTTGATATCGGCACATTCGACCTTGTGACCTCGCTCGAAGTGGTCGAGCATGTCGCAGACAAAGCCGCTTTCCTCGCTGACGTAGCCGCGCGGCTTGCAGATGATGGCTTGCTGGTTCTCTCCACCCCCAACCGCACCGCCGCCTCGCGCCTGCTGCTCGTGGGTGCGGCAGAGGCGGTGGGATATGTGCCCAAGGGCACGCATCACTGGGAGGATTTCGTCACGCCTGAGGAGCTGGAGGCACTGCTCGCCAGCGTCGGCCTGGAAGTGATCGAGCGGCGCGGGATCGCGTGGCGGCCCAGCAAGGGCCTGCACCTCTCCGACGACGAAGCGATCAACTACATATTGAGCGCGCGCAAAGCGGCTTAGTCGCCGCTAACCGCAACGCGCGAACTGGACCGCGGGCAGTTCCTTGCCGAAATTGCTGGTCATTTCGAGACGGACTTTGCCGCCGTTCGAGATCAGCTCGCTCAAATTACTATCGCTGCAAACCTCCGAGCGCAGCAAGCGGCGAACTGCATTGGGATCGTAGGTCCTGTTGCCGAGCGGAACATTGCCCATCATCACAACCAGAGTGTCGCCACTGTCGACGCGCGCATGCATGGTGACGCCGGGAAAGTCCTTGCCAATTTCAAGCGTGCCGCGCTCGTTCATCTCGTCCGCCAAGTCGGGCAGCACTTCGGGAGTGATCTCTCCGATGAGCATATTGCCGCAGCCTGCGAGGCACGCTGCCAGCGGCACAACCGTCCAGAATTTCATAACGTGTCCCCTCGAAATTCAAGGGGAATGCTAGGCAGAAACTGGTGAAGATTGCGTAAGCAGCGCCTTCTATCGGCCTTCGACCAGCTCGACAAATTCACGCACATTGTCGGTGAAGAACCCGTCCGCGCCGGTTGCGATCGCCGCATTCCAGAGCCGCCTGTACTGCCCGTCAGCCGCAGGTCCGCCATCGGCCTGAAGGCTTGCGGGAAGGAAGCCGTTTTCCTTGCGCAAGGTCCACGGGTGGACCACCAGCCCTGCCTCATGCGCGTCTGCAACCAGCGAGGTCGTCTGCATCGTTTCGGGGTCCAAAGTATAGCCGAGCCACGGCCCGATTCCGTCGGCATATTCGGCGATCTCGGCCAGCCCTGTCGGCGTGATCATATCCGCCCAGCGCATTGACGGTTCGTCATACGGCCCGCCTTCTGGATGGATCAGCAGGACCAGCCGCGTGTCGATCCGCTGGTTGAGCCGCTGCAAGGGTGTGACTTCGAAAATCTGGATGATCGCCGGAGCATCGGCCCCGTCCAGTCCATGTTGGCGCAGATCGCGGATGATGAGATCAACCATGTCGATCCCTTCCGCTTCGAGCAGGAAGGTTGGGTGCTTGAGCTCGGGATAGAGCCCGATTGTGCGTCCTGTCTCCGCCTCCTTGGCGCGGACAAGCCGGACCACTTCGTCAAAGGTCGGCACTTGATATAGGTCGTTGAAGGCGGTGTTTGCCGGGCGGATGTTCCCGACCCGCTCGCGCGCTCTCAACGTGCGCAGTTCGGCCAAAGTAAAGTCCTCGGCGAACCAGCCTGCGACGCGGCGACCGTCGATGGTTTTTTCGCGGCGCAGATGTTCGAACTCTTCGCGGCTCGCGACATCGGTGGTGCCCGACAGCTCGTTCTCATGCCGCGCGACCAGCACCAGATCCTTGGTCACGACCAGATCGGGCTCGATGTAATCCGCGCCCTGATCGATCGCCAATTCGTAAGCCGCCAGCGTGTGTTCGGGCCGCTCTCCCGACGATCCGCGATGCGCGATGATGAGCGGGCGGGTGCTACCGGACATAGAGGCTCCTTCGGCGTGGCTATCGGCGCTTGCCGGAGCGGCAAAGGCGGTGGCCGCCAGCGCGAGGATTATGAGAGAGTTGCGGACCATTCGTCTTCCTTGAAACCGACCAGAATGCCTGAGGCGTGCACGGCCACTGGCCGCTTGATCATGGAGGGGTGCTGAACCAGCAATGCGGCTGCCTTTTGCGGGTCCGCCGCGTCGGCCTTCTCCGCATCAGTCAGCTTACGGAAAGTCGTGCCGCGCTTGTTCAGGACCACATCGACGCCCTTATCCGCGATCCATGCGGCAACCTTGTCCGCATCCGCGCCGACTTTCTTGTAGTCGTGGAACGTGTAGTCGATCCCGTTTGCATCAAGCCACACGCGCGCTTTCTTCACCGTGTCGCAATTGGGGATGCCGTAAACGTCGATAGTCATTGATTTCCTCTTGGCTGGAACGCCCTGAACGGCTTTAACTTACCCCAAAGCCGCCTGCGCATCTGTAGGCAAAAACGAAGGGGGCACAATGGCATTCTGGGACATTGATCTGGAAACGCGGATGGGCGCGGATAGCGCTGCTGCGCAAGGCGGGCTGGCGTGTTTTGTCTATGCGGGGCTTACCGCTTTCAGCGCTTTCGTAACCGGCGCCGTGTTCGCTTACGGGACACCCGAAGGCCTTGCCGCGCTCGGAATTTTCGGCTTCCAGATCGCCGTCTGCCTCCTGGCGGGTTTCCGGCTGCGCGCGGGCAAAGGCATCTATGCCGGAATGGGTGCAGCGGCTCTGATGGCCTTGAACCTGTTGATCGCGGTTGCTTCGGTCCAGATCGGGCTAGGCTTGATCTTCAACGCCTTGCTCTTGTTGCTCACCGTGCAGGGTATCCGCGGAGCGATTGCGCTGCGATCTTCACACTTCGCGGAGGATGATATCGGGGCTTTCGACTAGACGCCTCAACCTCGCTTCAAATGCGCATCGGCAATCGCAACCGCCAGTGCATCGGCGGCATCCGCGCCTTCAATTGCGATGCCAGGCATCAGCACTTTGACCATCGCGGCGACCTGTTTCTTGTCCGCGCCGCCAGTGCCGACAACCGCTTTCTTCACCAGCCGCGCCGCGTGTTCGTTCACCACTAGCCCCGCCGAGCCGCAAGCCGCGAGCACGCTCCCGCGTGCCTGAGCCAACTTAAGCGTGGATTGCGGGTTCTCGTTGACGAAGACCTCCTCGCACGCCGCGCGGTCGGGGGAGTGCTGGGCGATCACCTCGGCAATCGCACTATAGAGCAGCGCCAGCCGCTCGGGCATGGGCGATTTGGGACTGGTCGGAATCTGCCCGTTGGCAATATGCGACAGCCGCGATCCGTCGACGCGGATCAACCCCCAGCCGGTGCAAGAGAGCGAAGGGTCAAGGCCGAGGATGATCATCGCAGAAAAGTTCCCCGCTCGTGCTGAGCCTGTCGAAGCACCGCACTTCTTCGTATCCGAACATCCATAGAGAAGGGCGGCCCTTCGACAAGCTCAGGGCGAGCGGTTCTTGTGGCTTGTCCCGCTCAAGCCTCGAGCTTCTCCATAATCTCGTCGCTGATCTCGTAATTGCCCCAAACGGTTTGCACATCGTCATCATCGTCGAGCGTGTCGATCAGCTTGAGCAAAGTGCCCGCGCCCTTCTCGTCCATGTCGACGGTCAGATTGGGCTTCCATGCGAGCTTGACCTCTTTCGCCTCGCCCAGCGCCTTTTCGAGGCTTTCGGCGACCGCGTGCAGGTCTTCGGCGGCGGTCCAGATTTCGTGGCCGTCAGCGGAGGACGCAATGTCTTCTGCGCCTGCTTCCAGAGCGGCCTCAAGCACGGCCTCTTCATCGCCGGCATCCGAACCATATTCAATATAGCCGAGCCGTTCGAACCCATGCGCGACCGAGCCTTCGGTGCCCAGATTTCCGCCGTTCTTGCTGAAGGCGGTGCGCACGGCGGTGGCGGTGCGGTTGCGGTTGTCGGTCAGTGCTTCGACGATGATCGCGCTGCCGCCGGGGCCATAGCCTTCGTAGCGGACCTCTTCGTAATTCTCGCCATCGGCCGCGTTCGCCTTGTCGATTGCGCGCTGGATATTGTCCTTGGGCATTGACTGCCCCTTGGCCGTGTTGATCGCCAGCCGCAGGCGCGGGTTCATGTCGGGATCAGGCGTGCCCATCTTGGCCGCAACGGTGATCTCGCGGCTGAGCTTGGAAAACAGGTTGGAGCGCTTTTTATCCTGCGCACCCTTGCGGTGCATGATGTTCTTGAATTTGGAATGGCCTGCCATGGGAAGTCTTAGTGCCCTTTGTATCGTGGTGGCGTTTCGAGGTGGCTAAATCGGAAATTTTCAGCCATCGCATTAGACCTATGAACGATGCGCCGACAAGTCCTGTAACCACTCCGGTTGATCCAAGCAGCAAAGCAATTGCGCCAGCGCCCACGATGCGGGGCGAATGGCGGCGGGTTGGCGCGTTTCTGGCGCGGCCGACGCTGGAGGATGCAGGCGCATGTGGCGCGCCCTCCGCGATGCTGCTCAGGGTCTACGCGCTCGATATTGTGCTGATGAGCGTGCTGATGGTGGCCGCGGGCGCAGTGGCCGCAGCAGGGATCGAGCTGCCCGAGACCGCTCTGGCCGGTGTGGAGATCACAGTCCTGATCGCCTTGGGCGCGATTATCGCCGCGCCAGTTCTGGAGGAGATCGTGTTCCGCGGCTGGCTATCGGGAAAGCCGGGGCATGTCTTCGCGCTGCTATCATTCGCTGTTGGTGCGGCCATTTTTGTCGCTATCGGAGACAGCAGACCGCTGATCAGCTTGCCCTTTGTGGTGGTCGGCTTCGCGCTCGCTTTGGCGCTGCTTATCCTGCTTCGCCGAAAGCCGGTGATGGGCTGGTTTGCACGAGCGTTCCCGCTGTTCTTCTGGATCGCCACCGCCGCCTTCGCGCTCATCCATCTCGGCAATTTCAAGGAGGTGTCGCCGTGGCTGCTGCCGCTGGTCCTGCCGCAGTTTATCCTCGGCGCGCTGGCCGGATATGTGCGGGTGCAGATCGGCCTTTGGGGCGCGATCACGCTTCACATGATGCACAATGCGACGCTGATTGCGATTGTGGTGCTGGGGATGACTGCGGAGTAGGCAGATGCCGCGCGCTATTCTGCTGCAAAATCGATATTGTTCGCGGCCGTAACAACCTTGAGCACTCGGCCATCGGCGTGGAATTCAATGCGTTGTTGCCTGACTTCGCCACTCGTTATTCGGCACGCAAGTATCTCGGCCATGCGCTTCTGTTTCGCCGACCCAAGAGCTTCGAAAGCGAGTTGATCAACCCGGCCCGTCGCCTGGATTGCCCCCACTTTATCGAAGCCCTCGTCGCGCCACGCGGCATTACATGCCTGAATTCGAGCTAACCGGTCCTCGGGCGAAAGCGACCCTTCTATCGTCGGACTGCTGCAAGATGAGGCCAAGCCCAAAGCAATCAGGCTCAAAGTCGTTCTTCCAAACCGCATGAATCACCCCATGCCAAGCGCGGCCTTGTAGGTTTCCAGGATCACTTCCTGTTCGCTGCGATCGTCGGGCTTCATTTTGCGCAGGCGGACGATCTGGCGCATGATCTTGACGTCGTAACCCACCGCCTTTGCCTCGGCATAGACGTCGCGGATGTCGTCGGCGATGCCTTTCTTTTCTTCTTCGAGGCGTTCGATACGCTCGATCAGCAAGCGCAGGCGGTCATCGGTGGCTTCGGCCATTGTGTCAGGGCTCCAAGAGAATCATCGGGTGAGAATTGGCTCACGGCCTTACCAGCCTTGCGCCAAGAGCAAAGCAAAAGTGTGCGCGCTTTTCCCCGGCTTGCGCGACATTCTGCATGCTGTAGGTTTGCCCGAGATTTGTAGCGGCAGCGTTGGCGGCATTGGGGGACATATGGCTGTGATTGACCGGATCGGCTCTTCCGCTTGCGCGCCCCGCATCTGGGAGCAGCACGCATGAAGGCGGACGCCGAAATTCTCGAAGAGCCCGTTCCCGAACACGAGCTGCCCGGCAATGTCGCGGTCTTTTGCGGGCATATGTTCAACACCGGCAGCGAGGCCGAAGTGGATCTCGCCAAGCGGATCAGCGACCAGCTCGAAAAGCTCGACATCGCGGTTGGCTATGGCCCGCTTGCCTGCGGAGCGGATATTCTCGTTGCTGAAGCGCTGATCGCGCGTGGGGCGGAGCTTAATGTCGTGCTTCCCTTTGCCGAGAAGGATTTCATCGAGGAAAGCGTGCTGTGCGGCGGGGAAGGATGGCGCGCGCGCTATCAGGCCTGCCGCGATGCAGCTGCATCAATCAGCTTTGCCACGCCCAGCGACTATGTCGGCGATGACAATCAATTCGCCTACAATACGCTTTACGCCATGGGTCTTGCGGTTCTTCGCTCGCAAAAGCGCGATTGCGAGGCCTTTCAGATTGCAATTGTGTCAGACCAGTTTGCGAGCTTCTCGGCCACAGGCATTGCGGGAACCAAGGCAGATATGCGGCTATGGCAGGCATTGGGGCGCGAAAGCATCCCGATCCCCACAGGCCCAGTCCCGCGCGATCTCAAATTCCCCAAGCGCGACAAGGTCGGTGACGGCACGCGGCGTGAGATCCGGTCAATCCTGTTCGCCGATTACAAGGGTTTCTCGCGCATCGGCGAGCGCGAACTGCCCGATTTCATGAACATCATCATGGGCCGCATCGCGCAGGTGCTGCACGATTTCGGTGACCATGTGGAGTTTCGCAACACTTGGGGAGATGCGATTTACGCCATCGTCGATGAGCCGCGCACAGCGGCTGCGATTGCGCTGAAACTGCAGGACGAGCTGGCCGATATTCCTCCCGGCCTGATCCCCGATGGCGCTGCAGCCGGAATGCGGCTGGGCGTGCATTACGGGCCGATCTGGGTCGGGACCGACCGCATCACCGGCAACCGGCTATGGTATGGCGGCGAAGTCAATCGCACCGCGCGGATCGAGCCGGTAACGCCGGTCGGCGGCGTCTATTGCACGGAGAGCTTTGCTGCCGCGTTGCTGATGGATGACTGCAAGGAATGCACCTTCACATCCGTAGGCCGGGTGAAGCTGCCCAAGAATTACGGCGTGGTCGAACTTTACCGGCTCGAAGGCGCGTAAAACCTCTACCTCACGTTCTTCTTCACGCTCGCTTCCATCGCCGCCAGTTGCGCCTCTGTTGCGGGCGTCTGGCGGGTCGCCTTCCATTCATCCATCGGCATGCCGTGGATCAGCTCGCGCGCGGCGGCCTTGTCGCCGTCAAAGCCCGCATCGCGGATCCAGTCGGCGAGGCAATTCCGGCAGAAGCCCGCCAGCCCCATCAACTCGATATTCTGCGCATCGTGGCGATGCTGCAAATGCCGCACCAGCCGCCGGAATGCCTCGGCTGCAATCGCATCGTCCAACTGCTCTATCGAGCCCGAATCTGCTTCCATCTCTGCTTTTCCTTGAGTTGCAATAAGGCTGTGTCATAGCGTGCCGCTGAGGATCAGGAGCATTATGACCAAACGCGAATACAAACGGATCGACCCACGCGGGCGCAAGGTCAAGATATTGGCGACAATCGGCCCGGCAAGCCGCTCGCCCGAAATGCTGCGCAAACTGTTTCTGGCAGGCGCAGACGCCTTTCGCGTCAACATGAGCCATGGCAGTCACGCCGATCACGAGCAGGCAATCCAGTCGATCCGCGCGCTGGAAAAGGAATTTTCCCGCCCGATTGCGATCCTTGCCGATCTGCAGGGGCCGAAACTGCGGGTCGGCACGTTCAAGGATGACAACGCCGTGATCCGCCATTCGGGTCACTTCACGCTCGACCGCAAGGATGAGCCGGGCGATGAAACCCGCGTCCAGCTGCCCCACCCTGAACTGTTCGGCATTCTCGAACGCGGCCAGCGCTTGCTCATCAATGACGGCAAGATCAGGCTGGTGGTCAAGGAAGCGGACGAAGACCGCATCTTCTGCTCGGCCGAAGTCGGCGGGGTGATCTCCGACCGCAAGGGTGTGAATGTGCCCGATGCCGAGGTTCCGATCCCAGCGCTCACCGAGAAGGATCGCAAGGATCTGGCCTTTGCGGTCGAGCATGGCGCGGACTGGATCGCGCTCAGCTTTGTCCAGCGACCCGAAGACCTTGCCGAAGCGCGCAAACTGATCGCCTCGCATGCGCGCGGAGGCAAGCTGCCTGCTTTGTGCGCCAAGATCGAAAAGCCGCAAGCGCTCAAGCGCCTCGATGCGATTATCGAGCTTTCGGACGGGATCATGGTCGCGCGCGGCGATCTGGGCGTGGAGCTGGAACCGCAGGAAGTCCCGCCGCTGCAAAAGAAGATCATCGCCGCCACGCGCACTGCGGGCAAGCCGGTGATCGTGGCGACACAAATGCTCGAAAGCATGATCGAAAGCCCGATACCGACCCGCGCCGAAGTCTCCGACGTGGCCAATGCGGTCTATGACGGCGCCGATGCGGTGATGCTCTCGGCTGAAAGCGCGGCGGGTGACTGGCCTGAGGAGTCGGTTGCGATGATGCACTCCATCGCTGCTCAGGTGGAACGCGATGAAGGCTATACCGAGCGGGTCCGCCTGCTCGATACGCCGCCTGACGCGACCACGGCAGACGCGTTGGCGCATAGCTGCATGACCATCGCCGACACCGTTCCGATCAGCGCGATCACCGTCTTCACCGATAGTGGCTCAACCGCGCGCCGGGTCGCCCGCGAGCGGCCCGGCACGCCGATGCTGGTGCTCACGCCGAGCATGCGAACGGCGCGCCGTGTCGCGCTGCTCTGGGGCGCGCATGCGGTGGTGACGCGCGACATTGGCAGCTTCGAAGAGATGATCGCGAAGGGCAAACGCATGGCCCTGCGTCACGGCTTTGGCGAAGCCGGATCGAAGCAGATCGTGCTGGCGGGCGTCCCGTTCGGCACGCCGGGCGCGACGAACCTGCTCCATGTGGTGACGTTGAAGGGCGATGAGTTGGAGAAGAGGGAGGGGTAAGAGATGCGAGTTCTGTTGCTTATTGTTTTCGGATTGCTGGCGCTGCTCAGCCTTGCTGCGGGCGGGGCAAAACTGGCTGCAATGCCGCAGGAAGTGGAGTTTTTCAGCGCGCTCGGCCTCGACACATTCTGGCTCCACGCCTTGGGCGCTGTGCAAGTTGCAGGGGCCATTGCTTGCATTCTGCCCGCCACCCGAAAGATCGGCGCGTTCGCAGTCGCAACCGGGTTTGGCTTTTCAGCGGCGATGATCTTTGCGACCGGCAACATGATGTTCGGTGCGATCTCGCTGGTGCCGATGGTGTTGATGCTGCTGACTGGCCGCAAACTAGCAGCCTAGCCGCCCGCCTTTTCGAGCCGCGCCCGCGCTTCGCCTTCACCAATCAGCGGCAACAGCTCGCCCATATCGGGTCCGTGGTCCATGCCGGTAAGCGCTTGGCGTAGCGGCAGGAACAACTGCTTGCCCTTGCGGCCGGTCGCCTCCTTGAGCGCAGAAGTGAGCGCGCGCCACGGGTCATCGCCCCAGACAAGCGCATCGGCGGCCTGCGCCAGAAACGCGCGGTCGTCTTCGGAGAACCCCGGCTGCTGAATCGGGCCGGTGACGAGCCGCCACCACTCTCCGACTTCGCTCATATTGGAGACATTGGGCTGCACCGCGTGCCAGCCGGCCTCGTCCATCCCTTCGGGCAGGCGGTGCTTCACCGCCTCGAACGGCATGGCGTGGACAATCGCGGTGTTGACCCGCTCCAGATCAGCATCGTCGAATTTCGCCGGCGCACGGCCAAAAGTCGAAAGGTCGAATGTGTCGAGCAGCTCAGCGCGATCCGCAATCGGCTCCACGGGGAGCGAAGTGCCGAGACGCGCCAGCAAGGCGATGATCGCTTCGGGTTCGATCCCGCGCTCGCGGAAGGCATCGCAGCCCAGCGAGCCGAGGCGTTTGGAGAGCTTGCCCTCTTTGCCCACCAGCAGCGCTTCGTGCGCAAAGGCGGGCGGTGTGGCTCCCATCGCGGTGAACATCTGGATTTGCACCGCGGTGTTCGAGACATGGTCCTCGCCGCGCAAGACTTGGGTGACGCCCATATCGACATCGTCCACCGTGCTGGGCAGCA
This sequence comes from uncultured Erythrobacter sp., assembly GCF_947492365.1. Classification (NCBI taxonomy): domain Bacteria; kingdom Pseudomonadati; phylum Pseudomonadota; class Alphaproteobacteria; order Sphingomonadales; family Erythrobacteraceae; genus Erythrobacter; species uncultured Erythrobacter sp. Next base: position 2,203,291 of record NZ_CANLMB010000001.1, read on the forward strand.
TATAGAGCCACGAACCGTCGGCGCGGCGGATCACGGGGTCGGAGAGCGTTGCGGGGTCGAAGCTCGCCTTTCCGCGCACGCCGTCTTCCCATGCAATCGCCTCGTCATGGTCAAGCTTGAAGCGCCAGTGCGGAGCGATGCCCTCTGCCTCCTTCGCGGCGCGCTGCTCCTCGGTCAGGTCCAGCGCCGCGCGGTCATAGATCGGCGGCAGACCGCGCCCCAGTTGGACCTTGCGCTTTAGCTCAAGCTCTTGGCTGGTTTCATAGGCGGGATAGATCCGGCCCGCATTGCGCAACGCATCGAACGCCGCTTGATAGCGATCAAGCCGCTGCGACTGGCGTTCTTCGCGCGTTGCCTCGATCCCCAGCCATGCAAGGTCTGCGCGGATCGCTTCGACATATTCCTCGCGACTGCGCGCGGCATCGGTGTCGTCGATGCGCAGGATGAAATCCCCGCCCGCCTTTTGCGCGAGCATCCAGTTATGCAGCGCAGTGCGGATATTGCCGACATGTAGGCGGCCGGTCGGAGAGGGGGCGAAACGCGTGGTGTGACTCATAATAGTTTCGCGCTATAGCCTTTTGTTCGCAGGAGAAAGATATGAAGTTCGCGATTAGAGGCGCAGCGATCGCAATTCTTGCACCTTTGGCGCTCCTATCGCCCCCGGTTTCGGCGACAACGGTGTTCGAAGAGGAGTTCACTTGCCCAATCGGCGGCGAGAAATTCAAGGCAAATGTTGTCGGGAGCACCTCTACGTTCGGACAGCGCGCCGATGGTAGACCTTATGGCGGTGTCGCCATATGGCCAATCCCGGAATGCCCCGAAAACGGATTGCCTCTGTTCGAAGACGAGTTTGACCCGGTAGAGCTGGCTGCGTTGGAAATCGCGATTGCCACCCCAGATTTTCGCGCGATGCGTGAAAACGACACGTCGCGTTATCGTCTGTTCTGGCTCAAACGCGAAATCGGTCGTCCATTCTCCGAGCAAGTCGGAGCTTTGTATCAGGCCACTTGGCAAACGGATGATAATTGGGATCGCCGGAACCGGTATCGGTCAGAATTCGTCAATCTGGCGATGCGTTGGGATAAGCCCGAGGGCGCGGAGGTACGCGAGCGCGACAATTGGTTCTGGATTCAAATGCGGGCCGTCAACGCGATGCGGGAACTCGGATATTACGAGGAAGGTCTATCGCGCCTTGCCGTTGTGATGCAGCTCGAAAATCTTCCCGCAGATGAGGAGGCCGCAGAGAACGCAAAGTTCTATGGCGAGCAAATTCGCAGGCTGCTGACCGAGGAAAACCCCTATCCCGAGCCAACCAATCTAACACCCGCAAGGGTCGCTATGTTTCGATGTGTGGCTGGCTCAGACCTAACCACTGTCGAGCGCGAACGATGCGACGGCACCGCGATTCAGGACGAGATCGCCAGCTTCGAATTCAGGCCGCGCGGTGGTGGCAAGCTGCAAGGAGAAGACGCCATTCGCGCTGCAAACATTGAATGGCGCACTCCTTCGTCCAACGAGTAGGAAGGGGTCTCACCAGACTTACGTGCGATCACAAAACCAGGCGCATAAGAAAGAGCAATGCCGAACAAAAAGACCCCGCCGGAAGCGTGATGCTTTCGGCGGGGTCTTTTTATTTTGCAGGAGCGAGCGCTTATTCGGCGCTGTCTCCGCCGCCGCCCATGGCTGCCTTCATGGCTTCCTCGGAGGAAACCGGATCGGCGGCGGGTTCGGGCTCGGCAACGGCGGCAGTAGCCGCAGCTTCGTTGGCGGCAGCGAGCTTGTCCTGCTGCTTCTTCCAGGCGGCTTTCAGCGCAGCGTCGCGGCTGGAGGCGGTGACGCGCATCCGGTTCATACCCGCGCCGGTACCGGCGGGGATGAGACGGCCCACGATCACATTTTCCTTCAGACCGATCAGCGTGTCCTTCTTACCCTCGACCGAAGCCTGGGTGAGAACGCGGGTCGTTTCCTGGAACGATGCGGCAGAGATGAAGCTGCGGGTCTGCAGCGATGCCTTGGTGATGCCCAGCAGGATCGGCGTGCCTTCGGCAGGCTGCTTACCCTTGCCCAGCTTGGCATTGTATTCTTGCATCTCGGCCAGATCGACCTGTTCGCCCGGCAACAATGTCGTGTCGCCGCCATTGGTGATTTCAACCTTCTGCAGCATCTGGCGAACGATCACCTCGATGTGCTTGTCGTTGATCTTCACGCCCTGCAGTCGGTAAACTTCCTGGATTTCGTTGACGAGATATTCGGCCAAGGCCTCAATCCCCATCACTTCCAGAATGTCATGCGGGTTGGGCGAGCCGGAAATCAGGGTGTCCCCCTTCTTCACGAAGTCGCCTTCCTGCACGTCGATCACCTTGGTCTTGGGAATCAGATATTCGACTGCATCGCCTTCTTCCGGCACAATCGCGATCTTGCGCTTGGCCTTGTATTCGCGGACAAATTCAATCTTGCCCGAGATTTTGGCGATGACCGAAACGTCCTTCGGCATGCGCGCTTCGAACAGCTCGGCAACACGCGGCAGACCGCCGGTGATGTCGCGCGTCTTGGCAGCTTCACGCGAAGCACGTGCGAGAATGTCACCCGCATCAACCGTCTGACCGTCTTCAACCGAAAGCGTCGTGCCCGGTGCGAGCATGTAACGCTGCGCTTCGGTTTCGTCGGCATCGGTCTGACCTTCGGAAAGGAGAGTCATACGCGGGCGCAGCTCTTCTTTCTTCTTGCGGCCGGTGGCGCGGTTTTCAGTCACAACACGCTGGGCGATACCCGTTGCATCGTCGGTCTGCTCTTCCAGCGTCGTGCCTTCGACAAGATCCTGATACCGCACAACGCCCGATTGCTCGGTGATGATCGGCAGCGTGAACGGATCCCATTCAGCAAGGCGGTCGCCTTCCTTCACCTTCGCACCATGCTTGAACATGATGACGGTACCGTAAGGCACCTTGTGCATTTCACGCTCGCGCCCTTCGGCGTCGATCACGGCAATCTCACCGTTGCGTGCAAGGCTGAGGATACGGCCCTTCTTGTCGACGATGGTCGGCATGTCGCGCAATTCGATCGTGCCATCCGAAATCGCTTCAAGATGCGAAGTTTCGTTGAGCTGCGCCGCGCCGCCAATGTGGAAGGTACGCATGGTCAGCTGAGTGCCCGGCTCACCGATCGACTGTGCAGCGATAACGCCGACAGCTTCACCGATATTCACCGGAGTACCGCGAGCAAGATCACGGCCATAGCAGGTCGCGCAAACGCCCTGATCGGCTTCACAGACCAGCGGTGAGCGGATCTTGGCGGACTGGACTTCAGCCGCTTCGATCACTTTCACCATCGGTTCGTCGATCAGCGTGCCAGCCTTGGCGATCACTTCATCGGTCGATGCGTTGAGGATATCCTCGGCCACGGTGCGGCCCAGAATACGCTCACCCAAAGATGCAATGACCGAACCGCCCTGAACGATAGCGCGCATTTCGAGCACGTTATCGGTCTTACAGTCGATCTCGACGATGGTGCAGTCCTGCGACACGTCAACCAGACGGCGGGTCAGGTAACCCGAGTTCGCCGTCTTGAGTGCGGTATCGGCCAGGCCCTTACGCGCGCCGTGGGTGGAGTTGAAGTATTCAAGAACGGACAGGCCTTCCTTGAAGTTCGAGATGATCGGGTTCTCGATGATCTCGCCCGACGGCTTGGCCATAAGGCCGCGCATACCGGCAAGCTGCTTCATCTGCGCAGGCGAACCACGCGCACCGGAGTGGCTCATCATATAGATCGAGTTGATCGGCGCTTCCTTGCCGTCGTCGTCAATCGGAGTTGCCTTAATCCGGTCCATCATGGCGTCCGCCACTTGGTCACCACAGCGGCTCCAGGCGTCGATCACCTTGTTGTACTTTTCCTGCTGAGTGATGAGACCGTCCTGATATTGCTGTTCATAGCCAGCAACCAGGGTCTTGGTGTCATCGACCAGTTTGATCTTCTCGTCAGGGATGATCATGTCATCCTTGCCGAAGGAGATACCGGCGCGGAATGCGTGGCGGAAGCCCAGCACCATGATCGCGTCAGCGAACAGCACCGTGTCCTTCTGGCCGGTGTGACGATACACTTCGTCGATCACGTCACCGATATCCTTCTTGGTCAGAAGGCGGTTGATGATGTCGTAAGGCACCTTGTGGTTGTTCGGCAGACATTCACCGATCAGCATCCGGCCCGGCGTCGTTTCGAAACGCTTCATGCGCGTCTTACCATCTTCATCGGCCTGCGGAACGCGGGCGAGAATTTTGGTGTGCAGCGTTACTGTCTTGGTTTCGAGCGCGTGGTGCACTTCAGCCATGTCGGAGAAGCGCGGGAGCTTCTCGACCTTGGAGCCGTCTGCATTGTCGAGATATTCAGGCGTCTTTTCCTGACGCTCCATCGACAGATAATAGAGGCCCAGAACCATGTCCTGCGAAGGAACGATGATCGGCTTACCGTTGGCGGGCGAGAGGATGTTGTTGGTCGACATCATCAGCACGCGCGCTTCGAGCTGGGCTTCCAGCGAAAGCGGCACGTGGACCGCCATCTGGTCACCGTCAAAGTCGGCGTTAAAGGCCGAGCAGACCAGCGGGTGAAGCTGGATCGCCTTACCTTCGATCAGAACCGGCTCGAATGCCTGGATGCCAAGACGGTGAAGCGTCGGCGCGCGGTTCAGCAGAACCGGGTGCTCGCGGATCACTTCGTCGAGGATGTCCCAGACTTCCTTGCGCTCTTTCTCGACCCATTTCTTAGCCTGCTTCAGGGTCATCGAAAGACCCTTGGCGTCGAGGCGGGCGTAGATGAACGGCTTGAACAGTTCGAGCGCCATCTTCTTGGGCAGGCCGCATTGGTGCAGCTTGAGCTCGGGACCGGTCACGATGACCGAACGGCCCGAATAGTCGACGCGCTTACCCAGAAGGTTCTGGCGGAAGCGGCCCTGCTTACCCTTGAGCATGTCGGACAGCGACTTCAGCGGACGCTTGTTCGCACCCGTGATGACGCGGCCGCGGCGGCCATTGTCGAACAGCGCGTCAACGGCTTCCTGCAGCATACGCTTTTCATTGCGGACGATGATGTCCGGTGCGCGCAGCTCGATCAGACGCTTCAAACGATTGTTACGGTTGATGACGCGGCGATAGAGATCGTTGAGATCCGACGTCGCGAAACGGCCACCATCCAGCGGCACCAGCGGGCGCAGCTCGGGCGGGATCACGGGGATCACTTCGAGGATCATCCATTCGGGGCGGTTGCCTGAATCGATGAAGCTTTCGACGACCTTGAGACGCTTGATGATCTTCTTCGGCTTGAGCGCGGACTTCGTAGTCGCAAGCTCTTCCATCAGATCGTCGCGCTCTTGCTCGAGGTCGAGATCCATCAGCATGACCTTAACAGCCTCTGCACCGATGTCAGCGGAGAACGCGTCTTCGCCGTATTCGTCCTGTGCTTCGAGCAGTTCGTCTTCGGTCAGCAGCTGGAATTTCTCAAGCGGGGTCAGGCCCGGCTCGATCACCACATAGCTTTCGAAATAGAGGATGCGCTCAAGCTGTTTCAGCTGGATGTCGAGCAGCAGGCCGATGCGCGAAGGCAGCGACTTGAGGAACCAGATGTGAGCCACAGGAGCAGCGAGCTCGATGTGGCCCATACGCTCGCGGCGCACCTTGGTGACGGTAACCTCGACGCCGCACTTTTCGCAGACGACGCCTTTGTACTTCATGCGCTTGTACTTGCCGCACAGGCATTCGTAGTCCTTTACCGGACCGAAGATGCGCGCGCAGAACAAGCCGTCACGCTCGGGCTTGAACGTGCGGTAGTTGATGGTTTCCGGCTTCTTGATCTCGCCGAAAGACCAGCTGCGAATACGCTCTGGCGAAGCGATCCCGATCTGGATCTGGTCAAAGGTTTCCGGCTTGGACAGCTGGTTGGTGAATTTGGTCAGTTCGTTCATTTTTCAAATCCCTTGGCGGGTGAAATTCTCAAGAGCGGGTCAGGAGGGGCGCCGCTGTTTCAGGCGCCCGCCCCTTGCTATTCCGCTGCCTCCGGCCATTCGTCCTCGTCGCTCTCGTCGGTCAGTGACTTGAGTTCGACATTGAGGCCCAGCGAGCGCATTTCCTTGACGAGAACGTTGAAGCTCTCCGGAATGCCCGCTTCGAAGGTGTCGTCGCCCTTGACGATTGCTTCGTAGACCTTGGTACGGCCGACCACGTCGTCCGACTTGACGGTGAGCATTTCCTGCAAGGTGTAGGCTGCGCCGTATGCCTGCAGTGCCCAGACCTCCATCTCACCGAAGCGCTGGCCGCCGAACTGCGCCTTACCGCCCAGCGGCTGCTGGGTAACAAGCGAGTACGGGCCGATCGAACGGGCGTGGATCTTGTCGTCAACAAGGTGGTGCAGTTTGAGCATGTAGATAATGCCCACAGTCACCTTGCGGTCGAACGCGTCACCGGTCCGGCCATCGAACAGAGTCGACTGGCCCGAACTGTCGATGCCGGCTTTCACCAGCATGTCAGTCACGTCGCCTTCGCGCGCACCGTCAAACACCGGCGTACCCATCGGGACACCTGCGGCAAGATTGGTGGCGAGTTCGACGATGCCCGTGGTCGAGCGGCTTTCGAGGTCTTCGAAATACTGCTCGCCATAGACGTCCTTCAGACGCTCGACGACGGCTTCGGGCGGTTTCACGCCCGCATAGTCTTCCGCCGCATTCGGGTTCGCCGCTTTCCACTCTTCGAGCTTGTCAGCGATATCCATGCCGAGACCGCGGGCCGCGAAACCGAGATGGGTTTCGAAGATCTGCCCGACATTCATGCGCGAAGGCACGCCCAGCGGGTTGAGCACGAGGTCAACCGGAGTACCGTCTTCGAGGAACGGCATGTCCTCGATCGGAAGGATGCGCGAAATCACACCCTTGTTTCCGTGTCGGCCCGCCATCTTGTCGCCCGGTTGCAGCTTACGCTTCACCGCGACGAAGACCTTGACCATCTTGAGCACGCCCGGAGCGAGTTCGTCACCGCGTTCGAGCTTTTCCTTACGGTCCTCGAACTTGGCGTCGATCATGCCGGCGCTTTCGTCATATTGCGACTTGATCGCTTCGATCTGCGCCTGACGATTGTCTTCGGCAACCGCGAACTTGAACCATTCGAAGCGCTCTACGCTTTCAAGCAGAGCCTCATCGATTGTGGTTCCCTTCTTCACGCCCTTGGGTGCAGCCGAAGCGGTCTGGCCCAGCAGCATATCCTTGAGGCGGTTATAGGTCGCGCGGTTGAGGATGTTGCGTTCGTCAGCCGCGTCCTTGCGCAGACGCTCGATCTCTTCGTTCTGGATCGCACGCGTACGGTCATCGATTTCGATACCGTGGCGGTTGAACACGCGAACTTCGACGATCGTTCCGGCAACACCGGGGGGCAGACGCAGCGAGGTGTCGCGTACGTCCGAAGCTTTCTCACCAAAGATTGCGCGCAGAAGCTTTTCTTCCGGCGTCATCGGGCTTTCGCCCTTCGGCGTGATCTTGCCGACCAGAATGTCGCCCGGATGCACTTCTGCACCGATATAGACGATGCCCGCTTCGTCGAGGTTGCGTAGGGCTTCCTCGCCGACATTGGGAATGTCGCGGGTGATGTCTTCCGGCCCGAGCTTGGTGTCACGCGCCATGACTTCGAATTCCTCGATATGGATCGAGGTGAAGACGTCGTCTTTCACGATACGCTCGGAAATGAGGATACTATCCTCATAGTTGTAGCCATTCCACGGCATGAAGGCGACGAGGCTGTTCTTGCCCAGTGCCAGCTCGCCCAGATCGGTCGAAGGACCGTCAGCGATGATATCGCCCGGCTCGATCGACTCGCCCACTTTCACCAGCGGACGCTGGTTGATGCAGGTGTTCTGGTTGGAGCGCTGGAATTTTTGCAGCGTGTAGATGTCAACGCCGGACTGGCCAGCTTCGACATCGCCAACGGCGCGGATCACGATACGGGTCGCGTCGACCTGATCGACGATACCGCCGCGCTTGGCCGCAATCGCAGCGCCCGAATCGCGCGCCACGGTTTCTTCCATGCCGGTGCCGACCCACGGGGCCTCTGCCTTCACAAGCGGCACCGCCTGGCGCTGCATGTTCGAGCCCATCAATGCGCGGTTTGCGTCATCGTTTTCGAGGAACGGGATCAGCGAGGCCGCGACCGAAACGAGCTGTTTCGGCGAGACGTCCATCAAAGTGACCTGCTCGCTGGGTGCCATTAGGTTGTCGCCAGCCTGACGGGCAGAGATCAGTTCTTCAACGAAAGTGCCATCGGCGTTGAGCTCGGCCGAAGCCTGCGCAACGGTGTGCTTCTGCTCTTCCATAGCGGAGAGGTAGATCACCTCGCCCGTGACATGGTTGTCCTTCACCGTGCGGTACGGCGTTTCGATAAAGCCATATTTGTTCACACGGCTGAACGATGCCAGCGAGTTGATCAGACCGATATTCGGGCCTTCCGGCGTTTCAATCGGGCAGATACGGCCATAATGCGTCGGGTGAACGTCGCGGACTTCAAAGCCTGCGCGCTCACGCGTCAAGCCGCCCGGGCCAAGCGCCGACACGCGGCGTTTATGGGTGACTTCCGACAGCGGGTTGGTCTGGTCCATGAACTGCGACAGCTGCGAAGAGCCGAAGAATTCGCGAACAGCCGCCACAGCCGGTTTCGCATTGATAAGGTCGTTGGGCATGACGGTCGAAACATCGACGCTCGACATGCGCTCCTTAACCGCGCGTTCCATGCGCAGCAGGCCAACGCGGTACTGGTTTTCAAGCAGCTCGCCGACCGAACGCACACGGCGGTTGCCGAGATTGTCGATGTCGTCGACTTCGCCCTTGCCGTCCTTCAGGCCGACCAGTTCCTTGACCACAGCAAGGATGTCTTCCTTGCGCAGGGTCGTCACAGTGTCTTCGGCATCGAGGCCGAGACGCATATTGAGCTTCACGCGGCCCACAGCCGATAGGTCATAACGCTCGCCATCGAAGAACAGGCCTTCGAACAGCGCTTCAGCGGTTTCCTTGGTCGGCGGTTCGCCTGGACGCATGACCTTATAGATCGCTTCCAGACCTTCGTCGCGGTTCTCTGCCTTGTCGACCTGCAGCGTGTTGCGGATCCACGGGCCGGTGTTGATTTCGTCAATGTCGAGCAGTTCGAGCTTGTCGATACCGGCGGCATCGAAGGCTTCGATGTGTTCGAGCGTGATTTCTTCGCCCGCTTCGATGTGGATGCGGCCAGTGGCCTCATCAATCATATCGAATGCAGCGTAGCGGCTGACGACTTCCTCGGTCGGCAGCAGCAGGTTCTTCAGGCCATCCTTGGCCGCCTTGTTGGCAGCGCGCGGGCTGATCTTCTGACCGGCGGCGAAGATTTCCTCGCCCGTCTTGGCATCGACCAGCGCAAAGGCGGGCTTCTGGCCGCGCCAGTTTTCAGGATCGAACGGGATCTTCCAGCCGTCCTTGGCGCGTTCCCAGACTACGGTGTCGTAGAAGTGGCCGAGAATGCCTTCGCTATCGAGGCCGAGCGCATAAAGCAGCGCGGTGACCGGCAGCTTGCGCTTACGGTCGATACGGACATTGACGATGTCCTTGGCGTCGAATTCAAAGTCGAGCCACGAACCGCGATAGGGGATGACGCGCGCAGCAAACAGCAGCTTGCCCGACGAGTGGGTCTTGCCGCGATCATGGTCGAACAGCACACCGGGCGAACGGTGCATCTGCGACACGATCACTCGCTCTGTGCCGTTAATGATAAAGGTGCCGTTCTCGGTCATGAGCGGCATATCGCCCATGTAAACGTCCTGCTCCTTGATATCGAGGACCGAGCGCGTTTCGGTTTCCTGATCCACTTCGAACACGATCAGACGCAGAGTTACCTTCATCGGCGCTGCGTAAGTGATGCCGCGCTGGCGGCATTCGGTCGTGTCGTATTTCGGATCTTCGAGGACATAGTGCACGAAGTCGAGTTCGGCGGTCCCGGCAAAGTCGCGGATCGGGAAGACGCTGCGCAGCGTTTTTTCCAGACCCGAGACATAGCCCGTTTCCTTGTTCGAGCGCAGGAACTGTTCGTAGCTCTCGCGCTGAACCTCGATGAGGTTGGGCATCTGGACGACTTCGTGAATGTCGCCAAAAATCTTGCGGATACGCTTCTTAGCGGTGCCCTGCGCCTTGCGGCTGCGGACGGCTGCCTTGGTCTTGGGCCCCTTTGCAGGGGTCTTCGATTTGGTTGCCATGGAGGAGATATGCCTCTTGTTTGTGCTTGCAGGGGTGCCCGCTCGCTTGGATTTCTCGTCAATCGTCACGCGGGAATCTGGGCCATATATGACGCAAAAGCGCCGCTAACCGGGACGCACCCCTCTCAGGGCAAGTCTTGGCTGCAGCTCGATCACAGTCGCGAATATAGCAAAGCGCCGCTTCCATTCTTGGTCCGATCCGTCGCGCATGAATCAGTCCGGCTCGAAGCTGGCGTGTGCGCAGGCATTTAGGAAGCAGACGCCTCGCAGTCAACCGCAGCGTTACGTGATTCGGATTCAGCGCGAATCGCGGGCCCGGAATGCGCAAATTGAGCGCGATCTGGCATATCGAAAAACAATATGACGAGAAATATTGCTTATCGATCAGTGCATTATCGTTTTTCGATATTTATTGATTGACGATAAATCACATCGCGCCTAGATGGTGATTATCGAAATTCAATATGACACCTAAAGGAAAACAATATGACCCGCACCTATACCAACTCACTCGCCGCCATTGCCGCGGTGTTTCTCGCCATCACCTCGATCAGCACCATCGTCACCGTGCCGCCTGCTCAGGCGCACAGCACGCATGACGTGGCGCAAATGATCGAGCTCGCCTGATCCACCGCAAGTTAAGGAGTAGTCCCGATGTCACTTAGACCCAACGACCCCTTGCTCGCGGCGGGCAAGATAATGACCGTCCTTTTGATGGCACTGATTGGCCTGGTAACTGCATTAATGCTGGTGCTGATCCCGTTCATCCTGTTCAACCACGCTGACTTTGCAGCCGCTGTTGCCGAAGCTGGAATTGAGAGTGTTGGCATGGCCAAGGCGGCGTCTGTCTCGCTGCTTTTGATCGCGGCGACCGCCACCGCCTTCGCGTTCTATTTCTTCTGGTTGCTATACCGGATCATCAAGACGGTGGCTGACGGCGATCCCTTCACGCTAGAGAACGCTAGCCGCCTGACGCGCATGGGCTGGATTGCTTTAGGCTTTCAGATCGCGTCATTCCCGATTGAGGCTCTTGCAATCAAGGCGATCGATTACCTGCCTGCCGACGATATCAGTGCCGATATCAGCTTTTCGCTGACTGGAGTGTTGCTTGCAATTGTCCTGTTCATACTCGCTCGCATTTTCCGCCACGGCGCTGCGATGCGCGACGATCTTGAAGGGACCGTATGATGCCTGCTGAAGATGAAGGAGCAACGATCATGGTCAAACTCGACGACCTGCTGCACGACCGCCGCATGACGCTGACCGAATTGGCCGAGCGAGTGGGCCTTACACTGGCCAACCTCTCGATCCTGAAAACCGGCAAGGCCAAAGCGATCCGGTTCTCCACCCTCGCCGCGATCTGCCGCGAACTGGACTGCCAGCCGGGCGACCTGCTCGAATATGGCACTCAATAAGCTCCGCTAGAGGCTCGCGATGACTCGCGAGCCTCTACTGGTCAATAAAACTGCCTGAGCCTGGGATCTGCTTATAGGTGATGGGCGCTGCCAACAGAAATCCCACCAACTGGGAGAAAGCCAATGCCATCGCCAGCCCTCCGCTTTCCGGCTCAAAATCCTGACCACGCATTCGAACCTCAGCATTGGTAAAGGTCAGTTCAATATAGTCAGGAAAAGACATAAGTGCCGCCAATGAATGCGTCGGGATGAACGCCCCGAAATACTCGAAAACAAAGATTAGCATTTGAGCCAGGCATGCCGCAGCAATCATGGCGACAAACAATACGGGCTGTGGCCGTTCCAGTTCTTCCTCATCTTTTGCCGCGAAATAGAAACCCGAGACGGCGGCAAAGCCACAGGCCATAGCTCCTAAAGGAACAACCAGCACGACCGAGAGCCTGTAGGGACTAAAGCCAGTAAGCACGCTTACCATTGCGAGCGCATAGGCGACGACCACAGCGCCTCCAAACCCCACAAGCATCGCCTTTTTCATGCTTTTTCGCATCTTGAATGCCCCTTCGGCAATCAAACCAGTCAGAACCTCATCTGAAGTCCTGCTGCGCAAAGTCATCTTCTCTGGAACCACCGCCGAACCCGAAGGTCAGCCCGCCTACGACAAGCAGCAGCAGCAAACCGCCACCGAACAATCCGGCATGGCTCCAGAATTCCGGTTCAAAGCCCGGTTCGACCGTCACGAAATCCGCCGCAACCCCGCCCTCTCCTGTCGAGATAACTTCGGTGCGGCTCCAGGTGCCGGGCGCACTTGCAGTGACCAGCCCCTCGATCGTGCCTGATTTCTCGTGAGGCGCGAACATCGCATCCATCTGCTCACTGGCTTCAATTGCCGGCTGGATCTGGGCTTCATCGACTGGCGCGCCCTGCGCTTCCTGCGCGGCAATATAGTTCTCGGCAGTGCGAATGACACCGCTCAGCGCTTGTGACGAACGGATCTTGGACGCAATCTCGCTGCTATCCTGCTGCAGCAAGACATGCACAGGTGCGAACCTGTCAGTCCCCTGCGGGCGAACCAGCACGAGCATGCCGCCCGACCGGATCCGTCCATTGTCGTCATTTTCCTGATAAAGCGTTTCGAGCTCGTTCCATTCAGCGCCGGTGATCTCGTACCAGCCGGTTGCCGGACCGCCCGCGATCAATTCCTCGATCGTGATCGTCTGTTTCTCGCCAATCGTGAAATAGGTGTAGAGGCCCGAGCCTCCAAAATACATCATCGCCAACGCCGCAAGCGCTGCCCACCAAGTTAGTCGCATCGAATATCCCCCGAATATCCCCTGTTGTCATGGTGTTAAGCGGTGATGGGGTTTTGTCAATCGACGCAAAGAACAAACGAAGGGCCGCCTCTCCTCAGGGGCGGCCCTTCTGGCGTTGGGCTAGGCCTTGCGGGTGAGCATTGCTCTAGGGTGCGATCACCAGCCCTTCGCCATCCTCGATGGCAGCAGCAAAGCCCCAGCCGCCAAAGGTTTCCGATACAGCGGCCACCAGATGGTTTTCGCCTTCTTCAAGGTCGAGCATGACCGCATCGTTGAACCCGATTGTGCCGAGGAAGAAGAAGTCGCGGCTGCGCCATTGGGCGATGCCGTCGAACACCAGCTCGCCATTGAGGAACAGCCGGACACGATCCGAATAGCCGAAGTTCAAGCGGACCTTTCGCGCGCTGTCGGACGTGATGCGGGTCGAAACAAGCACGCTGTCGAGATTTTCCTCCGGCCCGGTCAGGCGCGAGATATCGGCGATCCCGTATGGCTCGACCGCCAGCGTGCCGAGCGTGTCCAGCAGGCCAAGTTCGGCAGGCATGCTCAACGCGCCTTCGACCACACTTTCAGCAAATCTCTGCGAAACAGACCAGCGCTCGATCACGCCATCGGGCGCGGTTCTGTCGGCAGCACGAGTACCCACAACGCCTTCGCCCGCGCTCAAGGGACGCATCGAGAAATTGGAGACGCGGATTACTCCGTTCGGCCCCGATGCCTGAAAGCCGATCGCGCCGCTGCCCTGATCCGCCGCAAGGTCAGGGATGTGCATCACCGGCTCTGGACTGCCGTTAAAGTAAATGTCCGCGCGGTCCCCTTCGACCACCAGCTTGAACCGGTTCCAGCCTTCCTCGGTGAAGGCAAACGGCGCGATCCCGTTGCGGTCAGTATAGATCTGCCAAGAGGTGATCCCGTTGCGGATCGGGGTGTATTGGCCAGCATCGGGCAGCCCGGATTTGTGTTTGCGCAGGTAGAAATATTCCGAATGCGTTTCGCTGGCATGCCACAATATCCCGCCAAAACCGCGTGCGCTGTCGAGCGCGATGTCGAACTCGATCACCCCTTCGGAAAATTGCGAGCCTGCAAGGATAACATTGGTGCGGGTAACGCTGAGCACTTCGCGCCCGGCCTCCTCGCTCACCGCAACCCGGTCGGCAGGGCCGAACACGGCGAGTTCATAGCCTGACCATGTCAGCGTTTCGGCAGAAGCTTCAGCTTCATCCTGAGCCATGCTCGCAGCAGGAAAACTCGCGGCCAAAACGGCGAGAAGTGTGACGATGGATTTACGCAGCATTCAAGTCCTCCAGCAGATATTGCCAGAGGCTATCCTCGCTGAGGCGAATTGTCAGGTATTGAAAGAAACGGCCAAGCCGCGCCGGAAACGGTGCCATTCGCCCGGAGAATAGCCGGTGAGCGCGCGGCATTCTCGGATCAGATGCGCCTGATCGGAGAAATTGTGCCCTGCGGCGAGTGCGGCCCATTGCGGGCGGTCGAAGGTCTCGGAACTCAGCATTGCCGCCGTCAGTCGCTGTCGGCGAAGGACAGCTCGCGGCGACAGACCCAGCCTCTCCAGAAAGAGCCTGCGCATATGGCGCGGGCTTAGGCCGGCCTCTTCGGCAATTTGCGCGGGGCCGAACATGCCCTTTGTCTCGCGCGCCAGCCGCGCTGCCCGCCCGGCGCGATCGGTTTTGCAACCCTCGGCCAGCATTTGCAGCGCACTGAGCATCGCTTCCCAAGCGGCCTTGAACTGGCCGAGGTCAGCAAGCCGCCGTGCAGGTTCAAGCTTACCGGTAATATGGGAGGGCACCTCGTAATCGGCGGCGATGTGATCGGCCGCTTTGAGAGCGAATGCCGCCTCCATCAATTCCGGCGCGAGGCGCAGGGCGAACAGCTCTTCGCCGGGACAAGGATCATAACGCCCGCCATCGGGCTGGGCGCGGAATATCACGAAGTCCCATTCGCTTGTCTCGCCGTTCGGAGCAAAGCGCCGCCGTAGCGCGATCGAGGGTTCGGTAAAGGGGAGGAGGTCGTGCCTTTCGGGGTTTGTGTAGTCACAGCGGCTGTACCAGGCGAGGTCAATTGCGGGCGCGGGCGCGTTGGCGATCTGCCAAGCGCGATAGCATCCGCTGGTCTGCACTGGATCGGTCCCTAGCTCCATGATCCTGCCCTACCCCCAGTCAGGCCTAGCCGGAAGGTGCGCCTCTGCCAGCGCCCTAGGCACTTCGACCGGAGGCATTTTGCTTGACTCTGGACCGCAGCAGGGTAATTGCGCGCTCCGACCGCTACTGGCCCCTTGGGTCTGCGGTCATCCGTCCGAGACAGTTGGTGGAGGCTTGTCGGCCTCCTTAATTTCCAGCCTAGATGGGGAAAAGAGATTTACGCGGCCCTTTCATGAGGACCGCAACCGGGCCATTTAGCTCACCCTCCTTCCCTTATCGATTTGGACTTTCCGGCGTCGATGCACGCCGCCGGGAGACATGAGCCGATCGCCGGGCAATTCCGTCTGGCGATCATAGTGAAGGAGTATGGCATGGATCGTTCGCAAAAAGCCGATGCTGTTGCCCAGCTCAACGCAGTCTTTAACGAGGTTGGTGTGGTCGTTGTGACCCGCAATCTCGGCATGACGGTGGACCAGTCCACCGATCTGCGCACAAAGATGCGTGACGTTGGTGCTTCCTATAAGGTTGCGAAGAACCGTCTCGCCAAGCTCGCCCTTAAGGACACCGACTATGTCGGGATCGATGAGTATCTCACCGGCCCGACCGCGCTTGCCTGGTCTGAAGACCCGGTCGCAGCTGCAAAGGCTGCTGTCGAATTCGCAAAAACGAACGACAAGCTGGAAATCGTTGGTGGCTCCATGGGCACGCAGGTGCTCGACGAAGCCGGAATCAGGGCACTCGCCTCGATGCCGAGCCTCGACGAGCTTCGCGGCAAGCTTGTTGGTCTCGTCAACGCCCCGGCAACGAAAATTGCCCAGGTCGTCAACGCGCCAGCAAACAAGCTCGCACGTGTGTTCGGTGCCTATGGCGCCAAGGACGCTGCTTAATAGAGACGCTTTCTCGCAAGAGACGAAACATTATGGGGCATTTGAACCGCCCCGCCACATTATTGGAGTGAACCATCATGGCTGATATTGCCAAGCTTGTTGAAGAACTTTCGAAGCTGACCGTCCTCGAGGCAGCTGAACTCGCAACCGCTCTCGAAGAAGAGTGGGGCGTTAGCGCTGCTGCTGCAGTTGCTGTTGCTGGCCCGGCTGGCGGCGGCGAAGCTGCTGCTGTTGAAGAGAAGGACGAATTCGACGTCATTCTCACCGGCGACGGCGGCAAGAAGATCCAGGTCATCAAGGAAGTCCGTGCCATCACCGGCCTGGGCCTCACCGAAGCCAAGGGTCTCGTCGAAGGCGCGCCGAAGCCGCTTAAGGAAGGCGTCAACAAGGCCGAAGCCGAAGAAATCAAGGGCAAGATCGAAGCAGCCGGCGGTACCGTCGAACTCAAGTAAGCCTTTGCCCGTTTGGGCGCTTACGCTTCGAACAGCTTTTGCTGATCAGGAAAGGGCGGTGCCAGCTATTGGCGCCGCCCTTTTTCTTTGAAGCTCGCTCTATTCGCTTGCTTTTCTCCATGTGTGACACCAGAACCACTGTTGCACTCAAAGCACTCAATGTCGCTGCAATACAATGACGCGGGGTTTGGGCGCGAATATATTGTGCAGCGATCCAGGGGGATCACAAGGGGTTACAAGAATGAAAAAACAATTGACGCTGCTGGCGCTTGTCGCCGGTCTCAGCACAGGCGGCTGTGCGACTGTCTTGAACGGCACCAATATCGATTACGCAGCTGACACCGATCCGACCGGCGCGGACATCGTGTTCCTCGGCGGACTGAACTGCACCGCTCCTTGCGAAGTTGAACTGCGCCGCAAGGACGACACCCGCATCGACATCACCCGCGAAGGCTATGAGCCGGTTTACGTGCTCGTCCAGTCGCGCCTCGCCGGTTCGACCTTTGGCAACGTGCTCGCTGGCGGCCTGATCGGCGGCGTTGTCGATGCAGGAAACGGCGCAAGCAACCGCCTCTATCCGCGCCCGCTGATGGTCAAGCTCGCCCCGCTCGGCTCGGGTGAGCCGGCACTGCTGCTCGACGCAGATGGCGAGATCATCAGCACCGTCGACGAGCACAATGACGAAGTGCGCGCAGACGTCGCCAAGACGATCGGCAACGATCTGGCCGAGTACACGCCGGAAGAAGATGACACCGGCGGCGAGTAATCGCACGGCTTTCATTGCTTTGAAATGAAAGGGCGGTGCCAGCTATTGGCGCCGCCCTTTTTCTTTGGCCAATAGCGCTAGCGATCAGCGCGGGATCTGGTCGATCCCTACCCTGTCTGTGCCCAGAGTCGGTGCTCCAATCTGTTCGACCTGAACCTTTGCCGCTTCGGGCGCGTCGTCATAATCGATGCCGAACTCAACCTCGTCATAGGCTGGGTTGTAGCTGATCGGCACGCCCGCTGCCTGAAGCTGGGCAAGCGTGACATAGGTTCCGAGTGCGCCTGATCCTGCGATCCGGTCAATTTCGGCAGATGCGTAACGTTCACGCAGCAGGTCCACGACTGAGCCAAGACGCACGGCAATCGTGCCATCGCGCTGCTGGAAGTCGACACTGCCGGTGAGCACGCCGTTGATCCGCGCGCCGAGCTCGGTCTTTTGCACCAGTTCGATCTGCGCAGCACGGCTGGAGACGAGGCCCGGATCGGGAGCCGGGATCGGCACCGCCCGCGCCGTGTCGACCTCTACCGGAAGCGTGCCCTGGGCATCAACCGATGACGAAATCGGAAGTGCACGCCGGATCGCATCCGACGCTCCGCCTGACACGTCAAGCTCGCCTGCAAAGGCCGCCTCTACTGCGTCATCCGCCATTGCGACGGAATCGTTACCCGGATTGCTGATTGGACCGCTGCGATCAGAGGCCCCGGCCGCACCAGCACTATCTACCAGCTGCTCATCACGTCCAATCTGCGGAACGAAGGCAAGCGTTTCGCTGATCTGCGGAATATCAATCTGTCGCCGCCTGAGCGCTGGTGCACGCCCGCGGAACTCACCAGCAGGCTGATTGGCAAGGCCTGCCGAGACTGGAATTGATGCCGGCCTCGGCAATGCCACTCCGGCAAAAGCGAGGTCAAAGCGCTCCGATCCGCTTGCAAGGAAAGCGAGCGGTTGCATCCTTTCGGTCGAGGAATGGCGCGGCGCGCTGCCGAAAGTGATCGATGCGGGCGCGATTTCTTCGGCGGCCATTGCGGGAGCATAGACGGGGGCGTTTGCACCCACGCTGGGACTCCAGACCCGCGGCGGCAGGCTCGATCTGGGTTCCCCCAATTCGAACCGCATAAGCGGACTATCCATCGCGCCTGCAGAGATGTCGGGAATGGTGACAGCCGCCGCAATCACAGCGGCTCCGGCAAGCGCGCGGGTTCTGGTCAGACGGGCTTTGGAAGCAGTCGCGTCAAGCGTAGCCCTCTGCTCCGCGCCTATCACGCGCGCATCTTCTTCCTGAAGGCGCTCCTGCACCGAATCCCCCCGAGCATTAAGTTCGAACGAAGATGATGAAGGTTTTCACCTTTGTTATAAAGCGGATTCTCGCCTCGCGAGGCGCATGCAGGACGCGCCTGTCCAAGAATTCCCTTTCCCCCGCTTGCGCAAATCCCTATTCGGGCCGGCTCGCTTGGCCAGAAATGAATGCTCTGGCGCGCGCGGGCGGACAAGAAATGACGCGCGATACAGCACCTCTTGATACGCCCGACGCCACATTGAGCTGGAGGCAGGAAATCCGGGCCACATTTGCGCTCGCGACCCCGCTTGCCGCGGCCAATCTGCTGCAAATGCTGACCTATTCGATCGACGTGTTCTTCATCGCGCGTCTGGGCGAAGAGCCGCTTGCCGCTGCTGCATTGGCAGTGTCGCTTTTCGGCCTGGTCCTATGGGCGATGACCGCGCTGACCGGAGCGGTTGCGCCTCTGATCGCCGAAGCGCTCGGCATGCGTGCGCCCGCTTTGCGGCCCGTGCGCCGTTCAGTGCGAATGGCTTTGTGGCTGGCGGTATTCTGCGGGATTATCGGCATGGGCTTATGCCTGCTGCTCGAGCCGCTGATGCGCGCAACCGGCCAGCAGGAAAGCATCATCGCGCTGGCCCGCGAGTACAATCTGCTTATCATCTATTCGATGGTGCCCATGCTGCTCGCGTCGGTGCTGCGCAATTTCGTCTCGGCGCTGGGCCGCCCGGTCTTTGCCACCGCGATCACCGGCGCAGGCGTGTTCGTGAACGGCTTTGCCAATTACGCCTTCATCTTCGGCAATTTCGGCGCGCCTGAAATGGGCCTGCAAGGGGCGGCGATAGCGACGATCATCACCTCGCTGTTCACGCTCGCCGCTTATGTGGTGGCGATCCGGCTCGATCCGAAGCTGCATCGTTATCATGTCTTTGGAAAGCTGTGGTCGCCGGACTGGAGCCGTTTTTGGCAGATTGTACGCGTCGGCACGCCCATCTCGCTGACGGTGACAGCAGAGGCAGGGATTTTCGGCGCGGCGGCGTTTCTGATGGGCCGCTTTGGCGCAGCAGAGCTCGCCGGGCACACGGTCGCGCTGCAACTTGCCGCGCTCGCATTCCAGGTTCCGTTTGGCGTCAGTCAGGCAGTGACGATCCGTGTGGGTTACTTCTACGGCGCTGGCGATAGCGAGGGGATCAAGCGCGCGGGCTGGGTCGCGCTCGCTATCGGTGCGGGCTTCATGATGTTCACAGCCAGCGCGATGGTGCTCGCGCCCTACCCGCTGCTGTCATTGTTCGTGGACCCCTATGCGGCCAAAAATGCGGCCTTGGTCGGATTTGCGCTGCAATATCTGGTGCTCGCCGCTGCGTTTCAGGTGGTGGACGGGATTCAGGCGGTCGCTGCGGGAGCCTTGCGCGGGCTTCAGGACACTCGCGTGCCGATGTGGATCGCGATTTTTAGCTATTGGGTGCCCGGTTTCGGCACTGCGATCTGGCTCGGCTTTTTCACTCCGCTTGCCGGAGTGGGCGTTTGGATCGGGCTGGCGACGGGACTTGCCTTTGCCGCGGTCCTGCTGCTGTGGCGCTGGAATGCGCGCGAGCGGCTGGATCTGACACGGCGCAAGTCCGGTGAGCCGGTTACGCCCCTGCCCGCGTAGTGACTTCGCGCTGCGGGAAGGGGATTGTAATGCCCGCTTCGTCGAACTTTGCTTTGACCCGCTCGGTCAAGTCCCATGACAGTTCGGCATAGTCGCCGGTCTGGCACCAGATGCGCAGGCCAATGCCGACCGAGCTTTCATCGAGCGAATTGACGAAGGCAATCGGTTCAGGGTCGCTGAGCACCCGCTCGTCCGCAGCGGCTAATGCAAGCAGCTCGTCGCGAGCCTTATCCATGCTGTCATTATAGCCAATGCCGACCAACAGCTCGAACCGGCGGATCGGGTGGCGATTGAAATTAATGATCGGCTGGTTCCACAGCTCGGTATTGGGAACCTGCACATACAGACCGTCAAATTGCTTGAGCTCGGTGGTGAACAGGCCGATTTCCTGCACCACGCCCTTGATCGAACCGGCGTGAATGGCCTCGCCCACGCGGAAAGGCCGCTGGGTCAGGATCATCACGCCTGATGCAACGTTGCTGAGCGTGCCTTGCAGCGCCAGACCGATCGCAAGCCCCATCGAACCTATCACTGCCAGGATGCTGGTGGTCTGCACCCCGAACTGCGCAAGCACGGTGGCGATCACCAATGCGTAAAGGCCGTATTTGATGATGCTGGAGAGGAAATCGGCAACCGTCGGGTCGAAGCGCGGCGAATTCTGCAGCACGCGGTCAGCCCAGCGCGATAGCACTTTGGCAATCAGCCAGCCGAACACCAGAACCGCAAAGGCACCGGCAATCGAGACCAGATGCGCCTCGAGCCATGTGGCGGCGACATTGGTGATGTCGAGAGTGCTGAAATCCGTATTCGTCTGCATGAAATTATCCGTCATTATTGCGTTATGGCGGGCGCGAGCGACGCCAATTCGTCTTCAATAAGCAAGCGCGTCACACATTTCCGAAAAATTTTGGCAGGCCCAACTGTTGACTCGCCTGCCAGGCGTCCCCAAATCGCCCTCGCTGGCACTCTAACGTGGAGAGTGCCAATTGATTCTTCAACCCAAATAGAAAGGTCACATCCATGGCATTTCGTCCGCTGCACGACCGCGTTGTGGTCCGTCGCATCGAAGCCGACCAGAAAACCGCTGGTGGCATCATTATTCCCGATTCCGCACAGGAAAAGCCGAGCGAAGGCGAGATCGTCTCTGTCGGCGAAGGCGCCCGTGACGATGGAGGCAATCGCGTCGTCCTCGACGTGAAAGCCGGCGACCGCGTGCTGTTCGGCAAGTGGTCGGGCACCGAAGTCAAGATCGACGGCGAAGACCTGCTGATCATGAAGGAAAGCGACATCATGGGGATCATCAGCTGAACCCGCAGGGTTTGACTGACCACCTCTAACGCTTTTCCAAACTCACAAGAATTCTCAGGAGAAACACCAATGGCTGCCAAGGACGTAAAGTTCGGCCGTGAAGCCCGCGAGGGCATCCTCAAGGGCGTCGACACGCTCGCCAACGCTGTGAAAGTCACGCTCGGCCCCAAAGGCCGCAATGTCGTGATCGACAAGAGCTTCGGCGCACCGCGCATCACCAAGGACGGCGTAACCGTCGCCAAGGAAATCGAACTTAAGGACAAGTTCGAGAATATGGGCGCTCAAATGCTGCGCGAAGTGGCCAGCAAGACCAACGACCTCGCGGGTGACGGCACCACCACCGCAACGGTGCTGGGTCAGGCGATCATTCGCGAAGGCATGACCGCAGTTGCTGCTGGCATGAACCCGATGGACCTCAAGCGCGGCATCGACGCCGCTGTCACCAAGGTTACCGAGAACCTCGCAGGCCGCTCGAAAGAAGTCTCCGGTTCTTCGGAAATCGCTCAGGTCGGCATTATCTCTGCCAATGGCGACAAGGAAGTCGGCGAGAAGATCGCTGAAGCCATGGAGAAAGTTGGCAAAGAAGGCGTCATCACCGTTGAGGAAGCCAAGGGTCTCGAATTCGAGCTCGACGTTGTCGAAGGCATGCAGTTCGACCGCGGCTATCTCTCGCCCTACTTCATCACCAACCCTGACAAGATGACGGTTGAACTCGACAACCCCTACATCCTGATCCACGAAAAGAAGCTGTCGAACCTCCAGTCGATGCTTCCGATCCTCGAAGCGGCTGTCCAGAGCGGCCGTCCGCTGCTGATCATCGCTGAAGACATCGAAGGCGAAGCGCTCGCGACCCTCGTCGTTAACAAGCTGCGCGGTGGCCTCAAGGTTGCTGCGGTTAAGGCTCCGGGCTTCGGCGATCGCCGTAAAGCGATGCTGCAGGACATCTCGATCCTTACCAAGGGCGAAATGGTCAGCGAAGATCTGGGCATCAAGCTTGAAAACGTCACGCTCGGCATGCTCGGCGAAGCCAAGCGCGTCACCATCGACAAGGACAACACGACGATTGTCGACGGTGCAGGCAGCCAGGAAGACATCCAGGCCCGCGTCGGCGAGATCAAGGCTCAGA
The DNA here is from genome assembly GCF_947492365.1 of uncultured Erythrobacter sp. Classification (NCBI taxonomy): domain Bacteria; kingdom Pseudomonadati; phylum Pseudomonadota; class Alphaproteobacteria; order Sphingomonadales; family Erythrobacteraceae; genus Erythrobacter; species uncultured Erythrobacter sp. Next base: position 2,225,883 of record NZ_CANLMB010000001.1, read on the forward strand.
TGGAAGCCACGACCAGCGACTATGACCGCGAAAAACTGCAAGAACGTCTGGCGAAACTCGCTGGCGGTGTTGCCGTGATCAAGGTTGGCGGCGCTTCGGAAGTGGAAGTGAAGGAACGCAAGGACCGCGTTGATGACGCGCTTCACGCAACCCGCGCTGCTGTCGAAGAAGGCATCGTCCCGGGCGGCGGCACCGCGCTGCTTTACGCCACCAAGGCTCTCGAAGGGCTCAAGGGCGAAAATGACGACCAGACCCGCGGCATCGACATCGTTCGCCGTGCGATCCTCGCGCCTGTTCGCCAGATCGCGCAAAATGCCGGTCACGACGGCGCGGTTGTCTCGGGCAATCTGCTTCGCGAAGGTGACGAAACGCAGGGCTTCAACGCTGCGACCGACACCTATGAAAACCTGGTGGAAGCCGGCGTGATCGACCCGACCAAGGTTGTCCGCACCGCACTGCAGGACGCAGCTTCGGTTGCCGGCCTGCTGATCACTACCGAAGCGGCGATCACCGACGCTCCGGAAGACAAAGGCTCGGCTCCTGCAATGCCCGATATGGGCGGCATGGGCGGAATGGGCGGCGGCATGGGCTTCTAAGCCCGCCTCCAACCCTTCACCTAAAACGAAGGCCCCGTCGGAGCGATCCGGCGGGGCCTTTTGCTTTGTGCCGCGCGCCTGCTCGAAAAGAGTACGCAAGCATAGTTTACGGAACAGTCACCATATCAGCCTAGGACACGCGCCGAGGAACGAATTGATAGTGGCAGCGAGATGAAACTCACACGTCGAAATTTTGTGACTGGCAGCTTGATTGGTGCAGGTGCGATCGGCCTGGGCGGCTGCTCGACCGCCAATTTCGGGACGCGGTCAAGCTACCTGACCGGAATTGTCGAGCCTCAGAATCACAACACTGTGTTCCACTGGGTGGACATTGCGATGCAGCAGGTGCGCGATCAGCGGATACCGCCGCCGCGCGCAGCCTATAATTTCGCCGCCCCTATGGTCGCCGGTTTTGTCGCCGCAAATGCCATTATCGGCCGTTATGCCGACCCCTACAATATTGGCCCAGCCCCCGCTGGAGCCGATCCTGAACTGGCTTACGGTGTGGCCTTCGCAACGGCCGCGTCGGAGTGCTTCAAGCAGCCCTTCTTGTGGGAACGCAGCGCCTTCAAGGGAAGGTTTGCTGATGGTGAGAGCAAGAGGCTGGGCATTGAATGGGGCCGCAAAGTCGGGATTGCCATTAACCAGATGCGCACCGGCGACGGCGCTGAACCGCATGTCGTCAATTTCTATCATGGCCGCTACAAGCGGCGTGATGATGAACTGAAGTGGACCCCGACAGGCCCCGCCTATGCAGCCCGCCCCGGTCCTGCAGTTGGTGCCTATGACCGCGGGTTGTTCCCGGGACACGGACAAATCAAACCCTGGACTATGGTCCGACCGGAACAGTTTCGGGCTGAAACATTCCCCGATCCGCGCAGTCCGGAATTTGCCGAACAGTTTGAGCTGGTCCGCTCGCTGGGCGGCAAGGACAGTCAAACCCGCACGCCCGACCAGTCTGAAATCGCGCTCTTCTGGGAAGACGGCCCGTGGGGCATCACTCCGCCAGGGCATTTCCTCCTGATCGCGGCGCAGGTGATGCAGGATCGCGGCTTTGATTTCCTCGATCTGGCGCGCAACTTTGCCTTGTTAGGAGCAACCCAGGCCGACGCCTCGATCAGCGCATGGGACAGCAAATATCACTACGATATTCTGCGCCCAGAGACCGCGATCTGCCTGCGCGCTGGTGAATTTCGCAGCGCAGATATGAGGGTCAGGCAACAGCGCAGTTGGGAGAGTTATATCCCAACGCCCAACTTCCCCGCTTACACTTCCGGGCACTCCACATTCGGGGCCGCCGGGATAGAGATGACAAAGCTTCTTATCGGCACCGATGCGGTGAATTTCAGCCACGAATCGCCCGATCAGGTGCTCTGGCCAACGCTCACGGGCAAGCGGCGCTATTTCACCAGTCTGGATCAGGCCGCTTACGAGAACGGCTGGAGCCGCCTTTATGGCGGCGTGCACTGGCTCGCGGATCATGAAGCCGCCGATAAAGCCGGTCGCCAGATCGCGCGCCATGCCTTTGATACGATGTTCGCGCGCAGGGGCTGAGACATGAAGAAACTGCTCTTTCTTGCACCGGGCCTGTGCGCCGTGCTGTCCAGTCCGGCTCATGCCCAATCGGTTGATCTCAATTATGATCGCCTTTCCTCGCTCGAAGAACCGATCGCCTACGATTTCGCGGGTATCACTTTCGAATTGACCGGGGTGCTCGACACGCCTGTGCTCGCCGAGTTCGACAATGTGACCGGCGGCGATGATCCCAGAATCGATGTCGAATTTGTCGGCAATTTTCAGGTGAGTGCCGAAACACAGCTGAGCAATCGCTGGGATGTCGGTGTGACCTATTTTGGCCAATATTCGACCGATCCAGCGCGGCTTTCCCTCAATGGAGCGACCGGACAGAACGATTACAGCGATAACGTTGCCGGTTTCGTCCGCACCAGCTTTGGCACCGTCATCGGCGGCAATGTCAGCAATCAGGTCGACGAATTGACCCGCCGCGCGCGCGGTGTTGGCAATGCTTCCCTCGCATTTGACGGATTCTATGGTCAGCTTGATCGCTGGGGTGGTGCCTATATCGGCCGCTTCGGGCCGAGCCAGATTGGTGTTGTCGTCGACGAAAACGGCGATTTCGAAGTTGGCGGGGTCTTTCAGCGACCCATCGGGCAGCGCGATTTGCGCCTTTCCGGGCGCGTGAGGCAAGGGCGATTTGCATCTGCCGATGGTATTACCGATTTCTCGACACTGGGCGTTGGCGCCGTTGGCGAGGTGGTCTTTGGCAGCTCGATCTATGATATTGGCGCAGGCTACGAGCGGATCGAAGGGCCGATCTCCGATTTTGACCGCTGGTTTGTCTCTGCCGGAGCGCAAAGCCAGTTTGGCGGGCTAAGGCTATCGGGCGCGCTGCATTACGGTGAGGCTGGCGGACAGTCGGAAGTTTCTGCGGCGATTGGCGCAGGTTACGACATTTCGCGCGGACTTTCGCTCAATCTTGGGCTCAACGCCGAAGAAGCGCGGATCATTGCTGATGGCGTAGAGCTGATCGAGACGGACCAATTGTCCGCCATCGCATCTGCGCGATACAGCTTCTGATCGCCGCCTAAGAGCCTAGACCCTACCCGCGATTGCCGAGAAAATGAGACCCGGGGGACGTTCGTCCCCCGGGGTTTTTTGTTCGTCGAATGGCACCCTTCCCTTGGCGGCGACTCTAGCCCATGGAGGCGCGATCCATATTTGAGGGGACTAAACTCATGAAAACGAAATTTGCAGCAGTGCTGCTGGCGTCGGTCGCGCTGACCGGCTGCGATGCGATTATGAACCCGGTTGCGACGATCGAATGCACCACCACCCAGACCGAATGCCTCAACGTCTGGTTCGATGAAAAGTTCGAAGAGCAACTGGCATTCAGCCCGATCACGCAGACCTTCCTGGGTCGCAAGACAGACAACGACAAGATTGACGATTTCTCGGTCGAGGCACAGCTGGAGCAGCTCGAATGGACACGTCAGGCCACGCGCGAAATGGAAGCCAATTTCGATTATGACGAGCTTTCGGATGATGCGAAGCTGTCGTGGGACCTGTGGCAATATAGCGCGGAACAAGCCGAAAAAGGCGCCGAGTTCCTCGACCAGCAATATATCCTGCACCAGATGCAGGGCATTCACGCCTTCCTTCCCAGCTTTCTGCTCGGCCAGCACGTCGTCGAAACCGAAAGCGACATGGAAGCCTTTATCGCCCGCATCGGCGGGATCGCCAGAGCAATTGACCAGTCGCTTGAGCGCGCGCAGGCCAATGCCGAAGCCGGTGTGCGCCCGCCGCGCTTTTCCTATGATGCGGTGATTGCTGAAACCGAAAGTCTCATCACTGGCGCGCCGTTCGGCGACGATGCAGACGCCGAACCTTCGGCAATGTGGAACGGGGTCGAGGGCCACCTTGCCACCCTGGTCGAAAACGGAACCATCGACGAAGCACGCGCTGACGAATTGCGCGAAGAGGCCCGCACGGCGCTGGTCGAGCAATTCGCTCCGGCCTATCAGCGGGTCCATGACTGGTTCGTAGAAGACCGTCCCAACACCGATGAAGTCGCGCAAGGCGTCACCACCCTGCCCAATGGCGAAGCGTACTATGAATATGCGCTCAGCCAGATGACCACGACCGAGCTCACCGCTGACGAAGTCCACGATCTTGGCCTTGCCGAAGTCGCGCGCATTCGCGGCGAAATGGAAGCGATCATCGAACGGACCGGCTTTGAAGGGACTTTGCAGGAATTCTTCGTGTTCACCCGCGAAGACCCGCAATTCTTCTTCTCGCAGGATGAAGCAGGCGCACAGGATTATATCGACCGTGCAACCATGCATATCGACGCGCTGACTGAACGACTGCCCGAATTCTTCGGCAGGCTGCCTAAGGCACCTCTCGAAGTGCGCCGGGTTGAGTCGTTCCGCGAACAGGATGGCGCTGCGCAGCATTATCGTCCGGGCACCCCCGACGGCTCGCGCCCCGGCATCTATTACGCGCACCTTTCGGATATGAGCGCGATGCCGATCCCGCCGCTTGAAGCGATCGCCTATCACGAAGGCAATCCGGGCCACCACATGCAGATCTCGATCGCGCAGGAGCTGGAAGGCGTTCCGCTGTTCCGCTCGCAGGGCGTGTTCTTCTCCGCCTATGGCGAAGGCTGGGCGCTCTATTCCGAGGCCTTGGCCAAGGAAATGGGCGGTTATGAAGATCCCTATTCGGACTTTGGCCGCTTGCAGAGCGAGATGTGGCGCGCGATCCGTCTGGTGGTCGACACCGGCATCCATGCCAAGGGCTGGACCGAAGACGAGGCGGTTGCCTACTGCCTCGAAAACTCGCCCAACCCCGAAACCGTCGCTCGCAGCGAAGTGCAGCGCTACTTCGTGCTGCCGGGTCAGGCGACGTCCTACAAGATCGGCATGATCCGCATTCAGGAACTGCGCGCCAAGGCCGAGGAAGAGCTGGGCGAGGATTTCGACATTCGCGGTTTCCACGACACGGTTCTGGGCGGCGGCGCAGTGCCGCTCTCGCTGCTCGAAAAGCAGGTCGACAACTGGATTGCATCGCAAAAGGCCAGCTAAGGCGCGATAAAGCCCAAACAACAAAAGGGGCGGGATGGCATTGGCCACCCCGCCCCTTTTTGTGTCGGGTTCTGCACGCGCTCTGTCGCTTGAGCGCGCGTTCAGTACCCCTTATGTATCAACCGCCCGAACGGCTTGCTTCGGCGGCTTCGATAGCGCTTTCATCCCAGATCACCTGCGTCTGGGTCTGCGGGTTAAAGCGGGTGTTTTCAAAGGATGCGGCTTCAGCGGCAGCCACTTCTCCGGCGGTGAGGAACTCGCTGGGCTCGAGCGCGAACACGTCAATCCCGCGAGTGATCTCGGTCCCGTAGATCCGGCCATTATACCAGTAGGACGACCAGAAGCCGCCGACCACAAGCTGCTCATCGCTGATCGCGCCGCGGTCGAAGAACGCGATCTCGACCGGGTTGGAACTGTCGGTGAAGTCCATCAGGCTGATGCCGCCCTGATACCAGCTCTGCACAAAGATATCGCGGCCCGGCACTGGAACAATCGAGCCATTATGCGCGACGCAGTTCTCGTATTCGCTCTGCGGACCGGGCATCTTGTAATGGCTGCGGAATTCCAGCTTTCCGTCGACGATGTCGTAGATCGCATTGGCGCCCCACGTCACCGGATCCGAAGCCTTGCAGCGCGGACGGCCGCCCCCGCCCCATTCATCGGTGAAGATCACCTTGGTGCCGTCATTGTTGAAGGTCGCCGAGTGCCAATAGGCGAAGCCCTGGTCGAACACTTCATCCATGCGCACCGGATTGAACGGGTCGGAGATGTCCATCAGGATCCCGTTGCCCGAGCACGCTCCGGCCGCGATGTTGAGCGCGGGGAAGACGGTGATGTCGTGGCACTGGTCTGTGCGCGAGGTGCGCTGGGTACCCTCGCCGCTATCACCGCCTTGCCACAGGCCTGCAATCTCGCCCGTCTCGCTATCGGCGAAGACCCGCGGGCTGCTGACGATCCGCGCAGCTGCCGGATTCGCAACCGGGATTTCGATCACGTCGATGCTGAAATAGGCCGTGCGTGTGTCGGACGGATTGTCGATACAGCGGGCGAGCTCTTCCTGCTCGCGGCTGCGCGACGTGCCCGAATTGTAGACGATGATGCGTTCATCATTGGCATCGACGATCGAGTGAGTGTGGCTACCCCGGCATGTCTGCACCTGCCCGACCTGACGGACTGCGGTGAGGTCGGAGATGTCGAAAATGCGAAGCCCGCGGAAGCGCTCTTCGCTGACATCGCCTTCGACGCCTTGCAGGCCGCAATCGATGCGCCCGCGCGTTTGCTCAACGCTCATCACAAGCAGATCGCCAACCACTGAAACGTCACCTTGGCCACCGGGGCAGACGACCGATGACATCAGGCTCGGCACGCCGTCATCGCCCAGCCTGTAGATGTTGAAGCCGTGATAATTGCCCGCGACCATGATGTCGTCGAAGAACGCCATATCGGTGTTGGCAAAGTCGAGAAGCGGGGAGCGTTCGGCAAACTGTGTGAGGCTTTCTTCTTCCTCACGCTCGGGCGCTTCTTCACCCTCTTCCGCTTCGGCGACCTCTACGACTTCAGCCGTTTCCTCTTCGCCTTCAGCCGTTTCTTCACCTTCTTCGTCCTCACGTGGCGGAACAACTGCGCGCAAGTCAGCCGGATTTTCAGGATCAAAGAACCCCGCAGGTTTGCTGAGCGATGCGACATGGCGGAGGTTCATGATTGCCTCACCGGCATTGTCAAAGCCCGAGGCAAGGCTGGCGCGCGGATCTTCGGAGATACCCGCGAGCACCTTGTCCATGCGCTCGATTTCGGCCGACTGGTCATTGTCGACATCACCGACGAAGCGGAACAGGATCGGGTCTGCTGCACTGCCCTGCTGTTCGAGCAAGTGCTCGACCATATCCACCGCCCCTTCGTGATGGGCAATCATCAGAGTGAGGAACTGCCGGTCGAACTCGGCGCCTTCAGCTGCAGCGAGTGCGGCCATCTGTTCGGCGCTAGCCATGCCCGACATCTGCGAGTGATCGACCATCACATGGTTCGAATGGTCCATCGTGCTGTGGTCGCCATGGCCGACCATCGGCGCCTTCTCGCCGCGCTCGGCAAGCCAGTTGGTCATGAACTCAATCTCATCCGCCTGGCTGGAGAGAATGCGTCCTGCGACCGTAATCACTTCCTCGTTATTGGTGCGATCCGCGACCAACTCGGCCATGTCGACGGCTTGCTGATGGTGGACGATCATGCCCTGCATGAACTCGACATCCGCGCTGGTGTAGGTCGCCTTGGCAAGCTCGGTCGCTTCATCCGCTGTCAGTGTGCGGCTGGCCTGTCCGGGAGCGCCGGGCTGCAGGATGGGAGCGCTCTGCGCCATGGCGATGCATGAGCCGGAAAGCAGCATCGTGGAGATAAGCGCGCGCGATCCGCGCAAGGTGGTGCGTTTCATAGTGATGTCAGTCCCTGTTTCTTGCGATTGCGCTCTTGTCTGACGGTTTGCGAAAACCAGTCAAGAGCGGCGAACCACCGAACAACCGCCAAATCGACGAATGCGCATGTTGAGCCTGTAAACGGGCCGCTTTCGGCATTTTCCGTAGCGTCCGACTGGTGGGGCGCGAATCCGGTCGCGGCTGTCGCACCGTTCACCGCACGCGGCGAATCGAGTGCTTGTCGCGGTGAATCGCACATGCGTAGAGATGGCAATTAAGCCAGCGCTAACCCTGCCCGGAGTATCACTTGTCGATGGCCCCCGATAAACGCACATCAATCACCGCCCGCTTTGCCGCTCCGATAGCGGCTCTAGCAGCATTGTTTGCCATCCCCGCGCAGGCCCAGTCGAACGAGCTTCAGGCCAGTTTTGACGATGCCTTCGGGACAGAAATGCGCGCGCCCGAAACGTTCGAGGCGATATACGCAAACAGTTTCGAACAACGCATCGCCGAGCTTGCCGATGGCGATCAGGGCCGTATCGGCGTCGCTGCACTCGACATGACAACCGGTGAGCAGATTATGGTGCTGGGCGACCAGCTGTTCCCAATGGCTTCGACCAGCAAGATCGCAGTGGCCGCGACCTATCTCGAAATGGTCGAGCAGGGTCACTATTCGCTCACTTCGGAATTCCCGCTGCTGATCCCGGTGCGGTCGGCCAAATTCTCCTCGCCCGCAGCGCCCGTGCGTGAAGGCGAATATATGCCGGCGATTGATCTGATCGAGATCATGATCACCCGTTCGAGCAATCCGGCAACCGACGCGCTGCTCGCAGCTGTCGGCGGACCCGAAGCCGTCAATGACTGGATGCGCCGTCAGGGGATCAATGATTTCTCGATCAACCGCGACATCGCAACTCTGGTCCGTGATGACGGCGAGTATGATCCGGCAAGCTGGATCGACCCGCGCGATGCGGCAACTCCGCGTGCGATGACACGGCTGCTCCATGGCCTCTATCGCGGCGATTTCCTGTCCGCGCAGAGCCGTCAGGTGCTGCTCGGCTCGATGAGCCGGACCGTTACCGGTCAACGCCGGATTGTCGCCAATATGCCCGAAGAGGCCCGTGTGAGCCACAAGACCGGATCGCTTAACAACACGTCGAGCGATATCGGCATTATCGAATCGCCTGATGGCCGCGCGATTGCTGTTGCGATCTATGTGACGGGTCAGGGATCACGCCGTGCTCGCGAGCGCCGCATCGCAGCGATTGCACGCGCGCTCTATGATGGATTTGGCGCAAGGGCGCGCCAGAATGGACCGCAGAACTGGACAAGCGCTCCGCGAACCGGCGGCTAGCTCTCTCCGGAAATCGGACAAAGAAAAAGGCGGCGCCTCGCGGCACCGCCTTTTCTTTTTGCTAGCGTTGAAGCTGGCTTGAAGCGAATTACTCGCCGTCAACCATTGCTTCGGCTTCAGCAGCAGCGCCTTCAGCAGCTTCGACAACAGTGTCAGCAGCTTCGCCTGCAGCTTCAGCAGCGCCTTCAGCAGCTTCGCCAGTTGCTTCAGCAGCGTCGCCGGCAGCTTCAGCGGTTTCGTTAACAGCGGTGTCGGCAGCTTCCGACATTGCGTCACCGGTTTCGGCGACCGAGTCAGCGGTTTCGCCGCAAGCAGCGAGGCCGAGAGCCGAGGTTGCAACAGCAGCGGCAAGAATGATCTTACGCATAATATGAATTCCTTATTCAGCGTATGGTTTTCGCGTCGGGCCCGTTACTCGGATCCAAGCGCCAAAGCCGGCTTTGACCCCCGACTTCGACGCCTTAAATAATGGCCGAAATGTGGCATTGCAAGTAAATTGACGTAAATCGCCACATTCTCGCCTTATTTCCACCCCGTTCCGGCGCATGATTATGGCGGTCAATTCAGCCGGTAATCGCAGGGCAATTCATCTTACGCCGCCCGCTTCGGGGTGCTAGCAGGCAATTATGTCCAGTGAGAAGCAGCACCTCTATCTCGTCGACGGCTCGTCCTATATATTTCGGGCCTATCACCGCCTTCCGCCGCTGACCGATCCCGAGGGGACGCCGGTGGGCGCGGTCTACGGCTATACGACGATGCTATGGAAGCTCGCCGATGATCTGGATGCCGCCGAAGGCCCGACCCATCTGGCGGTGATCCTCGACAAGGATTCAAAGAGTTTCCGCAACGATATCTACCCTGAGTACAAGGCCAATCGCCCGCCCGCTCCCGAAGATTTGCGGCCCCAATTCCCGCTGATCCGCGATGCCACCCGCGCCTTCAGCCTGCCCTGCATCGAGGAGCAGGGGCTCGAAGCCGACGACCTCATTGCCTCTTACGCCCGCGCTGCCCAGCGCGAAGGGTGGGATGTGACCATCGTGTCTTCGGACAAGGATCTGATGCAGCTTGTCGGAGAGGAAAACGGCGCGAAGATCGACATGCTCGATACGATGAAGAGCGCACGCATCTATATTCCCGAAGTCGAAGAAAAGTTCGGCGTCACGCCCGATCTGGTTGGCGATGTGCTCGCACTGATGGGCGACAGCGTCGATAATATTCCCGGCATCTACGGCGTCGGCCCCAAGACCGCTTCCAAGCTGATCGCCGAGCATGGATCGCTGACCGCCGCGCTCGATTCCGCGCCGGATATGAAGAAGTCCAAGCTCAAGGAGCGCCTGCTCGAAGGCCGCGAGGATGCCGAAATGTCGCGGGTGCTGGTGACGCTAAAGGAAGATTGCGACCTTCCCGTCGCGCTCGACGAGATGCGGATCGAAGGTATTCCCCCCGAGCCGCTCGCCGCCTTCCTTGAAAAGCACGGCTTCACCTCGCTTCTCAAGCGGTTGGGCGCAGGCACGGGCAGCCCCGAGCGTGCCAACAATCTCAACCCGGCCAAGGCTGACAAAGCGGGCGATACGGGCAGCGAAGAAGGCAACCGCCAGCCGATTCCTGAAATGCCCAAACTGGATCGCAGCGCTTACGAGACGGTGCAGTCGCTCGAACGGCTCGAACATTGGGTGACGCGGGCAACAGCGGCGCGGTTGGTGGCGGTCGATACCGAAACCTCCTCGCTCGATGCGATGCAGGCCGATCTGGTCGGCATCAGCCTCGCGCTTGGCCCCAACGTTGCGTGCTACATCCCGCTCGCGCATGGCGGGACCGATCTGCTCTCCGAAACACCCGAGCAGATTGCGACCGAAGACGCGCTCGCCGCGCTCAAGCCGATGCTCGCCGATGATAGCGTGCTCAAGGTTTTCCAGAACGGCAAATACGATCTCAACGTGCTCGCGCGTGTCGGGGTCACTGTCTCGCCAATCGAAGACACGATGGTGACGAGCTTTGACCTCGATGCAGGGCGCGGCGAAGGCATGGGAGGCGGGCATGGTATGGACGAATTGTCCGAGCGCCACCTTGGCCACACGCCGCTGTCCTTCAAGGAAGTCTGCGGGACCGGCAAAAAGGCGATCCCCTTTGGCGAAGTACCGCTGGACCGCGCGACCGAATATGCCGCCGAGGACGCCGATGTCACTTTGCGGCTCTACCGGCACCTCAAACCGCGCCTTGTCGAAGAAGGCGGCACCAAAATCTACGAACGCGTTGATCGCCCGCTGATCCCCGTTGTCGCGGCAATGGAACGCGAAGGCATCAAGGTTGACCGCGCCCAGCTCGCACGGCTTTCGGAAGAATTTGCCACCACAACCGCCGGGCTGGAGAAGGAAATCCACGCAATCGCCGGGCAAGAATTCGCTATCGGCTCACCCAAGCAGCTCGGCGAGATCCTGTTCGACAAAATGGGCTTCAAGGGCGGCAAGAAAGGCAAGAGTGGCCAGTACTCCACCGACCAATCGACATTGGAAAAGCTGAGCGCCGACCCGCAAGCGGCCGGTATTTCCAAGAAGGTGCTCGAATGGCGGCACCTGTCGAAGCTCAAATCGACCTATACCGACGCGCTGCAGGCCCAGATCAATCCGAACACGGGCCGCGTCCATACGAGCTATTCGCTGGTCGGCGCGCAGACCGGGCGCCTGTCCTCAACCGATCCGAACTTGCAAAACATTCCGATCCGAACCGCCATCGGACGCACAATCCGCGAAGCTTTTGTGCCCGAAAGCGGCAATGTCCTGCTCGCGGCGGATTACAGCCAGATCGAATTGCGGCTGGCGGCTCACATGGCCGATGTGGGAACGCTCAAGGAGGCCTTTGCCAATGGCGAAGACATCCACGCGCGCACCGCAAAAGAGATGTTCGGCGAAGTCACCCGCGACACCCGCGCGCAGGCCAAGACGATCAACTTTGCGATCCTCTATGGCATCTCGCGTTGGGGTCTCGCGGGCCGGCTCGAGGTCGAACCTGATGAAGCGCAGGCCATGATCGACACTTATTTCCAGCGCTTCCCCGGCATCCAGCGCTACATTCAGGAGACGCTCGAAACGGTCGGCGAGCGCGGTTATTCAGAGACGCTGTTCGGACGCAAAACGTGGTTCCCGCGGATCAAGTCCAAGAACCAGGCCGAGCGCCAAGGTTCAGAGCGGGCGGCGATCAACGCGCCGATCCAGGGCACCAGCGCCGACATCATCAAACGCGCAATGGTGCGGATGCTTCCGGCGTTGCGCGATGCCGGACTGAACGATGTGCGCATGCTCTTGCAGGTCCACGATGAACTCGTGTTCGAACTGCCCGAAGGTGACGTTGCCCAAGCTTCTCCTGTAATCGAGCGCGTGATGGCCGAAGCCGCGCTTCCAGCGGTCACAATCGACGTCCCGCTCGCGGTCGACATCGGGACAGGGATGAGCTGGGACGCCGCGCATTGATACGCTGGCTGCTCCGCATGTTGAGCGCCATCTGCATGGTCGGCGCGATCATCTGTGCGGGGCTTTGGAATGCCAGACGCAGCCTGCCTTACAATGAAGCGGGCCGATACTTTGACCCCGTCACTGCAACCGTTTTCCATGAACAAAGCGTGGCGGTCTTTGGGGCAATAGCCATCGCACTCGCTGCGTTAGCGATTGCAAGCGTCATTGCGATCAGGCGGTTCTAACTGCCGATCTTGCGCAAATTCACTCGTGCTTCTTCGCCCGCGTCGGCTCCAGCGTGTCAGGTGCAAAGAATCCGATCGGATTGGCCTCTGCCGCGCGCTTTTTCAGTTCGCCGCGCAGTTTGCGATATTCGGCTTCCATGCGCGGCGTGACGGTGGCGCGGCTGTCTTCGAGCGCGTCTTCGAAATCCTGCATCTCGACCGCAGCCACATCGCCTCCCATTCGCCGCAAGGCGCCAAGCCCTGCGCGGCGGACAACGTCTTCGAGGTCGGCGCCGGTGAAGCGTTCGGTCTTCGCGGCGATTTCACCAAGATCCACATTGCTCGCAAGCGGCATATTGTCGGTGTGAATGCCAAGAATGTGCTCGCGGCCCTCCTTGTCGGGCGTACCCACATAGACCAGCTCGTCAAATCGGCCCGGTCGAAGCAGTGCCGGGTCCATGAGAGCAGGCCGGTTGGTCGCGCCGATGACAATCACCGATTGCAACTCTTCGAGCCCGTCCATTTCGGCAAGGATCGTGTTGACCACGCGGCCAGTGACTTGCGGTTCGCCCTGGCCTGAGCCGCGCGCGGGAACCAGACTGTCGATCTCGTCTATAAAAAGCACGCAGGGCGCAACCGCGCGGGCGCGGGCAAACAGCCGCGCGATCTGCTGCTCGCTCTCGCCGTACCATTTGGACAGAAGGTCGGAACTTTTCATGGAGATGAAGTTCGCCTCGGCCTCTTTGGCGACCGCCTTTGCCAGCAAGGTCTTGCCGGTGCCGGGCGGGCCATAGAGCAGGAAACCCTTGGCCGGGCGAATGCCCAGACGGCGAAACGCATCAGCATTCTTAAGCGGGAGTTCGATCCCCTCTTTGAGCTTGTCGATGGCATCGGCGACGCCGCCAATATCGTCCCAGCCGACATTGGGCATCTGCACCATGACTTCGCGCATGGCGGAGGGCTGGATGCGTTTGAGCGCCGAGAAGAAATCGTCGCGGGTCACGCATAGGTCTTCGAGCACGTCTTGCGGGATCTCGCGTTCGCTCAGGTCGAGGCGCGGCATGATCCGCCGCACCGCATCAATTGCAGCTTCGCGGGCAAGCGCCGCAATATCCGCGCCGACAAAGCCGTGGGTGACACGCGCCAGTTCGTCGATGTCGACCGCTTCTTCGAGCGGCATACCGCGCATATGAATAGCGAGAACCTCGCGCCGGCCGCCCTGATCGGGAACGCCGATGACGATCTCACGGTCGAAACGGCCCGGACGGCGAAGCGCCTCGTCAATTGCATCTGGCCGGTTGGTCGCGGCGATTACCACCAGATTGGCGCGGGCTTCCAGCCCGTCCATCAAAGTAAGAAGCTGCGCGACAAGCCGCTTTTCCGCCTCGCCCGGCACTCCGCTGCGTTTTGGCGCAATCGAATCGATCTCGTCGATAAAGACGATTGCAGGTGCGACACGGGTCGCCTCTTCGAACACTTCGCGCAGCCGTTTTTCGCTTTCGCCATAACCCGAACCCATAATCTCGGGGCCGTTGATGGTGAAAAACTCAGCATCGCTTTCATTGGCGACTGCCTGCGCGAGCCGGGTCTTGCCGGTGCCAGGAGGGCCGTGGAGCAGCACACCTTTGGGCGGATCCACGCCAAGCCGGGTAAACAGCTCAGGATAACGCAGCGGCAATTCGACCATCTCGCGCAATTGCTGGATGGTGTCCTTCATCCCGCCGACATCGTCGTAATTGACGACCGCGCGGCCATCGCGCTCTTCTTCGAATTCGGTGCGGAGTTCGACCTCGGTGTTCTCGTCGATATGGACGATCCCCTTGGGGTTGGTCGAATGCACAGCAAGGCGGATCTGGGTCAGCGCATAGGCCGGGGCGCGCAGCAATTGGCGCACATCGGACGGCATATTCTGCACCGGCTGCTGACCGGTTGTCGCCACCAGATCGCCAGCCACCAGAGGGCGCTTGAAGAAATTCCGCTTGAGCGCCTGGGTCGGACCTTGAAGCCGCATTTCACGCTGGGCGGGCGCAAACACGACCCGCGTGGCAGGGCGCGATTTGGCAGCCGTGATGTCAACATGCTCGCCCGATCCCGCTTCGGCATTACCGCGTTGGAGACCATCGAGCCGGACTACATCCAGCGTGTCATCTTCCTCATAAGCGGTCATCGCCACGGCTGCGGTGGTCCGCTTGCCAGCGATTTCAACGATATCGCCTTCGGTTATGCCCAGTGCCTGAAAGGCCGAACGCGGCATGCGCGCGATGCCCTGACCGGATTCCTCCTGCCGGGCAGGTGCAACCTGCAAGCGTGCCGTTCGGCTGGATGAGGCAGGTTTGGCTTCAGCCATGAGGACTCCCTAACGGATCGAATGGAAAAATTTCTCGATCCAATAGCTAAGGAGAGCGCCGGATGATTGCAAACCCGTGTTTGCGCGGGTGCAGACTTCATCTTCTCGTAATGCCTCGGCAGCCGCACGGCCTTTGCGCCGCAAATTGCGCGGGTAAGAAAAAAAGCCCGGCACACCATTTTCAGGAGGCCGGGCTGGAAAAGTTTGGGAGAGGATGCCTGTTAGGCAGGGCAAGAAATGGACGACGACTCGAAATTTTGCAAGTGCGAAATAATCATAATGAGTTGCAAAACACGCAATCAAATGTCTGTAAGTAACTCATTTTTAGGGATTTAGATTAAACTTCATCCACAAGAACTCCTCCAAAATAGCACAGTCGAACGAAAATTGCGCGGCGGAATGCTGCAATGCAGCACCCGAGGCGCGGTCACCGAAACCTGTATCGCCAATGGGTGACACGGGCAAAACAAGCGACTAATCTCTAGCGCAGGCGGTCGGGTCGTACCGCCGTTGCTCCACATTACCCAGGCTAGAAACAGGCTGAGCTTTTATGTCGAAGATTTATCCCACTGCCGCCGCCGCGCTCGATGGCGTAATTGCGAATGACCTGCTTATCGCCGCAGGCGGTTTCGGGCTCTGCGGGATTCCTGAACGCCTTCTCGATGCGATCCGCGATAGCGGCGTGACCGGCCTCACCTTTGCCAGCAACAATGCCGGGATCGACAATGAAGGGATCGGCAAGCTGCTGCGCACCCGTCAGGTCAAGAAGATGATCAGCTCCTATGTCGGCGAAAACAAGGAATTTGAACGGCAGTTCCTCGCTGGCGAGTTAGAAGTCGAGTTCTGCCCGCAAGGCACGCTGGCAGAGCGGATGCGCGCGGGCGGCGCGGGCATTCCGGGCTTCTACACCAAAACTGGCGTCGGAACGCAGGTCGCTGAGGGCAAGGAGCATATGGACTTCCCCGATCAGGACGGCGTCACCTCGACCTACATCCTTGAGCGCGGGATCTTTGCCGATCTGGCCATCATCAAGGCATGGAAAGCGGACGAGACCGGCAACCTGATCTTCCGCAAGACGGCGCGCAATTTCAACCAGCCAGCGGCAACCTGCGGCAAGGTTTGTATCGCCGAGGTCGAGGAGATCGTTCCGGCAGGCGCTTTGGAAGCGGATGAGATCCACCTGCCCGGTGTTTTCGTGAACCGGATGATCCTGGGCGCGCCTTACGACAAGAAAATCGAATTCCGCACAGTGCGTGAAAAAGCAGAGGCATAAGAATCTCTATGAAGAAAGAGCAGGCATTCAAGATTTTCGCCGCATCAAGCGCGGCGATCGCTTTGCAAGGCTGTGTCGCGGCGATTGTTCCGATTGCGGCTGGCGGGTTGATGACACAATCGCGCCCTGGCGAAACCGCCGATAGCCAAACGCAATCGGAGACAGCTGAAAGTGTTCCAGCGCAAGTCTCCACGGCAACCACTCCGACGCCAGCACCGGTTCCAGAACCCTCTCCGGAAGTTCAGGCTGCCATTGCAGAGAGCGCTGCCGAGGGCCAAGCAGAGGCCAATGTGGAGGTTGCACCAGAACCAGAGGTCGCACCACCCACTCCCGAAGCTGTGCCCGAGCCTGAGCCTCAGGCTCCTGCTATTGAAGAGGTAGCAGCCGCTGCCGAGCAAGAACCTGCCCAACCGACTCAAACTGAACCCGTCAGTGAAGCGCCCGCGCCAAGCGTTGTTGAAGCACCGACTACCACCGACCTGCCCGAAATCGCTTCCGAGTTTGACGAACCGGCGCCAGCGGCAACTGCTCCCGTTTTAGTAGCGTCACTGCCGGAAGAACCTGCTGAGAGCGCTCCTGAACCTGCACCGGTCCTGGTCGCCTCGCTACCCGAAGAGCCTGCGCCGCCCGCAGTTCCGGAAGTCGAAGCGGCGCCGGATCCGAGCGCCTCGGAGGAGACACCAACGAGGCTCGCGATGGCCGAAATTGAGACGCCGGTTGCTGAGCCTGTCGCGGCTCCAGCGCCCGCTCCGGCACCAGCCGCGCCGGAAGCGGCCCCATCCAGCGCGCCTATTCCGCGTTCACCCTCACCTTCACCCATCGTCGCAACCCTGTTCGATCCGCTGGTGAGCTATGCAACCGCGCCAGAATTTGCAGCGGGTCAGGAAGGACGCACTTCCGCCATGCTGCGCGACCCGACGTCGCTGCGCCCGACCCGAGTCGATTGCGCTGGCGAAGTGCCCACCGTTCTGATCGACCTCGACCCGGAAGGCGAAGACCTCGACCTCTCTGGGCCTCTGAGCGCACCTTCGGCCTTGGGCGTGAAACTCGCCCAGATGCGCGCGCAGGGTATCGCGATTGCGTGGATTTCCCGCGAATCACGCGATGCCGAAGGAGCCGTGCGTGCTGCTCTAACTCGCTCGGGTCTAGATCTGTCCGGCGGCGATCAACTGCTGTTGATGGGCGATCCGGATGATCGCAAACAGACCTTGCGAGACGGGCTGGCCGGCACGTCCTGCCTCGTCGCAATTGCAGGCGATACACGCTCTGATTTTCATGAGCTGTTCGACTATCTTCTCAATCCCGATGATGCGTTTTCGCTTCAACCGATGATCGGCAACGGATGGTTTATCATCCCCACGCCCCTTTTGCCCGAAAGGCCGTAAGCATGACTGACCCCAAAGGCTGGACCCGCGACCAGATGGCCGCGCGCGCTGCGAAAGAGCTGGAGGATGGCTATTACGTCAATCTCGGCATCGGCATCCCGACGTTGGTCGCGAACCACATTCCTGCAGGCATGCTGGTGACGCTGCAAAGCGAGAACGGGATGCTAGGCATCGGCCCCTTCCCCTATGAGGGCGAAGAGGATCCCGACCTTATCAATGCTGGCAAGCAGACGATCAGCGAGCTGCCGCACAGCGCCTATTTCGACAGTGCAACCAGCTTTTCGATGATCCGCGGCGGGCATATCGACCTCACCGTGCTCGGCGCGATGGAAGTGGCTCAGAACGGCGACATCGCCAACTGGATGATCCCCGGCAAGATGATCAAGGGCATGGGCGGCGCGATGGACCTTGTCGCAGGCGTCAAGAAGATCATCGTCGTGATGGATCACACCGCCAAGGATGGTTCGCCAAAGTTCATTCCCGAATGCTCGCTCCCGCTGACAGGCGCTGGCGTGGTGGACATGATCATCACCAATCTCGGCGTGTTCCACCGCAAGGATCATGACAACCCGTTTCGCCTGATCGAACTGGCGCCGGGCGTGACCGAGGATGAGATCGCTGCGAGCACCTCGGCGCAATATGAAGTGGCGCTGGAAACGGCCTGAGCTTCAGTATGACCGCTATATGGCTGGATAAGCCCCGCAACCCGAACGCGCCGCTCGCAGGCATTCGCGTGCTCGAACTGGCGCGGGTGCTGGCGGGACCGTGGGCGGGGCAAATCCTCTCCGATCTTGGCGCAGACGTGATCAAGGTGGAGAGCCCCGAAGGCGACGGCACACGCGCATGGGGACCGCCTTGGGTGGAGCGGACAGATGCTGACGGCAAAACCCACCGCGAGGCCGCCTATTACCACGCGGCCAATCGGGGCAAGCGCAGCATTGTCGCGGATTTCGGCAATCCCGATGATCTTGAACGGGTGCGCGAGCTGGCGCGCGATGCCGACGTGTTGATCGAGAATTTCAAGACCGGTGGCCTTGCCAAATTCGGCCTCGATTACGCGGCGCTCGGGCCGGCCAACCCCGCGCTCGTCTATTGCTCGATCACCGGTTTCGGGCAGACCGGCCCGCGCGCGAAAGAGGCTGGGTACGACTTCGTCATTCAGGGCATGAGCGGCTTTATGTCGATCACTGGCGAGCCCGACAGCGTGCCGGTCAAGATGGGCATATCGATCTCTGACCTCACAACCGGTGTCTATTCGGCCAATGCCATACAGGCTGCGCTGATCCAACGCGGGCGCACGGGCAAAGGGCAGCATGTCGATATGTCGCTGCTCGATTGTTCGGTGGCGCTTCTGGCCAATCAGGCGAGTTACCACTTCACCACTGGCGAGAACCCGCCGCGAATGGGCAATGCTCATGCGCAGGTTGCGCCCTATGGCGTGTTTCCGGTGACAGACGGCCATGTGATCCTCGCGCCAGCGAATGATCGCCTGTTTGTGAAGATGGTGGAGATGCTCGACCGCGCGGACCTGACATCGGACCCCCGCTTTGCCAGCAATGCCGGCCGGGTTGAAAATGCCGCCGCGCTGGATGCAGAGATTGCCAAGACGACCTCAGTCTGGACCAAGGCTGCATTGCTTAAAGCTTGTGCTGCACACGGTGTCCCGGCAGGGCCGATCAACAATCTCGACGAGGTGTTTGCCGACCCTCAAGTACTCGCGCGCGGACTGCGTGTGGATTTGGGCGGAATGCCGGGTGTGCGCAGCCCCTTCACCTTTTCCGATGCGGAGCTTGCACTCGACCGCCCCTCCCCAATGCTGGGCGAAGACGGCTAGGAAAGCAGCCGCGTCATCGCCCGCCAGAGCCGTTCGAACGGTCCTTGCGAGAACTGGCTCAGCCAGAGCGGCGACCAGATCAGCATTGCGGCTATCGGGACAAAGCCGAACGCAAGCGCGGTGCTGCGGCTCAATTCTCCAAACAGGCCCAACCCCCAACTGGCGAAGAGTGCGGCGAGGACCAGCGAGCTCAACAGATAGTTGGTGAGCGCCATTCTGCCGACCTTTGACAGCGCCTGTGTAATCGCTCCACCTGAAGTGAAAAAAGCGATCCCCAGCGCCGCATAGGCAAGGCCCAACAATGTATCGAAGGGCGCGGAGAGGACCAGTCCGGCCGCTCCGGCAAGCGCTCCGGGAAAGCCGTTGGTCGCGGTCCAGTTGGCCAGCACCAACAAAGCTGGAACTGCGATAACAGCGCAAATCGCTGCCAGCCTTTGCAGCCGGAAGGTTCGCCATTCGCGCGCCAGCATCCGGTCTTTCCACATGGCCATGCCAAGGGCGATGCCAGCAAGGTTCAGCGGCACCGCGAGGAGGAGAATGCGCAGCTGTTGCGGCAATTCAGCCGCGCGCCTTACGGCCCGCTCGACCAATCCCTCCCGCCCCTGTTCGAGCGCGGCGCGGATAGCCGGTTCATTGGTTCCGAAACTCCGCTCTGCGAACAGCGCGGCATCTGTGCCAGTCCGGCCCGCGTAGAAATCCACCACCGCACCGCCGAATGCCACGATCCCGCCGCCCACATGCACCGCAACCAGTCCAATCGCGATAGCATAGAGCGCGCGGTGGCTCAGATGCGCGAGCAGGGGCAGAGCCAAGCCGCACAGGGCATAGACGCGCAGGATATCGTTGCTCGCAAGCAGGATGGAATGCGCGACACCGATCAGGAACAGCACCCCCATACGCGCGAAATGGGCTCGCCATGGTTTTTCGCCTGACCGTTCAATCAGGATCAGGCACCCAGCGCCGAACAGGATCGCAAACAGAGTGCGAAACTTGTCTTCCACAAAGACAAAGCTCGCGGTCCAGACGAGGCGGTCAAGCTGCGTCTCCATCCCCCATGCGGCCGGATTGTAATAGGCCTGCGAAGGCAACGCGAAGGCATAGACGTTCATCAGCACAATGCCGATCACCGCCAGTCCGCGCAAAGCGTCCAGCTCGATGATGCGGCTTTGAGGATGATCGAGCGTCACCATTTGCGACGCCTTATCATGTCAGGCGATAGCTGCCTTCAATTCTTCGACCAAATCCGTGCGCTCCCACGGGAAGAAATCGCCGTCGGCGGTCCGGCCAAAGTGACCATAGGCCGCGCTCTTGCGATAGATCGGCTTGTTAAGGCCGAGATGCGTGCGGATGCCGCGCG
The DNA here is from genome assembly GCF_947492365.1 of uncultured Erythrobacter sp. Taxonomy (NCBI): domain Bacteria; kingdom Pseudomonadati; phylum Pseudomonadota; class Alphaproteobacteria; order Sphingomonadales; family Erythrobacteraceae; genus Erythrobacter; species uncultured Erythrobacter sp. Next base: position 2,246,711 of record NZ_CANLMB010000001.1, read on the forward strand.
GGGTCAATCCGCCAAGTTTGCCGATTGAGGCAATCGCTTGTTCAAGCCCTGCATCGGTTACGCCTTCGGCAGCGGTGCCATGGGTGTCGACATAGAGCGAGAGCGGCTCGCTGACACCGATAGCGTAGGCGATCTGGATGGTGCAGCGCGTGGCGAGGCCAGCGGCCACGACATTCTTGGCGAGGTAGCGCGTGATATAGGCCGCGCTGCGATCAACCTTGGTCGGGTCTTTGCCGCTGAACGCGCCGCCGCCATGGGGCGATGCGCCGCCATAGGTATCCACGATGATCTTGCGGCCCGTCAGGCCAGCGTCACCGTCAGGCCCGCCAATGACAAAGCTGCCGGTGGGGTTGATGTGCCACTGTGTCTCTTGCGAGATGAAGCCGTCTGGCAGGATGCCTGCCACCACGCCTTTGACGTAGTTGTGCAGCTCGGCTTCTTTCTCGCCATCGTCATAGCCTTCTGCGTGCTGGGTCGAAACGACCAGAGCGGTGCAGGCCACCGGCTTGCCGTCCTTGTAGCGCAGGGTCACCTGGCTCTTGGCATCGGGTTCAAGAAAAGGCGCTTTGCCCGAATGGCGATCCTCAGCCATTTGCGCGAGAATCTTGTGACTGTAGTCGAGGGTCGCCGGCATCAGGTCTGGCGTTTCGTCGCAGGCAAAGCCGAACATGATGCCCTGATCACCCGCGCCCTCATCCTTGTTCGAGCCTTCCGCGCCCGCATCAACGCCTTGCGCAATGTGAGCCGACTGACCGTGAAGGTGATTTTCGAAGGTCAGCGTCTTCCAGTGAAAGCCGTCCTGCTCATAGCCGATATCGCGCACGGTCAAGCGCACCGCTTGCTCGATCTCTTCTTTCGCGCCCGGAGCCCAGCCGCCATTGACGGCCCACTCTTCGTTGTTTTCGTCATACATCGGCGCGCAGCGGATTTCGCCGGAAAGGATTACGCGCTGGGTTGTCGTCATCGTCTCGCAAGCGACACGCGCTTCGGAGTCTTTCGACAGCATCAGATCGACAATCGCATCTGAAATCTGGTCGGAAACCTTGTCGGGATGCCCTTCGGAAACGCTTTCGGAAGTGAAGAGATAGTCGTTACGCATGTCGTCTCCGGAGCTTTCGCTGTCTAATGGCTGGCGTCCTTATTTAGACATAAGGAAACCTTTATATCTGTCAGCTTGCGCCCTAGCCGCGCTCGCTTCGCAGCGCAAGCAATCTCGGTAGGCCGAGACCCAGAAGCGCTAGCAATGCAGCCCATGCGAGTGGCAATGCGTTGCCCCATCGCGCAAACAAGGTGGGCGGCTTGGCTGCGGGTATGACGCCTTCGAGTTTATCGGCCTCGCCGGTTGCAATGCTCCCCTGCACGACCCCATCCGCATCAATTACCGCGCTGATCCCGGTGGTGGTCGAACGCAGGACCGGCAGGCCCTCCTCGATCGCACGCATGCGTGCCTGCGCCAGATGCTGCGGAGGACCCCAAGTCCCGAACCAGCCATCATTGGACGGGTTGAAGAGATAATCCGGGCGGTTGCCGCGATCCACGACCTGACCCGAAAAGACGATCTCGTAGCAAATCTGGATGCCAGCCCGCCCATGCTCGCCAAGATCGAGCGTCTGCGGACCGGGGCCGGGATCGTAGGGGATACCGCCAGCGGTAAGACGCGAAAGCCCTAGCGGCTCGAGCAGCCATTCCATTGGCAGATACTCGCCATAGGGTACCAGATGCGACTTGGCATAATGGTGGGTGATCTCGCCTTCACCATTCAGCCCGAGCACTGAGTTGCGCGCGGTGACAGCACCCAGGGTGCCATTAGCGCGCTCTCCGATGTTGAGGTTTACGACACCCAGCAGGAGCGTAGAGTCTGACCCGATCACCGTCCCGATGCGCTCACGCGCGACCTGCGGATCAAACCCGTAGGTTGTCAGCTCGTAATACCGCTCCGGATAGCCATCCTCGAGAAAGTAGGGGATCGAGCTTTCGGGCCACAGGACTAAACGCGATTGGTCGCGGTTTTCCATTGTCAGGCTCGCGGTGCGCAGGAACTGCTCTTCGAATTTCGAGCCGTCATTGATCTCGCCCTGCGGGATCAGTGGCTGGATCAGGGTGTAGCGAATGCTGCCACCGGAATCCCGACCCTGGTTCAACGTCATTGCCAGCGCGATGAGCGCAGCAAAGATCGGGAGCGAAAGAAGCCACCAGCGCCCTCTGTTGGCGAAGGCCCACAGCAGGCCAGCGATTATAATAGCCAGTCCGGAAAGCGCGTAGGTGCCAAGCCATGGCAACAGGCTCGCAATCCCCGGCACGTCCCAACCGCCCAGCAGCATCAGCCCGAGCGGAGGCCAAGGATAGCCGGTGAAAACCCAGCTGCGCAGCCATTCGGTTACGATCCATGCGCTGGCAAACAATGCGCCAAAGGCAAGCGGCGGCAGTTTGCGGCCTGTCAGATGCGCGGCCAGCGCCGCCAGCGCTGGATAGACTGCCAGATAGATGCAGAGCAGCGGCACCGCAGCCCAGCCCAGCATCGCCGGCATTTCGGCCTGATAGGTAAAGGCGGTTGCGATCCAGTTATTGGCGAGCGTGAGATGCGCCCAGCCAAACACCCAGCCGCTCCACAGTGCCGTTCGCCAATTGGGCGCCCTGTGCAGGTGCGCGACAAACAGGGCTAGCGCAGGAAGCGAGATCCACCAGGCGTGAAGCGGGGGGTATCCGCATGCGGCAAGCAGCCCAAGCAGCAGCGAGGTCAGGCCGGGCCGCGTCTGCGCAATTGTGGCCACTTGCCCTATGCGCAGGGTCAGGACACCGGCGACCGCGACACCGGATTCTGCTTCGACCGTTTCATTTGCCATCGGTCCGGTCCTTCATCAGCCCGTGTCAGGCTTGCTGACTAGCCAACCGTTTCGAGATTGTCGTCGGAATCCGGAGTCTTGGGACTGTCATCACCGCCAATTGCAGGTGGCAAAACAGACGAGTCGATCTCGCCTGATCCCGCTGCGTCGCTATCGCTGCGTGAGCGGCTGTTGCTGCGCGGCTTACGGCGGGGCTTTTCGCCCTGATCGTCCGCATCTGCCTTGCGCGGGCGCCGACGGGGCTTCGCAGGCTCTTCGCCAGCATCTGCGGTTTCACCTTCGACACCAGCTTCGCCTTCCGATGCAGGCGCATTGTCCTGATCATCGCGGCGCCCGCGTGGGCGGCGATTGTTGTTCTTGCGGCGATTGTCGCCGTCTTCATCATCGCCTTCATCGCCTGATTGACCGCGATCCGGGCCGCGATCGTCGCCGCGCTTGGCCCGAGCTTCGTCCTGACGCGCCTTATTGTCGGCGATTACACGGAAATAGTGGTCCGCAAATTGCAGGTAATATTCGGCCTGAACCCTGTCACCATTGTGCTGAGCGTCCTGGGCAAGCTTCTTGTACTTGTCGAGGAGTTGCGGCGCATTGCCGCGAGCGCGGCTGTCGATCCGGTTCTGGTTGTTGCCGCCGCCTTGCTGGCGATTTCCGCGACCGCGGCGACGATTATTGCGATTGTTATTCAAAGGAGAATTGTCCTCATCCGTGGCCAAAGCGCGTTTTCAATCGGTGCGCTCATCCAGCCCATTGACTCCGTTATTCGGGTCTCTCTCAGACCCTGCCTGCGAAATTGCAAACATATCCGTCCAGCACAGACCAAGGGTGTGACCCACTCGGCCAAATCAGATGGAAGTTCGGAGCTGACCTTACCGAACAAACATCCAAGGGAGGTTCGACAGGTCTGATTCGGAGGTAGCGAGCCGAAATGGTTTTGCCAACCCCTGCAAGTGTTTTGACTAGTGAAGAACCAGCGCGCGTGGCCTTTTTGCCAGATCATGGCGGATTTCGACCGTGAATCCGTGTGCGCGCGCGATTTGCATGACGGCCTCGGCCTGATCGGAACCGATTTCGAGGATGGCGGTGCCGTCTTCACGCATCAATCCGCGAAGTTGTGGGACGAGTGCCCGGTAGTCATCCAAGCCCTCTGGTCCGGCAAACAGCGCTTCTGCAGGTTCGAAATCGCGCACTTGCGGATCGAGCGCGGCATCCTCTTCGACATAGGGCGGGTTGCACAGGATAAGGTCGAATTGACCGAGGCCGTCCGACCAGCCCGCCTGTCGCCAATCGCCACTTTGGAACTGCGCTTTATCCTCGTCCAGACCGAGCGCCCGCGCATTGGCTATCGCCATTTCAAGCGCGCTTGGTGAGGCGTCGATACCCACGCCCATCGCCTCTGGCAGCTCGAGCAGCGCGGTAACGAGCAAGGCCCCTGAACCCGTGCCAAGGTCGAGAATGCGCCCGGCATCCGGCGCAAGTTCCAGCGCCGCTTCGATCAGCGTCTCACTGTCTCCTCGAGGGATCAGGACGTCGCGCGAGACCTTGAACGGGCGGCAGTAGAACTCCTGAATGCCGGTTATGTGCGCGACCGGTTCGTGTGCGACACGGCGCTCGAACAGAGCTGCAAATGCCTCTGGCGCAGGATCAGTCATATGCCGGATCAGCATGTCGGAGCGGCTCGCCCGGAGTGCATGCGCCATCAGCAATTCGGCATCGAGCCGAGCTGTGTCGCTGACGGCGGCGAGGCGGGACGCGGCTTCGCGGATCGCGTCGCCAACGCTCATTCAGACAGCGCCGCCAGCCGCTTGCCCTCATCTTCGGAGATCAGCGCGCTCACAAGCTCCGCCAGACCCGGCCCCGCAAGCACTTCCTCAAGCTTGTGCAGCGTCAGCCCGATGCGGTGATCGGTCACGCGGCCTTGGGGGAAGTTGTAGGTGCGAATGCGCTCCGACCGGTCGCCGCTGCCGACCATCGCCTTGCGTGCTTCGGCCTCGGCGCCCTGCGCTTCGTCGCGGGTCTTCTCGAACAGCCGCGCGCGCAGCACCTGCATCGCCTTTTCGCGGTTCTTGTGCTGACTGCGTCCGTCCTGACAGGTCACCACCAACCCCGAGGGCTCGTGCGTGATCCGGATGGCGCTGTCGGTCGTGTTGACGTGCTGGCCGCCAGCGCCCGAGGCGCGATAGGTGTCGATCTTGAGATCACCCGGATCGATCTGGACATCGACATCATCGGGCTCGGGCAGCACAGCCACAGTCGCCGCAGAGGTGTGGATACGCCCGCCGCTTTCGGTGACTGGCACCCGCTGCACACGGTGGACGCCGCTTTCGAACTTGAGCTTGGCGAAGACGCCGCTGCCGGTGACATTGGCGACGATCTCCTTGAAGCCGCCGACTTCCGAAGCGCTCATGCTGACCGGCTCGACCTTCCAGCCCTGTTCGGCGGCGAAGCGCTCATACATGCGGTAGAGATCACCCGCGAACAGCGCCGCTTCGTCCCCGCCAGTGCCTGCGCGGATCTCGAGCATGGCAGGCTTGCTATCCGCCGCATCGCGCGGGAGCAGCGCGACGGCAAGCGCTCGCTCTTTCTCGGGAAGGTTCTCGCGGATCTGTGCAAGCTCCTCCTCAGCCATCGCCTTCATCTCGGAGTCGCCGAGCATCTCCTCCAGCCCCTCTATCTCCCCGCGCATGGCCTTCACATCCGCGGCGATCCTGGCGACCGGCTCCAGCTCGGCATAGTCGCGGCTCGCCTGCACGAAGGCGTCGCCCTCGAGCGTGCCAGAGGCCATCCGCGCTTCGAGCTCGGCGAAGCGGTTGGCGATCTGGTCAAGGCGTTCGAGTGGGATTTGCACGTGGGTTCAGGCTCGGTTGGCTGGGGGTTGGATCAGAGACATGGACCGCATGTTACACGGTCCAGCGTGAGAAATAGTGGGGTGGAAATTCGGCTTGGTCATCGTGCGGTCTAGTAGCGCCGATTGGCATGAGTAGGAAAGCGTTCTTCCTTCGTCATCCCGGCCCCGGATGCATAAGCTCGCCGGGATCCCGCTTCTTTTAGCTCTGTGCCGGAAGAAGCTGGACCCCGGATCAAGTCCGTGGTGACGCGATGGGGTGGCTAAGAATAGCGTCGCAGTGCTTCGATCACATTCGCGGGCGTTTCGCGATCACTCGACACACTGTGCCTCATCTCCGACTGTAATGACAGAATCGCGAGCGGCTCGCGCTTCGAAGCTTTGTCATAACGTTTGCGCGGTGAGCCGCTTGCGATCATTTCAGCGGTCAAACCTGTGTCACGCAACTGCTTCATAAATCCAATTGCCTCGTCCAACCGGCCATCGTCCTCGACAACGATAATGACGTCTGCAGGAGCCTCTTCCCGCTCCCCCACCAGCATCGCCAGCCGCTCGATCCCTGCGGCCCAGCCGACCGCTGGCGTCGCGGGTCCACCCAGCGACTCCATCAGCCCGTCATAGCGCCCGCCGCCCAGCACGGTGCTTTGCGCGCCTAGTGCATCGGCAGCGGCAGAACCCTCATCGGGGATGAACTCGAACGCGGTGTGGCGGTAATAGTCGAGGCCGCGCACCAGCGCTTCGGCGCGCTTCCATTTCACTCCAGCCGCATCCAAACCGCTCGTCACCGCATCGAAGAACGCCAGTGCTTCGTCGGAGAGAAACTGGTCGATTTTGGGCGCGTCGGCGAGGAACGCCTTGTCGCGCGGGTCTTTGCTGTCGAGGATGCGAAGCGGGTTCTTCTCCAGCCGCTCTTGCGAATCTTCCGACAGATCGCCCTTCACCGCGCCGAAATATTCGATCAGGCCCGCGCGCCACGCATCGCGGCTCGCCGCATCGCCGAGCGTATTGAGGTGCAGCGTCACACCTTCGATCCCCAGCTCCTTAAGCAGCTGGTCAGCCATGGCGAGCAGCTCGACATCTGCCTGCGGCTCGGCTGCGCCAATGATCTCCGCATCGATCTGGTGGAACTGGCGATAGCGGCCCTTTTGCGGGCGCTCGTAGCGGAACAGCGGGCCGTGCGTCGCGACCTTTAGCGGCGCGTGTTGCTGCCAGCCATTGGTGAGGTAAGCGCGCGCGATACCGGCGGTAAATTCGGGGCGCAAGGTGAGCGAATCCCCGCCGCGATCCTCGAAGGAATACATCTCTTTGGAGACAACATCGGTCGTCTCGCCCAGCGAGCGGGCAAACACTTCAGTCTTTTCGAAAACCGGAAATTCGGCGCGGCGAAAGCGGTAGAGCTTGCGCACCCGCTCAAAGGTTTCGACCACAAAGGCGAAAGCCTCCGCATCGGCGCCGAAAATGTCCTGTGTGCCGCGAATGGCTTTAGGTGTGTTCTTGCTCATGCCTGTCCTATCTCTGAGGCGCGATTAGGGCACTCACGATCTTGCCGCAACAACCCAAGATCGCTAACGGCCTGCCACACGCCTTTTGGGGAGAGGGCCAGACAACGAGCAGGAACCTCTTATGCGCATCGACATGATCCCGACAGGCAGCAATCCGCCCGACGACCTCAACGTCATTATCGAAGTCCCGACGGGCGGTGAGCCGGTCAAATACGAATTCGACAAGGCAAGCGGCGCGCTGTTCGTTGACCGCATTCTGCACACACCAATGCGCTATCCGGCCAATTACGGATTTGTTCCGCACACGCTTTCACCTGACGGCGATCCGCTCGATGCGCTGGTGATTGCGCGCTCGCCTTTCATCCCCGGATGCGTCGTCCGCTCGCGTCCGATCGGCGTGCTCAACCTGGAAGACGAGCATGGCGGCGATGAGAAACTGGTTTGCGTGCCGGTCGACACGACATTCCCGTATTATTCGGATGTCGGCGAGACGAAGGACTTGCCGTCAATCATCATGCAGCAGATCGAGCACTTCTTTACCCACTACAAGGATCTTGAAGCGGAAAAGTGGGTGCGGATTGGCAAATGGGGCGACCGCGCCGAAGCGCGCCGCATTGTCGAAGAAGCAATTGCGCGGGCTAAAGCTTAAAGGACGGCCTTGAAAATGCCGGTCAAAGCGAGCGGCAGCACAATGGCCAGAACCCAAAGGCCGGTCAGGTCACGCCGGAATGCACTGGCATAGGATTCATCCGAAGCCTGATCGTCGGAGAGATGCGACCAGCGCTTCTCAAACCAGCGGCAGGCCGGAATGATCGCCGCGACCAGAACGACCAGCGCGACATAGGGCAGGATCGACGAAGTGCCGTTGGCCAGCGCCTTAACCGTCGCGAAAATCTGAATGGTGGTGTAAACCAGCAAAGCCCAGGCGACATGGTCGCTCATCGACTTGCGCCAATCGCGCGTTTTCCCGGCTACATCATGCTGCTGTGACAGCTCGTTCATTCATCCGCTCCCCAACGGTTTGTCGTTCGGTCAGGAGTATCTCAAAGAGCTTCGAATGTTGCAAGCTTCGTAACCAAGTTAGTTTTTTGTTGCATTCCTTGAGATGCGATGCGGCCCGCCAATGGCCGCCACGTGATCACTCCGCAGGCCAGAAGGCCTTGATCGAATGCCGGATTATGCCGCCAAAGCAAAAATCTTGCCAAATTGGGTGATGACGCCCTTTTCTGTGCCGGTGACAATGCTAATGCTTGCAGTATGAGCGAAACATCAACCCTCGACGACACCGCCGCCACTTCCGACTCGGGCCCGGCGAGCGCCAGTGCGCCGCTGCCCGATGGCGGGCTGGAAGTCATCTCAATCGCCAAGAGCTACGACAAGCGCGCCGTACTCACTGACATCTCGCTGACTGTCGGCAAAGGTGAAGTGCTCGGCCTGCTGGGACCGAACGGGGCGGGTAAGACGACCTGCTTCTATTCGATCATGGGTCTGGTGAAGCCCGATTCCGGCCGTATCCTGATGGATGGCGAGGATGTGACCGCGCTGCCAATGTATCGCCGCGCGATCCTCGGCCTTGGCTATCTGCCGCAGGAAACCAGCATCTTTCGCGGAATGACAGTCGAACAGAATATCAATTGCGTGCTCGAGATGGTTGAGCCTGACGCCGATACCCGTGCTGATGAGCTGGAGCGGCTGCTCGGCGAGTTTGGCTTGACGCGGCTGCGCGAAAGCCCGGCAATGGCGCTATCGGGTGGTGAGCGGCGGCGCTGCGAGATCGCGCGCGCGCTGGCGGCCAAGCCTTCGATCATGCTGCTTGATGAGCCATTTGCGGGCATTGATCCGCTGTCGATCAGTGACATCCGCGATCTGGTCAAAGACTTGAAGGATCGCGGGATCGGGGTGCTTATCACCGACCACAATGTGCGCGAAACGCTCGATATCGTCGACCGCGCATGCATTATCTATGGCGGGCAGGTGCTGTTCGCGGGCACACCGCAAGCGCTGGTCGAAGACGAAAACGTCAAGCGGCTCTACCTCGGTGAGGGCTTCACGCTCTAGGATTTAGCTGATGGCGCTCGGTCCCAGACTTGATCTTCGCCAATCGCAGCAATTGGTGATGACGCCGCAGCTGCAGCAGGCGATCAAGCTGCTGGCGGCTTCCAATCTCGAGATCGAGACCTTTATTGCCGACGCGCTCGAAGCCAATCCGCTGCTCGAAGCAGGAGCGGTATCACGCGAGGATGATGGCGGCGACAGAGGCGAGCCTGACGATATTCCGCGCGAAGAGTTCACGTCCGACCAGCTGATCGGACAGGCGCAGGGCGAAAGCGAAGCCCCGCTCGATATCGATAACTCCGCGCTCGACCGCGACATCGACACCGGAGATGGCGACACGCGCAAGGATGCCGAGTGGGGCTCGGCTGTCGGGGGATCAGGAGCCAGCGGTGAGGATTTTCCCGGCATTGATGCGACCAAGGCCGCTGAGCTCACCCTTGCCGAACATCTTGACCAGCAGATCGGTGCGCTCGCCTGCAACCCCAAAGAAGCCTTTGCCGCGCGTCACATCGCCGGACTGCTCGACGAAGCGGGCTATCTTTCGAGCGACCTGCGCGACGTTGCCAATGATCTTGGGCTCCCGCTGGACGTGGTCGAGGATGCGCTCACGGTCATCCAGATGTGTGAGCCAAGCGGTGTGGGTGCGCGCGATCTGGCGGAATGCCTGACGCTGCAAGCCAAGGACGCGGACCGTTACGATCCGTGTATGGCCGCGCTGCTCGACAATCTCGATCTGGTGGCAAAGGGCGAAGTCGCGCGGCTGAAACGCCTGTGCAAGGTCGATGACGAAGACTTCGCCGACATGCTCAGCGAACTGCGCCAGTACGACCCAAAGCCCGGCCTCGCATTCGCGCCCTCCGCCAATGACGCCGTGGTGCCCGATGTGCTGCTCAGGGCCAAGGATGATGGCGGCTGGGACATTGCACTTAACGAAGAGACATTGCCGCGCCTGATCGTCAATCGCAGCTATTTCATCGAACTCAGCGACGGCTCGCCGGGTGCAGAGGCGCAAGGTTGGCTCAAGGAAAAGCTGGCTGATGCGCATTGGTTGATCCGCGCGCTAGACCAGCGGCAAAAGACCATTCTCAAGACCGCAGCTGAAATCGTTAAGCAGCAGGACGGCTTTTTCCGGCGGGGCGTGTCAGAGCTTCGCCCGCTCACTTTGCGCGAAGTGGCCGAACAGATCGACATGCATGAAAGCACCGTCAGCCGCGTCACCAGCAACAAATACCTGCATTGCGACCGGGGCTGCTTTGAACTCAAATACTTCTTCTCCAGCGGCGTGGCTTCAAGCGACGGCGAAGGTGCATCATCCGAAGCGATCAAGGCACGGATCAAGGCGTTGACCGATGCGGAGGACGCGAAAAAGGTGCTGTCCGACCAGAAGCTCGCTGACCTGCTCAAAGAGGAAGGCTTCGACCTCGCGCGGCGCACCGTGGCCAAGTATCGCGAAGCCATCGGCATCGGCTCCAGCGCCCAGCGCCGCCGCGCAAAGAAGCTCCAAAACCTCTAAGACCCGCCTCAAGCCGCGAGACAACACCTAAGTAAGAACCCTCGCGACTCGTGGAGTTCTGCGGGTTTACGCTAAATTAACCTTTTCCGTTCAGACCTTGTGTGGTTAATAGAGGGCAACATCTCTTTACGAGGCGTTACCACGCAATTGATGTCCGCCACATTGGGGCAATTAGGGGACCGGAAATGCGAGTGCTTTTGATTGAGGACGAGCCGACAACGGCGAAAGCCATCGAGCTCATGCTCACCACAGAAGGCTTTAATGTCTACGCAACCGATCTTGGCGAAGAAGGCCTCGATCTGGGTAAGCTGTATGATTACGACATCATCCTGCTCGACCTGAACCTGCCGGACATGCACGGCTATGACGTGCTTAAGAAGCTGCGCGTTGCCAAAGTGCAAACGCCGGTTCTGATCCTTTCGGGTATTGCCGAAATGGACAGCAAGATCCGCTCATTCGGCTTTGGCGCGGACGATTATGTGACCAAGCCTTTCCACCGCGAAGAGCTGGTTGCGCGCATTCACGCTGTTGTGCGTCGTTCGAAGGGTCACAGCCAGTCGATCATCCGCACCGGCAAACTCGCCGTGAATCTCGATGCGAAAACTGTCGAAGTCGACAGCGCCCGCGTCCACCTCACGGGCAAGGAATATGCGATGCTCGAGCTGCTCAGCTTGCGCAAAGGCACTACGCTCACCAAGGAAATGTTCCTCAACCACCTTTATGGCGGAATGGACGAGCCTGAACTCAAGATCATCGACGTCTTCATCTGCAAGCTGCGCAAAAAGCTCAGCCATGCATGCGGCGGCGAAAACTATATCGAAACCGTCTGGGGCCGCGGCTATGTGCTGCGCGATCCGCAAGACGAAGCCGAAGCCGCGTAATTTGTTGCGCCTCAGGCGCCGGCGGGGCCATCCGGCCCCTTGGCTCTCGCGCTAACCGCGCGGCGGCCAGTCGGCCTTGCGGATCGCAAGCGATCCGTTTGGTGACGCCACCAGAATTTGGGGGAATGCCCGGGGTCCATTAAGTTGGACTCCGGGCTTTTTCTTGGTGAGAGCTATCTAGCCAGTGCCGCCGACATATCCCGACCCGTGGGCTCCTGAAACAGCGCGAGATCAAACTCCGGCACAATCGCCAGCAGGTGATCGAAGATGTCGCCCTGGATATTCTCGTATTCGCCCCATGATGTCGTGTCGGTGAAGCAGTAGATCTCTATCGGCACGCCCTGCGGCCCCGGCGCCATCTGACGCACCAGCATCGTGAAGCCGTCGCCGATGCGCGGATGCCATTGCAGATAGGCGATCATATAGGCGCGCAAGGTCCCGATATTGGTGAGCCTGCGCGCATTAACCGGCGCGTCCTCACCGTCCAGCTCGCGCGCATTCCATTCAGCAATCTCCTCGCGCTTATCGGCGAGATAGGTTTTGAGCATTTTGAACTTCTTAAGGTCCAGCACCTCTTCATCGTCGAGAAAACGGATCGTGTTCTGGTCAAGCACGATGCTGCGCTTGATCCGCCTCCCGCCCGATTCCGCCATGCCGCGCCAGTTCTGGAATGCATCGGAAACCAGCCGGTGGGTCGGGATCGTAGTGATCGTCTTGTCGAAATTCTGCACCTTCACCGTGTGGAGCGAGATATCGATTACATCGCCATCGGCATCCATACTCGGCATGGTGATCCAGTCGCCCACGCGCAGCATGTCATTTGTGGTGAGCTGAACACTGGCAACCAGACTCAGGATCGTATCCTTGAACACCAGCAGCAACACCGCTGTGATTGCGCCAAGTCCGGAAAGCAGCAGCAGCGGCGACTGGTCGATAAGAACCGAGATGAGGATGATCGCCGCGCCGCACAGGACGAGGATTTTGACGACCTGCACATAGCCCTTGATCGGGCGATTGCGCGAGCGCGGCAGGCGTTCGTAGAGCTCGTTCGCGTAGGACAGCGCCTTCACAATCGCCATCGCCACCGACAGTACGATCAGCGCCTGCGCGACATTGCGGACGAGGTCGTACACCTCTGCCGGGAGGTTGGGGACGAGCGCAATCCCGCGCGAAATCACCAGCAGCGGCGCAGCGGTGGCGAGCCATGTCGCGGATTTGTCGATCGTCTTCGTCTTGCGGTCGAGATAGGGCGCGGCGAGGCGCAGGATCACATGCTTCAGCACATAATTGAGCGCGAGCGAGGCGAATGCGAGCAGTGCCAGCCCGATAATTGTCTGGGCCCAGAGCGGCTGCGCGTAAAATGTGGTGGTCAATTGTTCCATAGGCTTCGCGCGATAGAGGAAGGTGCCCCCTACCCTCAAGGCGCAGTCGACAATTCTTTCGCCAGACGCGCAGTTTGACTGGACAGGCAGCGCCTCCCGCGACTAGCGCCGCGCGCATGTCTGCATACAAAGAAGGCGATCCTACCACCCTCAGCCGGCTCTATGGCCGCAGCGTCGGCAAGCCCCTGAGCGTGCGTCAGCAGGATCTGGTCGATAATCTGCTGCCCAAGATTGCTGTGCCTACCGAAGGGCCGGTTACAGCCGAGGGCTTGTTCGGAGAGGACTGCCCGCTGCACTTCGAGATCGGCTTTGGCGGGGGCGAGCATCTTGCCTATCGCGCCGATCTTCTCCCCAATCACGGCCTCATCGGCGCAGAGCCTTTCCTCAACGGGGTCGCGCAGGCGCTGACCCATGTCGAGGAACAACGGCTCGCGAATGTCCGCATCCATCACGGTGATGCGATTGAGGTGCTCAAACGCATTCCCGATGGCGCGCTGACTATGGCCTATCTGCTCCACCCCGATCCCTGGCCGAAGGCGCGCCATGCGAAACGGCGAATGATGAATGACGGGCCGGTGCAGCTGATCGCGGACAAGCTGAAACCGGGCGGGGAGTTCCGCTTTGGCACCGATCACGCGGTCTATGTCCGCCACGCACTGATGGTGATGCAGCGCTTTACCGATGAATTTGAATGGGTCGTTGAAGGCCCCGCAAACTGGCAGAACCGCCCCAGCGGCTGGTGCGAAACGCGCTACGAACAAAAGGCGCGCGAGGTTTTTGACCACGAAGTCTGGTATTTCCGCTTCCAGCGCCGCTAGATTTGCATTTGTGGTGCCTAAGCGTCAGTCTCGCTCCAATTGAATTGAGGGGACAATAATCATGGCATCACGGCGGCAATTTCTCGGCGGGTTGGTGATAGCTACGGGAGCGCTGGCCGCTTGCAGGCAGATCGAGACCGGCGAAGGGTCGGTTCTTGCGGCGAATGAAGGCGCCGTCGCGCTCGATGCCACCGCGCTCGAAGATGCGCTGGTCGGCAGTTCCTATCTCGGCACAGGCGGCGGCGGCAGCCTCTCCGAAGCGCGCGAGCTGATCGCGAGCGACCTTGCCGCTGGCCTCGCTTTTACGATGCTGCCGGTTGCATCTTTGGCGGATAGCGACCGGGTCGCCTGTCCCTATGGCCTCGCCAGCCTCGCGCAAACGAGCGAGGATATGCAGGCGCGCCTCGACGCAATCGAGAACCCGGTTGAAATGCCGGTGCAGGCTGCTTTCGAAGCGCTCGAACGCCATATCGGCCAGAAATTTGCAGGCGTCATCATGGGCGAGATCGGCCCGCTTAGCCTCGCCGAAGGTCTGTCCACCGCCGCGCGCCTTGGTGTGCCTGCGCTCGATGCCGACACGGTCGGGCGCGCAGTGCCCGAGATCAATCAGCACTCGGTCAAGGTTGCCGGTCTCCCGCTGACCCCCATCGGAGCGGCAACCCCGTTCGGAGATGAGATGATCGTCGAAACGCTCGGCGACCCGACCCGCGCCGAAGACATCTTGCGCAGCATCGCCGTTGTCAGCCGCGAATGCGGTGTCACCGACAGTCCCATCACGGGGGCGCAGGCCAAGGCGGAAGGCACACTCGTCACCGAAAGCCTCAGACTTGCAATGAGCATTGGCAGAGCCGTGCGCGAGGCTATTGCCGCGGGCGAAAACCCGGTCGAAGCCGCGCGCGCAGCGGGTGATGGCTACCTGCTCTTCACCGGCACAGTGTCTGGCTTCGATTGGCGCGATGAAGACGGATTTCTCGTCGGCGAGGTGCGGCTCAGCGGAACGGGAGAGTTCGCAGGGCAAAGCTTCGCCAGCGACGTCAAAAACGAGCATCTCGTCGCCCGCCGCAACGGAGCAGTGATCGCCACCTGCCCCGACCTGATCTCGATCATCGACATCGAAAGCGGCGATGGGATCGTCAATCCCGGCTACGAGCGCGGACAGCGTGTCGCCGTGCTCGGCTTTCGCTGCGACCCGCTATGGCGCAGCGATGCAGGCCTCGCGGTCTTCTCTCCGCGCTATTTCGGATACGACATCGACTATGTGCCGATTGAAGAGCTGGCGGGGTAAGGTCGGCCCTTGAAAGCCAAATTCATCCAATTCGCGGTTTCCGCTGCTTTCCTCATCGGTTCGCTGGTGGTGTTAATCGCCGCCGCTTCGTCCGACGCAATCGACGGCCCTTTGAGTGTATTCGCTGCCATTTGGGCGACCGGATTCGTGGCGACCCTGATCCACGAGATCGCCCACGCATGGATAGCGCTCAAACGCGGTGCCGAGATCAACACCATCGCCGTCATTCCCTTTAGCTATTTACCCCTGAAGCGGAAGTTCGCCTTCATGCGCTATGTCCCGAGCGGCGATATCGGTGGCTATGTAAACTACACATTTCCCGGCGATTTTGGCACACGCCGCGACGAGATCGCCATCGCTGCCGCCGGGCCTGCGGCAAACTTTCTGACGGCGGCGTTGCTGTTGCTAGCGATCAACGTTTGGCCAGCGGATGCGCCTGCCGAGCGGTCAAGCGCCATGTCGCCAATCGTAGCAATAGAAGAAGGGCAGCCCCCAATGAGCGACAGGCCTGCGCAGTTTTTGCCCAGTCAGGAAAAGATCGACGCGATTGTACGCGAAACGAAAGACCGCGCCTGTGCACGCGATCGCCACGAGCTGTTCACCGCACTGATCAACCTCCTAATCGTAGTCTCGATCGTATCAGGCGTGCTCAACCTGCTCCCCTATAAGGGCAGCGATGGAGCGATCATCCTCGAGCACTTGCGCTGGCGTTAGCCAACCACCCCCGCGCTCGACAGAGCTGCCAAGGTCAACACATCCGGCGCCGCGGCTGTCATCGGGACGATCTGGACCGGCTTCTCCATGCCAATCAGCATCGGGCCAACCGTGGTGTTTGCACCCAACTCGCGCAGCATCTTGGCTGACAGGTTCGCCGATTGCAGGCCCGGCATGATGAGCACGTTCGCCGGAGCCGACAGGCGGCTGAAGGGATAGAGCTCCATCACGCGCGGATTGAGCGCGGCGTCGGGTGCCATTTCGCCTTCATATTCGAAGCCCGGATTTTCCTCATCAAGGATCGCCACCGCATCGCGGATATTGCTGAGCCACTGTCCGGAGGGATTGCCGAAAGTCGAATAGGAAAGGAACGCAACGCGCGGCTCGTGACCCATGCGACGCGCGACCGCAGCGGTTTCCTTGGCGATATGGGCAAGCTCGGACGAGCTCGGCCGCTCGTTCATGGTGGTGTCGGCGAGGAACGTCGTGTGGTTCTTGCCGATCATCATATGGATGCCGAAGGGAAGGCAGTCCTCTTTCCTGTCGAGCACCATATTCACCTCGCGCACCGATTGCGCGAATGTGCGGGTGAGGCCGGTGATCATGCCGTCTCCGTGCCCAAGCGCGACCAGAAGCGCGGCAAAGACGTTGCGCTCCTGATTGACCATCCGGCGCACATCGCGCTCAGTATAGCCTTTGCGCTGGAGGCGTTTGTAGAGATAGTCGACCATCTGCGGCACATGGCTGCTGTCGGCCGAGTTTTGGATATCGAAACTGCCCGGATCGGAAACCGAAAGCTGGTGCAGCTTGTTCATCACCGCCTTGGTCCGGCCCACAAGGATCGGATTGCCCAGCCCGAAATCGCGATATTGGATAGCGGCGCGCAGCACCACTTCCTCTTCGGCCTCGGCAAAGACCATGCGTTTGGGGTTGGCTTTGGCCTCGTTGTAGACGCCGGTTAGGACAGAAGTCGTCGGGTTTAGACGCGCGCGGAGCGATACGCCGTAAGCCTCGAAATCGTCGATCTGGCTTTTCGCAACCCCTGAATCCATCGCCGCTTTGGCAACTGCCGAAGAGACGACCTCGATCAGGCGCGGATCGAAGGGCGCGGGGATGATGTAGTCAGTGCCGAACTTCTGGTTCTTGCCATAGGCGCTTGCCACTTCCTCAGGCACACGTTCGCGCGCGAGTTCAGCAATCGCAGTCGCAGCTGCGACCTTCATTTCCTCGTTGATCGTCGTGGCCTGCACGTCGAGCGCACCGCGGAAGATGAACGGGAAGCCCAGCACATTGTTGACCTGGTTGGGGAAGTCGCTGCGCCCGGTTGCAATGATCGCATCGGGGCGGACTTTCTTGGCCTCGTCCGGCATGATTTCCGGGGTCGGATTGGCCATCGCAAAGATGATCGGCTTATCCGCCATCTCCGCCACCCATTCGGGTTTGAGCGCTCCGGCAGCCGACAGACCGAGGAAGATATCTGCGCCCTTGAGCGCTTCTTCGAGGCAGGTCGCATCGGTCGCAACCGCATGCGCGCTTTTCCATTGATCGACATTGTCGCGGCCCGGCGTGATGGGGCCGGAACGGTCGCACATGATGACGTTTTCGTGGCGAACGCCCATCGCCTTGATCAGCGCGGTGCAGGCAATCGCGGCAGCGCCCGCGCCATTCACTACAACCTTCACATCTTCGATATTACGGTCGGTGAGATGGCATGCATTGAGCAGGCCGGCGGCGGTGATGATCGCGGTGCCGTGCTGGTCATCATGCATGACCGGAATGTTCATCTTCTCACGCAGAGCTGCTTCGATGATGAAGCACTCGGGCGCCTTGATATCCTCAAGGTTGATCCCGCCAAAGCTCGGCTCCATCAGCGCGACCGCGTCGATGAATGCCTGCGGGTCTTCGGTATCGAGTTCGATGTCGATCGAGTCCACATCGGCAAAGCGTTTGAACAGCACCGCCTTGCCTTCCATCACCGGCTTGGAGGCGAGCGCGCCCAGATTGCCGAGACCGAGGATCGCGGAACCGTTGGAGATAACGGCGACCAGATTGCCTTTGGCAGTGTAGCGGTTGGCAAGCGAGGGGTCTTCGGCAATCGCTTCGACCGGAACGGCCACGCCTGGCGAGTAAGCGAGACTAAGGTCGCGCTGCGTCGTCATCGGCTTGGTCGCGACAATCTCGATCTTACCGGGCCGGCCCGATTCGTGATAAAAAAGCGCCTCGCGGCTGGTAAAGCCGCCTCTATTTTCGTCTGCCATGATTGCCCCCTGAGAAATCCACCAATTGCACCATTTGCATGGTCTAGCTTGCTCCCAATCGAGAAGATAGAGGCCAAAGTGCGTTGAAAAGCTCGCGCGCTCTCTTCCCGAATCGTCTGCGGACTGGCTTACCGTTGCCAATGGCCGCTTCCGCCTCCTCAAAACCCACTCCGATGATGGAGCAATATCTTGCGCTCAAGCATGAGGCGGGCGGGTCTTTGCTGTTTTACCGGATGGGCGATTTCTTCGAACTGTTTTTCGAGGATGCAAAGATAGCCGCCGACATCCTCGACATCGCGCTGACTTCGCGCGGCGAGCATGACGGGCAGCCGGTCGCGATGTGCGGGGTGCCGGTCCATTCGGCGGAAGGCTATCTGGCGCGGCTGATAAAGGCAGGCCAGCGGGTCGCGATTGCCGAACAGATCGAGACACCTGAAGAGGCGAAGGCCCGCGCCAAGCGCGAAGGCAAACCGACTTCCAAGGCGCTGGTCGCGCGCGATATCGTGCGCTTTGTCACCGCAGGCACGCTAACCGAAGAGGCATTGCTCGAGCCGCGGCGTGCCAACCTCTTGGTCGCACTGGCCGAGGTGCGGGGCAGCATCGGCATCGCCAGTTGCGACATTTCAACTGGCGCAATGGTCCTCGCCGATTGCCCGCCTGAAATGCTCGGAGCCGAGCTCGCGAGGCTCGGCGCGACCGAAATTGTGGTGCCCGAAGACTGGGCGCATGGCCCCGATGAAACCGCCTTCCATGCCAGAAGCGCTTTTTCGAGCGATGCGGGTGCGGAGCGGCTGAAGTCGCTGCACGGCGTTTCGACGCTCGATGGCTTTGGCGATTTTTCTCGCGCCATGCTTTCGGCTGCCGGGGGTTTGATCGCTTATCTCGATCATGTCGGTCGCGGGACATTACCGCTGCTCTTGCCGCCAGTGCTGCGGGCCGAGGCGGCGGGAATGGCGATGGACGAAGCGACGCGCGGGAGCCTCGAGATCCTCGAGGGCCAGAACGGCGCGCGCGCGGGCAGCCTGATAGCGGCGCTGGATCGCTGCTCGACCGGAGCGGGATCGCGCTTGCTGGCTGAAGATCTGTCCTCGCCCTTGCTTGATTCTGCGGCAATCGAAGACCGGCTGGCGCTAGTGCAATTCTGGCACGACCGCCCGATCGAGCGCGCCAATCTGCGCGATGTGCTTCGCGCGCTCCCCGATATTGGCCGCGCTTTGGGCCGGATAGTCGCAGGGCGCGGCAGCCCGCGCGACCTCGGCCAGATCCGCGACGGTTTGGGCGAGGCCTACCGCCTGCAGGACTGGCTGACCCGCGAAGCCGACCGGCCTGCCCTGCTCGACAAGCTGCTGCCGCATCTCGCCGGACACGGCGCGCTCACCGACCTACTTTCGCGCGCGTTGGTGGCCTCACCGCCGACTGAGCGAAGCAATGGCGGCTATATTGCAGAAGGCTACGATGCGAGCCTCGATGAGCTGCGCGTTATCTCCGGCAATGCGCGCAAAGCCATCGCCGCGATGGAAGCGCGCTACCGCGACGAGACGGGCATCGCCTCGCTCAAGATCAAGCATAATGGCGTGCTCGGCTATTTCATTGAAGTGCCCAGCCGGCATGGTGACGCCCTGATGGCGGCTGACAGCGGCTTCACCCATCGGCAGACCATGAAAGGTGCGGTCCGCTTCAACTCGCTCGCACTGCACGAAGAAGCCTCGCGCATTTCTGAAGCAGGCGGACGAGCGCTTGCTGCCGAAGAAGCGCATTTCGAGGAGCTGGTCGGCGAAGTGAGCACTGCGCGCGAAGCCATCGCCGCAACCGCCGCCGCTCTTGCCCGCATCGATGTGGGCGCCGCCAATGCCGAGCGCGCGTCGCAAGGCGACTGGTGCCGCCCCGCAATCGACGAGACACAAGGACTGTCGATCACGGGCGGAAGGCATCCGGTGGTCGAAGCTGCGCTCGACAAATCGGGTGAGCGCTTTGTCGCCAATGATTGCGCTTTGCGCGGCGATGACCGTCTTTGGCTGATCGGCGGGCCGAATATGGGCGGCAAATCGACCTTCCTGCGTCAGAACGCGTTAATCGTGTTGATGGCGCAGGCAGGCTGCTTTGTTCCGGCAAAATCTGCGCGGATCGGGCTGGTCGACCGGCTATTCAGCCGCGTCGGCGCGTCGGACAATCTTGCGCGCGGGCGCTCCACCTTCATGGTCGAGATGGTCGAAACCGCCGCCATTCTCGCACAAGCAACCGAGCGCAGCTTCGTCATCCTCGACGAAGTTGGACGCGGCACATCAACCTATGACGGTCTCGCGCTGGCATGGGCTGTGGTCGAAGCGGTGCATTCGCGGATCGGGTGCCGCTGCCTCTTCGCAACCCATTATCACGAGCTCGCCCGGCTAGCCGAGACGTGCGAGAATCTCTCGCTCCACCATGTGCGCGCGCGCGAGTGGAAGGGCGACCTTGTGCTCCTCCACGAACTTGCCGAAGGGCCAGCCGACCGATCGTACGGACTGGCTGTCGCGAAGCTCGCCGGAGTGCCCGCGCCTGTGGTCGAACGAGCGCGGCAAGTGCTTGAAAAGCTGGAAAAAGCCCGCAGCGAAACCGGCGGACTTGCAGCGGGTCTGGGCGAATTGCCGCTTTTCGCAGCGGCGGCTCCGGTCGAGGCCGAACCAACGCCCGAGGAAGCCACCGCAGCGCGGCTGCGCGATGCCGATCTCGACGCGCTATCCCCGCGCGATGCGCTGGACCTGCTTTATGATCTCAAACGCGGGCTCGATTGAGGAAAAAACACGCCTCCTCGCGGGCTTGCACCAAACTTTAACTGTCTGTTCGCTATGCACGCACACATGTCAAAGAGCATGTTTGCAAATCCGAAAGCCGCGCTGGGCTTTGCCGGTGTGACGATTGCCATCGCAATCGCCGCCTCGTTCAGTGCAGGTATGTTCGTTCCTGGCGGCGATGCCCAGCCCGAGGAAGTCACGGCCAACGTGGTAGAGGCTCCAAGCGCGCCTCAAGCCGCTGCTCCCGCAACCAGTTGGGCCGAAGCGGGCGACGATGAAGATTTCGGTGATGACTGGAGCGATGCCGCGACGTCCACCGCCAGCAATCGCGGGTGGAACGAATCAAGCAGTGGCGACGAGATGGCCGGACCGGCTTTTGGCGATTACTCGCCCGAAACTTCGGGTGCACCTCGGCAGGCCAGGTCCAGCGCATCGCGCAGCGAAGCAGCATCAGGCGCGCGTGTCCGATCGAGTGCCTCACCCGATGCACCGCCGCTCGATCCGCCGCGCGGCGGCAATGACAATCCGGAAATCTCTATCGCTGACTGACGCGTCTGCGCGTCGGCTAGTTACCGCGTCGGCACGGGCGCTTCGCCGGTATAGTCGTAGAAGCCGCGACCAGTCTTGCGGCCAAGCCACCCTGCTTCGACATACTTCACCAGCAAGGGCGCCGGGCGATATTTGGTGTCCTTGGTGGTCTGGTAGAGCACGTTGATAATGTCGAGGCAGGTGTCCAACCCGACGAAATCGGCCAGTTGAAGCGGGCCCATCGGGTGATTGAGGCCCAGCCGGCAGCCCTTGTCGATATCCTCGATCCCGGCGGTTGACTGACCCAGCACAAACACTGCCTCGTTTATCATCGGCAACAGGATGCGATTGACCACAAAGCCGGGCTCGTCCTGACTGGTGACGACCTGCTTGCCCAGCCCTTCGGCGAAGGCGGTGATGCGGTCGGTCGTGACTTGCGCGGTTGCAAGGCCGGGAATCACTTCGATCAGGCCCATGACCGGCACCGGATTGAAGAAGTGCAGACCGATAAAGCGTTCCGGATCAGGCGAGTGGTTGGCCATCCGCGTGATCGGGATCGAGCTGGTGTTCGACGCCATGATCGAGGTTGCGCCAAGGACTTTGCCAGCAGCTTCAAAAATCTTGAGCTTGATCTCTTCGCGCTCGGTCGCCGCCTCGATGATGAGATCAGCCTCGGCCATCGGCGCGTAGTCGCCAACGGGGGTGATCTTGGACAGGAGCGCCTCGGCGGCATCGGCTTCGATCTTGCCGCGCCCGACCAGCTTGGCAACCGCGCTCTCGATCTTGCCTTTGCCCGCTTCAGCGGTTGCAAGGTCGATGTCGGACAGCATCACCTTCATCCCGTGGGCGGCGACTGTCTGGGCGATCCCGGTGCCCATCTGACCGGCTCCGATAACGGCGATATTGCGCATGGCTCTCTTCCCTTCGCAAGTGCAGCAAGGCGCGTGCCCTAGCGGGGAAGCCTGCCTGTGGCTAGCTGTTCGTTAGCGGTTGGCTAGCGATTGGCTCCGGGCACCCACTTTACGTCTGACTTGCCATTGTCATTGAGCACGCGGGCCAAGACAAACAGCAGGTCGGACAGGCGATTGATATAGGCGAGCGCGGCCGGATTGACGTCGGCGCCTTCCGCAAGCTCGGTCATATAACGCTCGGCGGCGCGGGTCGTCGCACGGGCCAGATGAACGCGTGCCGAAGCCTCACTGCCGCCAGGCAGCACAAAGCTGGTGAGCGGCTCCAGAGCCTCGTTCAATGCGTCAATCTGCTGCTCAAGCCAAAGTGTCTGGGTGTCGACAATCCGTAGGACCATCTCCGAAGGCGAAAAATCGCCATTTGCAGCTGGCGTGGCGAGGTCTGCGCCCAGATCGAACATATCGTTTTGGATACGGGTGAGGAGCGCGCGGTGCGCCTCGTCTTCCAACCCGCAGATTGCAAACCCGATTGCGCTGTTTGCCTCGTCAACCGCGCCGATTGCTGCGATCCGAGCCGAGTGCTTTGCCTCACGCGAGCCATCGACAAGGCCGGTTGTGCCGTCATCGCCGGTGCGGGTGTATATCTTGTTGAGTTTTACCATCGGCCTGATCCTATGACCGCCTATGGCCTGTGCGTCTAGTTGGCGCGTTTAGTTGGCAAGCAGCGCCAGCACCGCCACAACCACAATCGCGGCAAACTGATACTTGATACGCGCAAACATCGCCTTGTTCTGCATCAGCTGCATATCGGTGACGGTTTCGCCTTCGCCGGTTTCCAGATCGACCTTCGTCGTCTTCAAAAAGGCGATGATGCCGCGCACCAGCGATACGACCACGAGAATGCAAAGCACGATGAGGACAGGGATGAGGATGTAGTTCATGGAGCCTAGATGGACGCTTTCGCGTCAAATATCACCCTTCAATTTTTGCAACCGAAGTTTCTCGGCAAGCAACAGTCCATCCTCTCCTGCCTGACGGCGGTCGGACAAAGCGGGCGAGCCGCGGCTTTTGGCAAGCTTTTGCCCGTCATCATCCAGTAGCAGACCGTGATGATGGCAATGCGGGACGGGCAGTTCGAGCAGCTCTTGCAAGACGCGGTGAATATGCGTTGCGTTGAACAGATCCTTGCCCCGCGTCACCAGCGTCACTCCATCGGCCGCATCGTCCATTGTTACGGCGAGGTGGTAACTCGCAGGCGCATCCTTGCGCACGATCACAGCATCTCCAAAATCGCTCAGATCGACCACAACGCTGCCCGCGACCTCATCGGTCCAGACCAGTTCCCCGACCTCGCACAACGCAGCGTCGATATCGAGCCGCAGGGCAGCGGGTTTGCTTGGATCAACTGGCTTACCCTTGCAGGTGCCGGGATAAAGCACCCCCTCCACGCCTCGCTGAGCGCCAGCCTCCTCGATCTCTTTTCGCGTGCAAATGCAGGGGTAGAGCAGGCCCCGTTCGAGAAGTTTTCGCGCCGCCGCCTCGTAGCTCTTCAACCGCGTGGATTGTGCAGGCACTTCCTGCCATTCGAGCCCCAGCCATTCGAGATTACGGCGAAAGTCATCGGCATGTTCCGGCCGGGATCGCGCGCCGTCAATATCCTCGATCCGCAGCAGAAACGTCCCGCCCGCCTGTGCCGCCAGATCATGGGCGAACACCGCCGAGAAAGCGTGCCCCAGATGCATCGCCCCATTGGGGCTAGGCGCAAATCTCGTCACAATTGGCTGGGCGTCGTCCATCGCTGCACCCATGCCACAGGACAAATCCCTGCGCTAATCATCGCTTTTGCCCGGCTTCTGGCTGTGGATAGCCAAGGGCGCGCATCTAGGCGATAGGACGGGCGCACGGCATGTTCGTGTCAATCAGGGAGGAAGCCCACGTGTTTCAAGCCGAACTGATCGAGAATGCTGCCCGTTTCCGCAGCGCCCAGGATGATCCGGCGCGCAGCCTTTCGTCTTGTCCTGCGCTGGTGCTGAATGCGGATTACACCCCCCTTTCCTATTACCCGCTCAGCCTGTGGCCGTGGCAGACCGCGATCAAGGCAGTGTTCCTCGACCGGGTGGACATCGTCGAAAGCTATGACCGCGAGGTTCACTCGCCCAGCCTCGACATGAAAATCCCCAGCGTGATCGCGCTGCGCCAATATGTGAAGCAAAGCGAGTTTCCCGCTTTCACCCGCTTCAACGTGTTCCTGCGCGACAAATTCGCCTGCCAATATTGCGGCAATAGCGATCATCTGACCTTCGACCACGTCATCCCGCGCCGTCTGGGCGGCCGGACAACGTGGGAGAACATCATCACCGCCTGCGCGCCGTGCAATATGAAGAAGGGCGGACGCACGCCCAAACAGGCACACATGCCGGTCCAGATGAAGCCAATCCGACCGACCAGCTGGCAGCTGCAACAACAAGGCAAGCAATTCCCGCCCAACTACTTGCACGAGACGTGGCGGGACTGGCTGTATTGGGATGTTGAGTTGGAGGCTTAGTTTTTTTACAAATTCTATTATTTGCGGTACTCTCATCGAGTCAGGTTCGACTCGGGGGTAAATCATGATTTATTTCAATGATAAAGCATTCAAGTTAATTTGCGCGTTCTCGATCGCGTTTACTCTGTCAGGTTGCGGGAATAGGTTTTTCTCTCCGCGTTCGACCAATCCATTGATAGAAGATCGTGTGAGGCTTGGCGGAACTGAAAACGGAAAAATGTCAGTATTGACTTCGAGAGCCGATCGAAGAACCATCTTAGTCTTTGGCGAACGGCAAGTTTGTGCCGAACCATCACCAGACGTCGCGGAAGCAGTCTATTCACAGGCTGCTGGGGAGCTAGCCGCAAAAGGTGTGAATGTAGGAGCAAGTCAAACATTGCAAACCGCGGTTATGCAACTTACTCGTCGATCTCAAGGTTTGGAAATGTATCGCAGTGGATCTTTCGTAAATTGCATGATGTACTACAATGGTGCCTTAACTGCGGATCAATATGTCGATCGAATGGATCGATTATTCCAAGAGACGGTTAAATTGACTAGAGAAGAGATTGAGCACCTTCCAGAGATTGCCAGCACGATTCTGCAGGTCTCGAACCCTCAATCGAATACTCCAAATGTCGATTCGATAGGCGGTCAAAACACAGGCTCATAGATTACGTTGAGTAGATCACCTCCAGTCGGTTAAGTAACCGCCGAGCGCTCATTAAACTCCGCCCGCCGCCATTCCTCGCCGTCCAGCACTTCGGCCAGATGCCGCGCGGCTTCGGCTATGTCCTCGAACCGCAGATAGGCTGGCGCGAAGCCCAGTCGCAGAATGTCCGGGTCGCGGAAGTCGCCGATTACGCCGCGCGCGATCAGGGCTTGGCAGATCGCATAGGCGTTCTCGTGGTAGAAGCTCAACTGGCTGCCGCGATTGGCGCTGTCGGGCGGGCTGACCAGCGGCAGGGTGGCGCCGTGTTCGCGCAATGCTTCGAGGAAGAATTCGGACAGCGCTTGCGATTTCTGGTGGAGGCGCTCGACGCCGATTTCCGCGATCAGGTCCACGCCCACTTCGAGCGCGGTCAGGCCGAGGATCGGCTGGGTGCCGCATTGCAATTGTTCGATCCCCGCAGCGCCGGTGTAATCGTCGCTAAAGGCAAAGGGTGCGGCGTGGCCGAACCAGCCGGTGAGTGGTTGTTTGAGCTCGTCCAGATGGCGCTGCGCGACAAAGGCGAAGGCCGGCGCGCCGGGGCCTCCATTGAGATATTTGTAGCCGCAGCCGACCGCGAAATCGGCATGACACGCATTGAGGTCGACCGGAAGCGCGCCGGTGCTGTGCGACAGATCCCACAGGACGAGTGCGCCCACTTCATGCGCGGCTTCGGTGATCGCGGCCATGTCGAACAGCTCGCCGGTCTTGTAATGCGCATGGGTGAGGACCAGCAGCGCGACGTCTTCGTCCAGCGCGTCGATGATGCCGGAGCGCGGCGCGAGGCGGCGCTTGGCCAGCCCCTGCCGCTCCAGCCCTTCGATCATGTAGAGGTCGGTCGGGAAGTTGCCGGGTTCGGACAGGACCACCTGCCGTCCGGAGCGCATTTGTAGGGCCGCCGCGATCAGCTTGAACAGGTTTACGCTGGTGCTGTCGCAGGCGATCACTTCATGTGGCTGCGCCCCGATTAGCGGCGCAATCTTCGCGCCGACGCGCGTGCCCATTTCGAACCAGCCGGACCCGAACTCGGAGGCGTTCCAGCTGCGGATCAGGCCTTCGCCCCATTCCCGCTCGACCGCACGGCGCAGGGCTTCGGGCGTAGCTTTCGGCAAGCACCCGAGCGAGTTGCCATCGAGATAGATCACGCCTTCGGGAACCGCGAAACGCTCGCGGAAACCGGCCAGCGGATCGGCGGCGTCGAGCTCGCGGGCCTTCCCTATCATAGCAACTCTCGCAGGATCGCGCGCACGGGCGAGGCGTCACCGGCGATGATCGGCAGCGGCAAGGCGATCAGCTCATATTCTCCAGCGGGAACATCATCGAGAACAAGCCCCTCAAGCACGCGAATATCGTGTGCGAGCACGGCCTTATGCGCATCCATTGTCTTTGAAGATTGCGGGTCAATCGACGGGCCATCGACGCCGACCAGTTTCACGCCCGATGCCGCTAGATGCGCGATCGTCTCCGGCGCGATGGCGGTGGTGTCGTTGTCCCATTCCTCGTGCGGAAAGCGCTCGAAAGTGCGGAAGAGCACCCGCTCGATACCGTTCAGATCGGGAAGATGTGCGACCTCAATCAGCGGGCCGGCACCTCGCGCATCAACCACCAGACACGGGCCGAGATAGGGCGCAAGATCGACCTCGGCGATATCAGGCGCGTCTTGCGAATAATGGAGCGGAGCGTCGGCATGCGCGCCGCTATGGGTCGATAGCGTGAGCGCCGAAACATTGACTGGAGAGCCCTCCTCCATCTGCCATGTTCGCGCATGGGCAAAAGCCGTGTCGCCGGGCCAGACCGGCAGGCCAGGATGCAGCCTTTGCGAAATGTCCCAAAGTCGCTTGCTATCTGGGCGAGCCATCAGATTGCGGTCCGCACGCTGAGCAGTTCAGGGAAAAACGCCTGTTTGAGCACGCCCGCAAGATAAGGCACGCCGGGGGTTCCGCCAGTCCCTTTCTTGAAGCCGATAATCCGCTCAACCGTCTTCAAATGGCCAAAACGCCAGCGCTGGAAATGGTATTCGAGGTCGACCAGCTTTTCGGCCAGCTCATACAGATCCCAATGCGCGTTCGGGTCGCGGTAGATCGCTGCCCAAGCGGCCTCAACGCTCGCATTGTGCGTGTAGGCGCCTGCTAGGTCGCGCTCTGTCACTTCTGTGTCGATGGTAAAGCCGCGACGCGAAAGCAGGCGGATTGCCGCGTCATACAGGCTCGCGCGCGCAATTTCGGCCTGCAAACGCTCCGACCAGTCTTCGTTCTCTTCATGCAGGGCGATATGCTTTGCATCACGCCCGCCCAGCATGAATTCCATCATCCGATACTGGGCCGACTGGAACCCGCTGGAGGAACCCAGATGCGGGCGAACCTGCGAATAATCATGCGGGGTCATGGTGCTGAGCACGTCCCAGCTCTGGATCAACTGCTGCTGCGCGCGCGCCACGCGGCTTAGCATCTTGAAGGCTGGGCGCAAATCATCGCTTTCGATGCAATCGCGCGCGGCGGTCAATTCATGCAGGCACAGTTTGAGCCAAAGCTCGCTTGCCTGATGGACGACGATGAACAGCATCTCGTCATGCGCGCCCGACGACGGGTGCTGGCTGGCAAGAATCTTATCGAGATCGAGATAGCTGGAATAGGTGACTGAATTGGACATCAGGTCACGCTATACGCAGATCGTATCAAGCGAAACTATTTTGTCTCAACCCTCGATCACGCGGGTTTCGGGGTGATGCTTGTCGAGATGCTTCTTGATGATCCGCAGATTGCGTGTGTTCGAGCGGAACACGAAGTCGGCCGCATCACCGACCAGCGGGACCAAGCCTAACAATGCATCGAAGCCGACATTCGCGCCCATGCGGGTGAGCTGCCATTTCGACAGGCCCAGATTGCGTGCTTCCCATACGATATAGGCGCCCATCGCGGTGGTCACGATGTCTCCGATGACAGGAACCAGACCGATCAGCGCATCAAGACCGATTGGCACGTTAATGCCCGGAATGCGGAAACTGCGCTCCAAGAGTAGCTCGACAGCCTCCACCCGCGCACGGATCGAGGCGGGGTCAGTGCCGGTGGGTAAAGTTAAGCCCATCGCCTGCGCTTGGCCAGGCTGAGGGTCAAAAATCGGGCGGTTGTCGCCGGTCATATGTCTCTCCTAGGTCCCCTATGTGGTGGGCTCGGAGAGCGCAAACAAGGGATGGATGCCCCATTGGTTCGCCTGATAATTGCCAACTGTACTGCGCACGAGCGACCAGCGGACCGGCACGCCGAGCGGAATAAACACCTCTGCTGCCACCATCTGCGCATGCGCTTCGGCCAGCGCCTGTTGCTTTGCCACCGGGTCGCGGATGGTCAGCGACCGCGCGACCAAATCGTCGGCTTCCTGCGAGCACAGACCGATTTCAATCGCGCAATTGAGCTGGTTTAGAAACCAGCGGGGCGAGGAATAGCGTGCTAACCGGTCGCGAAGCTCCAGCTCGGCGCCTTCGCCCATGCCAGTGCGGACAGTGGTAACGCCAATTGCGCGCCACGCTTCGGAAAGATGATCAAATAGCAGGTCGCTGCCCGGCCCGTTCGGCAATCCGACTCGAAGCACCGGCCCATCGTCGCTGCCCGATTGCCAGGCCGCAATCCGTTGGCGGGCGATATTGCGCCTTTCTTCGATCGATTGATCGCCCCAGCGACTGTTCGGATATTGCTGCGGCGAGAAGACCGCTGGAGGCACGATCCATGTTGTTGCCTGCCAGCCGCCAAGGCCAAACGGCTGAATCATCTCGCCCCGATCAATCGCCATCGCCAAAGCCTCGCGCCGAGCCGGATCGGCCAGCACGCCTTCGTCGCTGCGAAAGATCAGGCCAAACAGGCCAAGCGCGGGGTCAACCTGAACGTTGCCGCGCGAAAGTGGCCCGAGCTGCGCCATCGGGAACGTCGCGATTGTGCCGCCTAACAACAGATCGACTTCGCCCGAAGCAAAGGCATTGACGGCTTCACGCGCACTCGCTGCCCGTACATTGAGCTCGCGCGACACCTCTTCCCAATCTTCACGCGCAGGCAATCCGCGCAGTTCGGGCGGGATCGCGGTAAGATTGACCAGCGCGTTCTCTCGCGCGGGCGCCACAGCCATCGGGCCAGCGCCAAGGCCGCGATTGACGAGGCCGAGCTCTGGCTGCGCGAGCAGACGGAGGAAATCGGGCATGGGGCTGGAGAGCCGCATTTCGATCACCCTGCCCGCCATTGCCCGAACCTCAGTGACCTTGGCGAGATCAAGACCAAGCGTCGTCCCGTCAAGCTGGCGGATCGACTGCTGGAGCATGTTGCGCACCTGTGCGGCGGAAATTTCCTCGCCATCCGGCCACTCGGAATCGCGCAGACGGAAGATGTAACTTAGCCCGTCATCGGTGACGATCCATCGCTCTGCAATCGCCGGCACAATCTGACCCGTCGGATCGAGCGCGACCAAACCTTCATGCGTAGCGGCGCGCATATGCTGTGCTGCTGGTGAAAGCCGAACGCCTTGCTGCGACAGCGAACTTTCCGCGCCGATCATGGCGATGTCCAACGGTCCGCGATCTGCGGATGGACCGCAGGCGGAAAGCAGCAATGCTACAGTTGGGACAAAGCAGACTCGGTTCACGCGGCTCGGAATAGCAGCTTGAATGCCAAAGGTCAGCGCCGAGTTTTCTGCAATTTTGGCTCTAGGTTCTAGCGCCTTGGTAACGCGACGAGCCGGGCGCGCTAAACTTTGCGCAAATTGCGAGCTTCGGGCAGAGGCGGAGCGCGGTGCGCCCGCGACAAGGCGGCGGAGTCGGTTGGCGCGATGGTACTTTCGCCGCCCGGCTTACGCGCCAGATGGGATTCAACCTCTTCGTCAAAGGCGATGCCGAAACGTTGATCCTGAACCCAGGCGATATTGCCACCAATCTTGCCGATATTGCGCAGTTCGACTTCGACGCGGTTGCCGCGCTGGACCTGCAAAGGCCCCTCACCCATCATCCCGCCATCGGAAAGATTGCGGACGCGTACCCGATGCTGTTCGCTCTCATGCTCGATCCGAACATTGGCGAGCAGAAACAGACTATCACGCGATACGGTTCTGGTCTCAACACCCGTCATCTTCGCTCAAACTCCTAGATCAGTCCCGATCCGCCTGGGCGTGTATGCCTGATGCCCATCCGAATTTTGGCACGAAGGCCCACCGCCATCGCACACGAAATTACCTAATTTGACGCGGTAAATGAGCCGTTAAATCTAAATCCACTCCCGACCAATTTGAACAAAGCGTGCCAGAGTGAGACAAGTTGTAACGCGCCGTATCCTTGCACGGCTCTGCCCATCGAGCCTCAGGAGCTATCGCTTGTCAGAAGGCAGGACGGATAGTCCGGGCGATCAATCGTCGCGCGATACCTTCTCGCGCCGCTCATGCGCTTCCTGCGCTTCGACTGTCATGGTTGCAACCGGACGGGCGATCAGGCGCCCCAGGCCAATCGGGTCGCCAGTGACCTCGCAATAGCCATATTCGCCCTCTTCAATCTTGCGCAGCGCGGAATCGATCTTGGAGACGAGTTTGCGTTGGCGGTCACGGGTGCGCAACTCGATGCCCCAATCGGTCTCGCTCGAGGCGCGGTCATTGAGGTCAGCTTCACGGATCGGCCCGTCGGCGAGCGATTGCAGTGTTTGCCCGGCGGCCGAACGGATCGAACGTTTCCATTCGATCAAGAGCAACTGGAAATAAGCCAGCTGCCGTTCGTTCATATATTCCTCGTCCTCACCCGGCGTATAGTCGGGCCCGACAAGGCTCTTGGCTTTTTCGAAAATGTCGATTTCTTCAGACGCGGCGGCTGGCATGTAGTCCTCTAATCCCAATGATCTCTCTTGAGACCGTCCCGTCCGGGCGCATGGATGTTTCCACTTCACCCCCTGCCCCCCGGCAAGTCTTTCTGGTTGCGCGGCCTATAAGCAAGCCGCCTCTACGGCACAAGCCAGTTTGATACGAGCATCTCAACAAAGTGTTCGCGCGGTGCAAAAAACAGCGCCCGCGATCATTTCACGCCCCATTGCAACGCAAAAAATTGCCCCGGCGTTAACCAATTGTTGACCATGATCCGTGAGGTCTGGGTTTGCACGGTCCGCAGGGGGATTGGGCCGGAGTGAAATGGGGAATGAGAAATGAAACTTGAGACCGTAAATGCAGGAGATATGACGCCGCTGAACAATGCAGAGGCTGATCTCGCCATTGCAGGCCTTCTGGCCGAGGCCATGGCTGGTGATGTGAACGCGCTTTTCAATCTGGGCGTTGCCTATTCGACCGGAAGCAACAGCATCACTGTCGATCTGATCGAGGCGCATAAGTGGTTCAACATCGCTGCATCGCGCGGCCATGAAGAAGCTGGCTGGTGCCGCGCTGATGTCTCAGACGAGATGACCGCCCGCGAAATCGCCGAAGCCCAGCGCCGCGCACGCCACTGGCTTGCCGAAGAACGCCGCGCAGCTGCCTGATCACCCTTTTTTGAAAGGCGTGCGCCGGTCCAGATACATCTGATCGGTCGACACACCCTCGCGCTCGCGTTCGAGAAAATCGGCGACAGCGGCGCGAAATTCCGGATCGGCGAGCCAATGCGCCGACCAAGTCTTAACCGGCTCATATCCGCGCATCAGCTTATGCCCGCCCTGCGCGCCCGCCTCGACCCTGGGCAGGCCCAGCTCGATCGCGATATCGATCGCCTGATAATAGCACAGCTCGAAATGCAGGAAGCGCACATCGCGCGTGCAGCCCCAATAGCGGCCATAGATCGCATCTGATCCGACAAAGTTGAGAGCGCCCGCAATCGGCTCATCACCATCGAAAGCGAGGATCAGGACCATCTGCTCGCCCATCCGTTCACCCAGAAGCGTAAAGGCTTCGCGGGTCAAGTAAGGCGTCCCCCATTTGCGCGCGCCGGTGTCCTGATAGAAGATCCAGAATGCATCCCAATGGTGGGCTTTGATGTCGTCACCAGACAATCGCGCGATCCGCAGTCCTTTCTGGGCCGCCTCGCGTTCCTTGCGCAGATTCTTGCGCTTGCGCGAGGAAAGCTCGGCAAGGAAGCCATCGAAATCATCATAGTTACGGTTGAGCCAGTGGAACTGGATATCGCTACGGATCAGCCAGTTACCGGCTTCGAACAGCGGCAACTGGCTCTCCTCGATAAAGGTCGCATGCGCCGAGGAAAGCCCGTTCTGCTCGCACACAAGCTCCGCACCTTTGAGCAAATGTCCCGCAAACGCCGGATCGGACAGCAACAAGCGCGGGCCGCTTGCAGGCGTAAAAGGCGCCGCGATCTGGAGCTTTGGATAATAATTGCGCCCGGCCCTGTGCAGCGCATCGGCCCAACTCTGATCGAACACATATTCGCCCTGGCTGTGCCCTTTGGCATAGCTTGGCATGGCGGCGAGCAGGCGGTCATCGCCATCGGTAATGACAATCGGAACCGGATCCCAGCCGGTGCCTTCGCCGACGCTGCCGGAATCTTCCAGCGCGCTCAGAAATTCGTGACTGACAAACGGATTGCGCGAGCCGCCGAGCGCGTTCCACTGTTGCGGATCAAATTCGCGCACGCCCGGTGCCAGCCGAACAGTCAGCTCACTCGGATCGGGCAGATCGGCGCTCATCCCAGCCCCTCGCCTTCGGACACCAGCGCATCGGCATGGGCCTTCGCGGTGGCACGCGTTTCGGGCGAGTTCACCGTCCAAGTTAGGATCGGCAGGCCGCCCGCGCGCAACGCGGTCACACGCTCATTGGGAAGCGCGAGAACGTGATAGGCGAGGAAATCGGGTTCCGCTGCGCGCAAGGCCTCGCCGCGTTCCGCTGCGGTCTGGGTGTAGCCATGCCGGTCCTCGCGCATGACCAGGCCGCATGGCAGATGCGGAGCATATTCCCGGACCCATTCAGCAACGCGCGGGTCAAAGCTCATCACCGCGGCCTCACCGGAATAGTCCGACAGTAATCCGCAAACCCGCTCACAGCTGGGTACGACATCATAGCCCGGCTTTGACTTGATCTCGACCAACAGTGGCACCCGCCCCGCGATCAGATCAAGCAACGCCTTTAATGTGGGAACCGGCTCGGCATTCTCCCGCAGCGACAAGCGGCCCAAGGCTTCGGCAGATAACTCACCCGTCGCTCCCGCACCGTCGGTCAGTCGCTCCAGCTCCCAATCGTGGAAGACCATGGCCTCGCCATCTTTGCTGCGCTGGATATCGCACTCGATTCCCATGCCAGCCTCAATCGCAGCCTCGGCAGCAGCGAGCGAGTTTTCAGGACGTCCCGCTCCATGCAGCCCCCGGTGGGCATATTCCCACCTGGTCAACCAGTCAGGGGCAGAGCGCGCGGTCATTCGCTAATGGCGATCACCGCATCAACTTCGACCGCTGCGCCCAGCGGCAATACTGGCACGCCCACAGCCGCACGCGC
Source organism: uncultured Erythrobacter sp. (assembly GCF_947492365.1). Classification (NCBI taxonomy): domain Bacteria; kingdom Pseudomonadati; phylum Pseudomonadota; class Alphaproteobacteria; order Sphingomonadales; family Erythrobacteraceae; genus Erythrobacter; species uncultured Erythrobacter sp. Next base: position 2,280,686 of record NZ_CANLMB010000001.1, read on the forward strand.
ATGACGGCCTTTTTCACCGAACACCTCGAACATTAGATCCGACGCGCCATTGGCGACCTTGGGCTGGTCGGTGAAATCACCGGTCGAGTTAACGAACGCGCCCAGCTTCACGACCCGTTCGACCTTCTCGAGCAAGCCAGCAGCCTTGAGCTGTGCGAGTATCATAAGACCGCAAGCCCGCGCGGCTTCCATCCCGCCGTCGAGATCGACATCTTCGCCCAGCCGTCCGGTCTTCAGCACGCCATCTACGAAAGGCAGTTGGCCGGAGACATGCGCCATGCCGCCTTGCACCACGACAGGGACATAACTTGCGACCGGAGCAGCCGCTTGGGGCAAAGTGATGCCCAGTTCGTTGAGACGCGCTTCGACAGTCATTTACGCTTTTCCTTCCAATTGTTGCATCAGCCACGGTAGCGCCTCAGACCACTGATCGATCCGCGCATCGGCATTGCCCTCTTTGTGGGCGCAGTTGATATCGTCTGCAATCAGAGGTTCGCCGCAAAGATGGAGGCGGGTGACATGGGGCACCACTTCTTTAACCGAGGCGTGGTGCTGCGCGAGATCGTCGATAAAAATCGCATTGGCCGGCGCGAATTCTTCGACAATCTTGGCCAAAGCAGGTCCTTTCGGCCCCTGATTGGTGTAAACCTTGGCGTTGAGCCCGTGTGCCGCGAGCTGCTCCGTGCGGTGGTCGCGGCGGAAATCGACGAGGTTAGTCAAGACCACCACATCGGCATGTTCGCTTAGCGAGTTGAGCGCATCGACAGCCCCGGTTATCGGCAATTGGCGATCCATCTCAGTGTCAAAAAAGCCGCCAAGCAAGCGCCACACATCCGCCGCTTCCAGAAACTTGCCGCTGTCTTGCCAGCTCAAGGCCTCGCCGAAATTGCCGCCTTTCATCTCGAAATTGACGCCTTGCGATTCTTCGAGCCACTCCTTGAAGTGGACAACCATGTGCAGGATCACTTCGTCGCAATCGCTGATAATCAGGGGACGGGTCATTGGGATAGTTCCTCGCCAGCAGCGATTAGCTCTTCAGGAGTGACCGCCAGCGCTTCGGCCGCGCGGATCAGGTCGGGTTCGTAATTGGCCAGAAAGTCGAGCACCGATCCCAGCACTCTGCGATCATCCAGACCAGCACGCAGAGAATCGGGATCGAGGCCCGTCAATTCAAGGTAGCGCGCCGCCCTATCCTCATCCTGCAAGACCCATCCAATGGCGGCGAGCGCGAGCGTCGCCGCGCGTGGGCCATATTCGGGCGTCATCTTGTCGCGGGGCATGTCTTGGTGATCCGGGATTGTGAAAGCCTCTATGTGCAGTTAGTCGGGTAAAGAATGATCGGAAAGGTCGGGGCGTCCAGTGGCAAAGCGAATAATGGTTGTCGAGGACAATGACCTCAACCGCAAACTCTTCTGCGACGTTTTGAAAGCCAATGGCTTTGATGTCGATCCGATAGCGGACGGGGAGAAGGTGCTAGATGCGGCGCGCGATGTCACGCCTGACCTTATCATCATGGATATACAGCTTCCCGGAATGTCCGGCGTCGACCTGATCTCGGCGGCAAAGCGCGACCGGGCTTTGAGCGCAATTCCCGTGCTAGCCGTCACTGCTTTTGCGGCCAAGGGTGACGAGGAACGGATCCGGTCAGCGGGAGCGGCAGGCTATCTGTCAAAACCGGTATCAATCATGCCGTTCATGAATGCGGTGAGGGCGCTGCTTCCAGCCGAAGGTTAGAGCCAGAAATACTCGCCGGCATAGACAAGCCAGGTGAACAAAAGCCCGCCAAGAAATATGCGATAAGCATATGATAGATAGCGGTATTTGCGCTTGTAGAGAACTTGCCCGTTCTGGTGAATGTCCTTCAAGATAGTGCGGAATAGGGTCTCGTCAGTGGCAAACTGGTCGAGCAATTCGTCTGACCATTCTTCTTCCGAGATCGCCGCGAAATGGCCGAAGAACAGCAGGTTAAAGGCTTTGGGATCCGTTGGCGGCTTACCCAGCGATGGCAAGACCGCAAGAACCGCACACAACGATGAAAGGAATGCGGTTGCCGCAAGCGACAGGGTCGACCAGCTGACCTCGCTTCCTAGCAGCCGCGTGACCGCCAGAGAAAAGACTACAAAAGTTGCGCCGATCAGAATCGAAGCCTTTTGATCTGCCATTTGCGAAAGCGTCAGAGTGTTCATCTGAGCTGTGCGCAGCAAATGGATCGTCTGCTGCGAGAACGCACGCTTTGGCGGCGCTTGTGTATCGCTTGGGACACTTTCTGTCCCGGAATCCGGCTTTGCATGTTCCACGCTTCACCATCCCCCATATCGAAGCACCAATCTTGTGCCAGCGGCAGGAGAACTTGACAAGCGCGGCGCCCGGTGCGCTTTGCATAGAGCAATTGCCGGCTCGCGCCGGAGTTTTGATAAACAGACAAGAGCACCGCATCACATGACCGAAGCAGAAGTCGACGAAAGCATCCGCGGCCTGATCGAGCCCTTTAACAAGAAGGGCGTCGAGATTGGCCCTGCGACCACCTTTGCCAACGATCTGGAATTTGACAGCCTGACGGTCATGGATTTCGTGGCTGAGATTGAGGATGAGTTTGACATCATCATCAGCATGAACCAGCAGGCCGAGATTGAGAATTACGGCCAGCTTGTTGCTGCGGTCCACAAATTGCAGGATAGTTGATAGAGGGGCTGCCCATGACTGACAGCGACCTGTTTTCCAAATTCGATCCCATCATCCAGACACGCGAGACTCTGCTAGCGAGCGGCGTTGAAGACCCGTTCAATCTGGTGATGGAAAAGGTGCTCTCGCCCACGCGTGCAATCTGCAATGGGCGCGATACGATCCTGCTTGGCACGTATAATTATATGGGCATGACCTTCGATCCCGATGTGATCGAAGCTGGCAAGCAAGCCCTGAATGAATTCGGGTCCGGAACCACTGGCAGCCGCGTTCTCAACGGCACCTATCAGGGTCACAAGGAGTGCGAAGACGCGCTCAAGGAATTTTACGGGATGGACCACGCGATGGTCTTTTCCACCGGCTATCAGGCCAATCTGGGGATCATCTCGACCATCGCTGGTAAGGGCGATTATGTCGTGCTCGACATCGACAGCCATGCCTCGATCTATGATGGCTGCGCGATGGGCAACGCCGAGATCGTGCCCTTCCGCCACAACGATATCGAAGCGATGGAAAAGCGCCTGCGCCGCATTCCTGAAGGCGCTGGCAAGCTGGTCGTACTCGAAGGCGTCTATTCGATGCTCGGCGATGTTGCACCGCTCAAAGAGATGGTCGCCATCGCCAAGAAATATGGCGCGATGGTGCTGGTCGACGAAGCGCATTCGATGGGCTTTATCGGAGAGAATGGCCGCGGTGTGTGCGAGGAGCAGGGCGTCATCGACGAATGCGACTTCATCATCGGCACGTTCTCGAAAAGCGTCGGCACGGTCGGCGGCTTCTGCGTTTCCAACCACCCTAAATTCGACATCATGCGGCTGGTCTGCCGCCCCTATGTCTTCACTGCCAGCCTGCCGCCAAGTGTGGTTGCAACCGCGGCAACTTCGATCCGAAAGCTGATGCACGGTTCGAACAAGCGCGCGCATCTTTGGGAGAATTCCAAGAATCTCCACAAGGGATTGCGCGATCTTGGCTTCGAACTAGGCACAGATGAACCACAAAGCGCGATTATCGCGGTAATCATGCCTGATTTGGAACGTGGTGCGGCGATGTGGGAGGCGCTGCTCAAAGAAGGCCTCTACGTGAACCTCGCGCGCCCTCCGGCAACGCCGGCCAATATGACGCTGCTGCGCTGCTCGCTTTGTGCCGAACATTCTGCCGAAGAGGTCCAGGCGATCCTTGCAATGTTCGAACGCGCGGGCAAAGCGGTCGGGATCATCTCCTAACCGGCCAACTGGCCACCTGCTTTAGAGCGCATCCCCCTGAACTTCGGTAGCGGCGTCGCAGATATGCGCTTCGCCGGCCTCTTCGTCGCCGCCTGCAAGCTGCGTGAAAGCGATAAAGCCGCCAATCACCAGTACTACGAATAGCGTCGTGAGCAGGCCTAAATATTTGTCGATCATCGCCTTGATCGGTGCGCCGAATACCTGGAACAGAATACCCACGACCATGAAAATGAGCGCGCGGCCAGCGATTGCGGCGAGCGTGAAGGTGAGCAGGTTCATTCCGATTGCACCTGCAGTAATCGTCATCAGTTTGAACGGAACGGGTGTCCCCGCCGCGAAGAACACCGCCAATGCGCCCTGCTCACGCAAGTAGCAGGCGGCCACTGGCGCAGTTTCTGTCAGCCCCAGCATTCCGACAATCGAGGCGCCGACAGCTTCGTAGAGAAAGAACCCGATCGCATATCCGAACAATCCGCCGAGCACCGATGCAATCGTCGCGACGAGCGCAAAGCGGATCGCCTTTTTTGGTTCAGCCAGACACATCAGGCCCAGCAAAGGATGCGGCGGGATCGGGAAGAAGCTCGATTCGATGAAGCAGAAGAATGCGAGCCACCACACCGCCTTGGGGTGCGCCGCCTTTTCCATCGTCCAATTGTACAAAGCGCGTAGCCAGGCCACCCGAGACGCCTTTCATTTGCGATTGGGCCAGCGGCCCATGAGGGTGCGGGGGTTAAGCCAGCCACCGGCGCCTTGCAACCGAAATCAATTTCACCTATTTGGTTATTTTACTTGACATTGTGACGCTCTTTGGTTAGACAAGAGCAGCATAGAGAAATAGCGATTCGCCCCGTTCGGCGATCTTAAGCTCAACCCGCAATGGGCGGCCTTCCACCATCGGAAGTGCCGCCTTTTTCTTTGCGCCCTGCAAGGAGACTGCCAATGGCAAAACAATCGAAGCGCTATAAAATACCTGAGGAATATAAGGAGGGCGAGGATGCCGGGTTAAACCGGCACTGGCGAGAGCGCTTCCTCGATTACCTTGCCGAAAGCTCCAATGTCACAAAGTCCGCCGAGCGAGCTCGGATCAATCCGAGCCGCGCCTATAAATTGCGCCGCGACGATCCGGAATTCGCCCGCGCATGGCTGGCCGCGCTTTATGAGGGCTATTTGCACCTGGAACTGGAAGTCTTGCGGCGCCTGCGCGACGGAGATCAGCAGACCAGCGGCAAGGACAAGTACGATTTCGCCAATGCCATCCGCCTGCTTGCCGCTCACCGTGACAATGCTGCGAGGGCTCAGGCTGAACAACGCAATGTAAGCGCTGCCGATGTGCGCGCATCCATCGACCGCAAGGTTGAAGCGATCCGTCAGCAAGTGCGCGAAGAGAAAGCACGGGCGGTGGCTTCGGGACAGTTGGCCAGGTGAAAACCGGCATCGATTGGCTCGCCGACGTAGATGAAAGCGTCAGGCAAAGCGTAGCCGATTCGCTTGATCCGGCTGAACGCAAAGAATTTGACTTTCACTGGGGCATGATCGCCCGCAAAACCCAATTGCCGCCACCCGGCGATTGGCGCGTCTGGATGATCATGGCCGGACGCGGCTTTGGCAAAACGCGCGCCGGCGCAGAGTGGGTGCGCAGCGTCGCAGAAAGTCATCCTGGCGCGCGCATCGCTCTGGTGTCGTCATCGCTTGCTGAGGCGCGCGCAGTGATGGTCGAAGGAGAAAGCGGACTGCTCGCATGTTCGCCGCCGGATCGCCGCCCGACCTTCGCATCGTCGCTGCGGATTGTTCAGTTCCCCAACGGGGCACAGGCGCAGCTGTTCTCGGCCGCAGAGCCGGAAACTCTGCGCGGGCCGCAGCACAGTCATGCCTGGTGCGACGAGATCGGCAAATGGCCGCTTTCTCACAACCGAGCCACGCGGACATGGGACAATTTATTGATGGGCCTAAGGGTGGGAAAAGACCCCCGCATCACAGCGACAACAACGCCGCGCGCGGTGCCGCTGGTTCAACGATTGCTGGCTCAAGAACCCGACAGTTCAACCGTGGTGACGCGCGGCTCGACCTACGACAATGCGTCCAACCTGCCCAAGCGCTTCCTCGAAGCGATAGACAGCGAATTCGCAGGCAGCCAGCTTGCAAGGCAAGAGATTGGCGGCGAATTCTTGCGCGATATCGAGGGCGCGCTGTGGACACGTTCGATGCTGGAGCAGGTGCAGGAAGAGGCACGCTCGACCGAATATCGGCGCATTGTCGTCGCGGTCGATCCGCCCGCTTCGGCAGAAGGTGACGAATGCGGCATCATCGTCGCCGGATTGGGAGAAGACGGGATTGCCCGCGTGCTGGCCGATTGCTCACTCGCGCACGCCAAGCCCGATCGCTGGGCCAAAGGCGTCGCCGATGCCGCGCAGCACTGGAAGGCTGATCGCGTCATTGCGGAAGCCAATCAGGGCGGCGCGATGGTTGAAACCGTGCTTCGCGCAGCAGACCAATACCTGCCGGTGAAGCTGGTCCATGCCAGCCGCGGCAAAACCGCCCGCGCCGAACCGGTCGCGGCGCTTTATTCGTCGGGACGGGTCCGTCATTGCGGGCATTTCCCGCAGCTCGAAGATCAAATGTGCGGAATGCTGGTTGGCGGAGAATATTCCGGGCCGGGCCGCAGCCCCGACCGCGCTGATGCACTGGTCTGGGGGCTCACGGAATTGGTCCTGGGCCGTGCGGTCAATCCAAGCGTGCGTCCGCTCTAAGACAATATAAAACAAAGGAATTGCAATGGCATTGCTCGATACCCTGCTCTCCGCCTTCAAGGGCGGGGAGGAAAACCGCGTGCCGCTATCGCCGGGCACAATGCAAGGCTGGATGCCCGCTTTCAGCGAGCATGCCGGCGTGCGCCAGTTCCGGTATGATACGGCTGTGCGTGATGGTTTCCTCAGCAATCCGATCGCCCAGCGCGCTGTCCGGATTGTTGCCGAAGGGGTTGGACAAGCCCCGCTGACGATCAATGATCCGGACTTGAGCCGTCTCGTTACAGCAACAAGCGCTGGCCAGTCACTGATCGAGACATTGGCAGCGCACGTACTTTTGCACGGCAATGGCTATGTCCAGATCATCAAGGATGCGAGCGGAAGGCCGGTCGAACTTTTCGCGCTTCGCCCGGACCGTGTTTCGATCATCGCCGGGCCCGATGGCTGGCCCTGCGCCTATGAATATATGGTCGGTGGCGGCAAGCTGATTCTTCAGGCCGAAGATGACGATGGCTGGCCCAATGTCGTGCAGATCAAAGCGATGCATCCGCTTGACGACCACCTTGGCGCCAGTGCGCTGGCTGCTGCGCATCAGGCAGTCGCGATCCATAATGCAGCCTCGCAATGGAACCTTTCGCTGCTAGAGAATGCAGCGCGCCCATCCGGAGCACTGGTCTATGAGACCGGCGATGGTGCGGGGATGACCACCGACCAGTTCGAACGGCTCAAATGCGAATTGGAAACGGCGTTCTCCGGCGCGGTCAATGCGGGCCGGCCAATGCTGCTCGATGGCGGATTGAAGTGGCAGCGGATTGCCATGTCACCCGCCGATATGGACTTCGCCACGCTTAAAAGCGCCGCAGCGCGAGAGATCGCGCTCGCCTTTGGCGTTCCGCCAATGCTGCTCGGTCTTCCCGGCGACAACACATACTCGAATTACCGCGAAGCCAATCGCGCGCTTTGGCGGCTTACACTCCTGCCGCTCACGCAGAAGCTTTTCAGCGCGCTCAACCAGGCGCTTTCTCCTTGGTTCCCCGAAGGCGCGATTGCGGTTGATCTCGATCAGATCACCGCGCTTTCGGAAGATCGCGAGCGGCTGTGGAAGCAGGTCTCCGACGCCGATTTCCTGAACCGCGCGGAGAAGCGCCAGATGCTCGGGCTCCCAGCGGAGGAGAATAATCAATGACGCGCGGAGACATGCTTGCCAGCCTGATGGTTCAGGCGACCGCTGAAGGTGCCGAATTGGTAACCTTGCGCGCAATCGTGGAGGAAAGCAGCGAACTGGCTGCCGAACGCGTGATTGAAAGGCTTGGCCTCGCCGATGAGGGCGCCGAAGACGACCTTGACGAGCTGCGTGAACTTCTCGGCGCATGGCGGGATGCCAAGGCGAGCGCCTGGAAGGCCTTTATAGACTGGGCCATTCGCGGATTGCTGGCCGCTTTGCTGATCGGCATCGCAGTGCGGCTTGGCGTCTGGGAGATGCTGTGATGGAAACGCATGCAAATGCCCATTCAGCAATCCGCTTTGCCGGATATGCCGGATTGTTCGACATCCCCGATGCTGACTGCGACACGATCCGAAAAGGCGCCTTCACCGCCACGATTGCGCAGCGCGCGCAGCCCCTCCCGCTCTTGTGGCAACACCGTCCCGACCAGAAAATCGGCGAGATCGAGTCAATCGCGGAAGATCAGCGGGGCCTCCGCGTCATCGCGCGGATCGACCGCATTGCAAGCCGGGCGGCTGCCATGCTGCTCGCCCGGCAAGTGAGCGGCCTCAGCTTTGGCTATCGCGCCAAAGAGGCCCGCCACTATGAAACAGGCCGTGAGCTGACCGCCATTGACCTGTTCGAAGTCAGTCTTGTCACGCACCCGCTCCAATATGGCGCGCGGGTGCATTTCCTGGCCTGACACCACATTCGACCAACCCCACCGGGCCGCCATTCGGGGCGGCCTTTTTCATGCCCAAAAGAAAGGCCCAATACCCCATGGATATCACAATCCCAGCACCCCAAACTGAAATCGCCGATCCGGCCGAACAGAGCTTCGACATTGTCGCTCGTCAGGACAAAGCCGAGACCGACATTGCTGGTCTTCGAAGCGACGTAGATGAGGTGAAAGCCCGTCTCGACAAAGTGTCTCGTGCAGCATCGCGTCCGGCAATCGGTGGCGCGGTTGTCAGCGAAGAAGTCAAAGGCTTCATCGATGGCTATCTGCGCCGTGGCCGCGAAACCGAGGTTAAGTCTATCAATGGCGCAACGCCAGCCGACGGCGGTTTTGCTGTCCCGCAAAAGATCGATGCGATGATCGCCCGCGAACTGACCGATATGAGCCCGATCCGCTCAATCGCCCAGGTCGTCCAGACCGGCACTTCAGGCTATCGCAAACTGGTTGCCACCGGCGGCACGGCATCTGGCTGGGTGAGCGAAACCGCTGCCCGCCCCGAAACCGGCACGCCCAATTTTGCCGAAATCGCACCGCCTTCCGGTGATCTCTACGCCAACCCGGCGGCCAGCCAGGCAATGCTCGACGATGCTGCTTTCGATCTTGAAAGCTGGCTTGCTAACGAAATTGCGATTGAATTTGGCCGCGCCGAAGGATCCGCATTCGTCAACGGCACCGGCTCAGATCAACCCGCCGGCTTCCTGACCGCACCGACCAGCACCGCCGAAGACGGCGTGCGCGCATTCGGAGATGTCCAGTATATCGGTTCGGGCAATGCGACCGGATTCGATAGCGCTCCTGAAGAGAAGCTGATTGACCTCATCCACGCGCTCAAATCGGGCCACCGCCAGGGCGCAAGCTTTGTGATGAATTCGGCAACGCTTGCTAGCGTGCGCAAACTCAAAACTGCCGATGGTGCATTCCTGTGGCAGCCGGGCATGGTCGAAGGCCAGCCGGACCGACTGCTGGGCTATCCCGTTGTCGAAGCCGAAGACATGCCTGATGTCGCGGCGGGCGAATTCCCGGTCGCATTCGGCAATTTCCGCCACGGCTATCTGATCGCAGAACACAGCGCGACCCGTGTGCTGCGCGATCCGTTCTCGAACAAGCCCTTCGTCCACTTCTACGCCACCAAGCGCGTGGGTGGTCAGGTGCTCGATTCGAACGCGATCAAACTGCTCAAGATCGAGGCCTGATCCCGCTCTAGAGGCTGCTTGAAAAGGCAGCTGCGCTTCCCGGCAAGGTCGAGTCCCCCTTTTCTCCCTTGCCGGTATCCCGCGCCCGCGCCGCGATGTGGCGGCGACCCTGTTCCGCACACGCGGCGCGGGCGCACCTTCGTTCAGACAGTATGTGGGAGACCGCGATGCGGCGGACAATTGTAGAGCCAGCAGATCTAAGCGGCACAGCGCTGGCCGAACTCAAAAACTGGCTTGGAATAAGCCGGCCTGATGATGACGACCTGTTGATCGGGTTGTTGCAAGCGAGCCTTGCAACCTGCGAGGCCTTCACTGGCCAAGCGCCGCTCATGCAGATGATCGAGGAATGGGCACCGCCGCGTGCCGGCCGTGCGACCCTGACAACCCGGCCGATAACGTCATTGGTCAGCGTCGAATTGATCGTGCCGGGCGCCAATCGCACCGCGCTTGATGCAAGCCAATACCAAGTCGAATTCGAGGCTTCGGGCACTGCGTCTATCGAATTGCACAGCAGTTTAGACGCCCAAGCGGTCGCCGTTCGCGTTCGCGCGGGCATAGCAGGCAGCTGGGAGACCGTTCCGGCAGCGCTAAAGCAAGGCATCATCAGGCTGGCCGCCTATTACTACCGCGACCGTGACCGCACGGGCGGGGGCAAGGCTGATACGCCGCCTCCTGCCAGCGTGAGCGCGCTGTGGCGTCCATGGCGCAATTTGCGGCTGCGATGATCACTGCAAACGTTCGAACCGACCGGCTGTTACGCAGTCTGAGCGTTCGCGCAGCCGACAAGGGCGAAAGGCGCGCACGATCTCTGGCCAAAATTGCCCGCGATGGACCGATCAAAGGCTCAAGCAATTGGCGCTCTGCACGCTTCCTCTGGCCAGACCTGGAATTGGAATAACATCATGGAAAATTCTCTGCGTTCGGAGCTGATCGAATGGCTGCGAACCGATCCCGCGCTCGCTTCCATCAATGCAATCGAGGAAGAGGCCCCTGTCAGCGCGAGTGCGCCTTGGCTGGGCATCGCTGCAAGCGCTTCAACCGATTGGGGCACCAAAGACCGGCCGGGCCGCGAGGTTCGCATTGCGCTAGAGTTGGAAAGCCGGACTGACGAACCCGACGCCGATGGCGCATTGCTTGGTCAGATCGAGCGCCGTGTGCTTGACCTGCCCCCTTTCCACACGGGTTTCGAGCTCGCCTCAATCCGTTTTCTTCGGGCCCGCAGCGAAGAGCGCGATGCCAATCTGCGCGGCGCGCTACTCGAATTTCGTTTCCGGATTTTCGCCCCCCTCCCCTGATCCCTCAACACACAAAATCGGAGAATAGTATGCCTGCGCAAAATGGGTCCGCCTTCCTGCTCAAAATCGGCGATGGTGCCGTCCCTCCCAATTACGAAACGGTAGCCGGTCTGCGTACAACGCAGCTTTCGATCAATGGCGATCCGGTGGTTGTCACGCACAAGGAATCGGGCGGCTGGCGCGATCTTCTTTCGGGCGCAGGCACGCGCTCTGTTTCGGTTAGTGCGGCCGGCATCTTTCTCGGCAGCCAAGCGGAAAGCTCGATCCGCGCTCATGCACTGGCAGGCACGATCGACGACTATGAACTGTCATTCGAAGACGGCGAGCGCTTGCGCGGCCGCTTTCTGGTGCAACGGCTCGACTATTCCGGCGATTTCAACGGTGAGCGCAATTACACGCTCCAGCTGGAAAGCTCCGGCCCCGTCGTGCCTGCATGACCAGACCCGCGAACGCCCTTCGAGGCGAGACCGAATTGATGGTCGCTGGCCAACGCTTCTTGCTGCGCCCAAGCTTTGAAAATCTTATCGCTGCCGAGGCAGAAGTCGGCTCGCTTTTCGCTTTGGTCGAACGCGCGTCGGAAGGCACCATCACCATCGCCGAAATCACCGCACTGCTGTGGCATTGCATCGATGGCAACTCTCGTCCTGACCGTGATACGGTCGGCAACGCGGTGATCGAAAAAGGCCTGGTCGAAGCGACTAAGCCGGTGCGCACGATTCTGGCGCAAGTGCTTCAAGGCCAGAGCTGATCGATGTTTGGCGACGGGATTCCCCTCTGGCTCAGCCTTTCGTCGAGAGTGCTGGGCTGGAGACCTGCGGACTTCTGGCGCTCTACCCCAGCCGAACTCGCTGGTGCGATCCGTGAACCCGATGCCGCCAGCGGAACCCTTGCCCCAAGCCAAGACCTGATTGCCCAATTGTTGGAGCGCGATAGCAATGGATGACAAATTCGAAGAACTCGTAATCGATGTGCGAGCAACGACTGACGGCTTCAACGCCGATCTGGAGAGTATGCGCGGCGCGCTCGACACCTCCTTGCTTGACGGTTTTGGCAAGGCGGGATCCGTGCTTGAAAGAGGGCTCCTGTCGGCTCTGCGTCGCGGTAGCCTAGGGTTTGATGACCTGAAACGGGTGGCATTCCGTGCTCTCGATTCGATTGCTTCACATGCAATCCAATCGGGGATTGCCTCGATTTTTGGCGGCTCGAAAGGCGGTGGTGGCAGCAGCGGGCTAGGCTCGCTAATCGGCCAATCGCTTGGTGCGCTGCTGGGGTTGCCAGGACGGGCGACGGGCGGGCCGGTTTCGCCCGGTCGCGGTTATGTGGTCGGCGAAAACGGGCCGGAACTGTTTGTGCCAACGAGCTCCGGGCGGATCGCCGCAAATGGCGGCAGTTCAGCTGGCGGGCGCGAGGTGCGCGTCGCGATCCAGCTTGCAACCCCGCGCGGCACATCTGCGCCCACCGCGATGCAGCGCTCGTCACGTCAGGTCGCCAGCGCCGTGCGCCGTGCGCTTCAGGAACGTTAGAACAGGATCGGACTATGGCATTCTGGCTGGTGCGCGACAGAAACGCACAAGAATCAAGCTTCATCCAGCGCTTCGACCCGCGCTTTTGGACCGTCAATTTCCCACGGCCCGCAATGGCATCGGTGATTACCACCAGTGCCGACAGCTTGCAGGTCGACGTGGAGCTTCATCACGAAGGCGAGCTGGTCGGGCTCATCTGGGATAGTGTCGATAGCCTCGACCACCCTCTCCTAGCCTATCAAACCAACCGCGATTACTCGAACACGACATTGAGTTTTCGCTGGCAATCAGAAGGCATAATTCCGCTCAATGGAGTGAACGGTCCGACGCTGACAATTGAAGGGCGTGACGCCGCGGGTGCGGCAAAGACATGGTTTGTAAGGCTGTGGAATTACGCGACTGGGTCACCCAGCGATGCGGAGATCACCCTTCCATTCTCCAATCTGGAAGGCGGATTCACACTTCCCGGCGATCCGGTCCATCCCGCCGATATCGACCGGATGTTTATCTCGCTGGTCGCGCCGGATTATGTAGCAGGCAGCGCCGCGCCATTATCGCAGCGTTTCAACGGTCGCGTCACCATGTCTCAGATTGTTGCGGATGGCAGGCACGGCATGCTTGAAATTGGCGATGTGCGCATGCCCGAACATGGCGAGCGTCTCGCTACCGCCTATGACGATGGCTACGATCAGACGCCCGAGCGCCTCATCAGAGGAGCCGTCGGGCTCGGCTACCGTGAAGATCTTGTCCACTATGTCGGGATGAGCCACTTCATGCGGCTTTTACAGCAAGCCGGTTCATTGCTGGCGGTGCCATCGGGGGAATTGTGCCAGCCCGCAATCGAATGGCATCGCAATTTCTTTGAAACGGCCAAAGCCAATGATCTGGAGGTGATCGCCTCGATCTCTTACGAACTGTTCGATGCCTTCTGCCCCGAAGCCTGGAAACAGCGCACCGTCAGCGGCGCGCAAGCCCTGACCGGTTGGGTGCCTCCATCCACTCTTCTCTCGCCTGCAAACACCGATGCCATGGCATGGCTGAGCGCTTCAGCATTGGCGTTTGTCCAGCTGCTCGAACAGGCTGGACAGCCGGTGCGTGCACAAATTGGCGAGCCATGGTGGTGGACCACTTCGGACGGAGAGATTTGCCTCTATGATGATGCGGCGCGAGCGGCCTTTGGTGGGTCGCCGCCTGAAATCGCCGATATGCGCCAGCCGCTGACGCAGGCGGAAATCGACTTGCTCGATCTTGCAGGCGCGTTGCTGGCGCAGTCCACGGCTGATCTGACCGCAGATATCAAGGCGTCAAGCGCTGGGGCAGAGGTGCTTTTGCTCGCCTTCACCCCGACCATTCTCGACCCGCAAATGCCCGAACTCTTTCGTGCAAATCTTCCCGTAGGTTGGGCAAGCCCGGCTTTCGACCGGTTGCAGGTGGAGGACTATGACTGGCTAACAGGCGGCGCAGATGCCTTGCGCAGGGCCGCCTACGACTTCGTCAATGCGCGCCTTCAATACCCGATCGCCAGCCAGGATTACCTAGCCGGATTCGTACTCGACCCAGCCGATGCGGAGCTTTTCTGGGCACGGATTGACGCCGGCCTCGATGAAGCTGCCGAGCGCGGCGTGACCCGGCGATATGTCTGGGCGCAGCCGCAAGTAAACCGCGACGGATACACCCGCCTCCCCTCTATCGGAGAGCCTCCCATGGATGCTTTTGACGACGTGCTCTACCCTTTCCCCTTGGGCCGGACGACCGCAGTTGCGCCCGAATTCTCGACCTCGATTTCGGTCACAGCATCGGGGCATGAGCGGCGCAATTCGCTTTGGTCGGATGCCCGGATTCACTTTGATGTCGGGCCTGGCATTCGGTCGGAAGACGAGCTGTCCGAACTAATCGCCTTCTTTCGCGCCCGCCGCGGGCCGGCCAAGGGTTTCCGCATCAGCGATCCATTCGACCACAGTTCGAATGGCATGACCGGAACGCCGACCATGCTCGATCAGTTGATCGGTATCGGCGACGGTCAAAGCGCGGATTTCCGACTGGTAAAGTCCTATGGTGCAGTCAGCGATCCTCAGGAACGGCCGATAACCCGCCCTCGGGCTGAGACGCTGGTCATCAGCGTTGACGGCGCTGAGGTTCTTGATTGGACGCTGGGCGGTGCAGGCCTTGTGTCCTTTGCTCAAGCTCCAGATACAGGCGCAGAGATCCGTGCAGGATTTCTGTTCGATGTGCCCGTCCGCTTTGCCGAGGACAGGATCGACATTTCTGCTGTCAATTTTGAGGCAGGCGAAGCGCCAAGTGTGCCCTTGATCGAGCTGCGCGGGGAGCTGTGATGCGGGCCTTCTTTAACCGCGAGCTTGAAAGTGCAGCCACATTCTGGAGGGTTTTCAGGCGCGACGGAGTGGCACTGGGTTTTTCAAGCCACGACCGCGATCTGGCCTTTGCTGGACTGCGCCATCGCACGGCACCCGGGATGGTCCCCGCCGCTATTCGGATGACATCCGACCTGTCTGAAGACAGCGCGAGTGTTGAAGGGACATTGAGTCACGACTCGATCAGCAGTGACGATCTGGCTGCTGGGCTATTCGACAACGCTGCGATTGAGATCGGCATTGTCGATTGGGAAACGCTTGAACATCATTCGCTTTATTCTGGAGTAATCGGACGGGTCGAGGACAATCAGCGCAGCTTTTCCGCCGATTTGTTGTCTGCCAAACACGTGCTCGAACAGGATCTCGTGCCGCGCACCAGCCCTACCTGCCGCGCGGTGTTTTGCGGACTAGGATGCGGCCTATCGTCGCATCGCTTTACTCAAAGGGTCGAGCTCAATGAGGTCGATTTTGATTTCAATCAGGTCCGCTTCAGCACCATCACAAGCGCAAGTTACGTCGACGGGCAGCTGAGATTTCTCAGTGGCCCGCAGACGGGCCTCGTATTCGGAATTCTGAGTGCAAACGGCGACTGGCTCACGCTAGACCGCCCACTTCATGATGGACTAATTGCCGGTACCGCCGCCGAACTGACGGAAGGCTGCGACCACACATTGGGCACTTGCTCCAGCAGATTTGATAACGCTGTCAACTTTCGCGGCGAGCCGTTTTTGCCGGGCAACGACTTGCTTGCGCGTTACGGACAGTGAGGCGGCTGAACGGCGAAAGCGCTCGCTTCTCAGAGGCCGCAGCGAATCTCATTGGCGCCCCATTCCGTTTGCATGGCCGTGACCCAGCAATGGGCGTCGATTGTGTCGGACTTGTCTATGCCAGCCTTGTTGCAATTGGACGGAAACCTGTTGCACCCGAGGGTTACAGGATTCGTAACGCCGATGCGCAGCGCTGGTTTGCCGCAGCCACTCTTTCAGGCTTTGCGGCAGCTGACGGCACCCTTGAGCCGGGCGATCTGATTCTGATCATACCCTCACCGGGTCAGCAGCACCTGATGATTGTCGAAAACTTACAGACCGCAATTCACGCCCATGCAGGGCTGCGCCGGGTTGTGCGTCAGACAATGGCGACTGATCAAGAAATTCTGGCGCATTGGCGCCTCAACCCAATCTCCGAGAGGAAAGCCTGATGGCAACTCTGGTTCTAAGTGCCGTGGGAACCGCGATCGGCGGTCCTATCGGAGGGTCGATAGGCGCAATCATAGGGCAGCAAGCGGATCTGTTGATTTTCGGAGGCGGAAGCCGTGAAGGACCACGCCTGAAGGAATTGTCGGTCACTACCTCTAGCTACGGTCAACCAATCCCTCGGCACTTCGGCAGGATGCGGGTTGCCGGAACGGTGATCTGGTCCACCGAACTAGTTGAATCAAGCTCGAAAGAAGGTGGCGGTAAAGGACGCCCGTCCACCAAGACTTACTCCTATTCCGTTTCCTTTGCTGTCGCCTTATCAAGCACGCCGCTAGCGGGCATTGGGCGAATCTGGGCCGACGGCAACTTGCTGCGCGGTGCAAGTGGTGACCTGAAGGCTGCTGGCGCAATGCGGACTTATCTAGGTACGGGCGATAATCCCGCCGACCCGCTTATCGCAGCTGATCGCGGGTCCAGCGCACCTGCATTTCGTGATTGCGCGTATGTCGTATTCGAAGACTTGCAACTGGCAGACTTCGGTAATCGGATTCCGGCGCTGACATTCGAGGTCTTTGGCCATGATGATGCGCAGGTGTCGCTGGGCCAATTGGTCCCGCAAAGCGATCCAGTCTCTGGGCAAGTCTTGCTTGAGAATGCGCGGGGTTTTTCCGATGAAGGTGGGCCGGTTGGATCGTCCTTGGCTGCTATAGACAAGGTGTTTCCGCTTAGCTGCGTAACCACGGCTGCTGGCCTAAAACTCGCTGCAGAACAATCGTTTGCGGCCAATGTGCCCACGCTTCCCGAACAATTGTCTTCTCTAGATAGCGAAGATGCGGAGGCACGCGACAAAAGACGTGGAGAGAAACGCGGACGAGAGCCGCTTGCTCTGCGCTATTACGATGAAGAGCGTGACTATCAACCGGGCGTCCAGCGGGCTTTGGGCAGGCGGCCAGATGGCCGCGAAAGCATGATCGATCTCCCTGCTGCTATGACCGCAACCGGGGCTCGGCAATTGGCAAATTCGAATGCGCACCGCACCCGCTTTCAGGACGAAACTATCTTATGGAAAACTGGGGAACTCGACCCACAAATTGGGCCGGGAAGTGTAGTCAAAGTTCCAGGATCGAGCGGCTTCTGGTCAGTGCGAAGCTGGGAGTGGTTTGATCGCGGAATAGAAATGGGCCTCGAACGGCTTGCGCCCGCTCTTGGAGCCATTGTGGCCAGCGACGCTGGCAGCGCCAACACACCTCTCGATCTTCCGGTAACGCCGACAATCCTCGATGCATTTGAAGCGCCTCTCGACGGGGCTTCGGACCCTGCCAACCCGGTCTTGTTGGCTGCTACAACGTCAATCGGAGCTGGGTGGCGCGGAGCATCGCTTTTCGTCGAACAAGGCTCGGCCTTGGTTGAGATTGGCAGTGCACGAAGCGAGCGCGCAGTTATGGGAGTACTGGCATCACCAGTGGGACCATCTGGCAGCGCCATCATCGAGCCATCCGCGTTTCTCGAAGTCGATCTACCGTCGGATGATCTCGGCTTTGCCAGCACGGACATTACCGGCGTTGCTATGGGTGCAAACCGGCTGTTGGTTGGAGGCGAGGTAATCCAATTCCTTGCTGCTGCGCCGATCAACCCATTCCGCTGGAAGCTCTCCGGATTGCTGCGCGGCCGCGCCGGAACCGAGGACGCGGCGATTGAAGGCCACGCGGCCGAAACCCCGGTTGTTCTACTCGATGAGCGGCTAACAACTCTCGACCCCGCCTCAGTGCCTTCTTCAACCACAACACAAATCGCAGCAATCGGCCAAGGTGACGAAAATGCGGTCTATTCTGCGCTTCGAAACGTCGGAGTTTCCCGTCGTCCGCCAATGCCAGTTGCTCCGCGCATTCGCATTCTTGGCAATGGTTCGATCGAAGCTTGCTGGACGCGCCGCGCCAGGGGGCAGTGGCGCTGGAATGACGGCGGGGGAGTGCCGCTCATCGAGGAAACCGAATCCTATGAAGTTGGTTTTGGACCCATTTCTGCTCCAGCTGCCGCTTGGAACACTTCTGAAGCACTATTCGTGCTTGAACCCGCAGAGCAATCCGATCTGGTTTCGCAGTTTGGCTCGAATCCGCTTTGGGTCCGGCAGATCGGAACATTTGGACAATCCAGCCCGCTCCTTTTGACCATCCTATCCTGATAAACGGAGATTCGAGACATGGCCGTGCCAATTTCATTCCCATCCACCACGTCGAGATTTTCGCTTCCCTTGCTCTTTGCAGGGCAGGCGCAAAAGGAATTCTTCGTCAATCAAGCGTTCAGCCTGATTGACTCGCTCATGACCGGCACGGTCAAGGAGTCGCTCGACACGCCGCCAATTGCTCCTATTGAAGGCGAGTCCTTTCGCATTGTCGCGCCCGCAAGCGGTGACTGGGCAGGTCACGATGATGAGTTGGCAATCTTCGTCGGAGGCGCATGGCATTTTGTCGCTCCGCAGTCGGGCATGCGCGTTTTCGATCAACAAGCCGATGCATTCGTGCACTTTAGCTCGGGCTGGCAAGTCCCTGTTGAACCGACACAACCGAGCGGCGGGAGCACTATCGATGCGGAAGCACGGCAGATAATTGCCGAACTGATCGAAGCTCTTCAAAAATCTGGTGTTTTCGCTAGAACTGCATGAACGCTCGACCGATTCTGCCATTCGAGAATGAGTGAGTTTGCATGATTGTCCGAATTTTTGCCCTCTAGAACCCAGTTTAGCGGCATTCTTGCAACAGTTAGTCACCATTGACCGCTTGATACTCAACAGGGGAGAAGTTAGAGGTATCGAGCGCCTCAGAATTTAGAGAAGGGGAATATTAGAATGCGTAAAATCGTCATAGGCATGGCGATGGCTTCGACCGCACTCACCACGCCCGCTATGGCCCGCGATGGCCAGTGGTACATCCAGGGCGATGCTGGTGTGATGCTTGTTGAAGACGTCACTTTTGATGTAGACGGAACGCGTGGCGATGCCACCGTTGACCATGATACCGGTTATGACTTCGGCGGTGTCGTCGGTTATGACTTCGGTGCATTCCGTCTCGAAACCGAAGCCAGTTATCGTGAAGCAGATACGGATCGGATTGCAGCGGGCTCGCAAGGCCTGGCACTTAACCCGACCGCGAATCAGCCCGGTGGCTTCAATCGTTTCACTGATACGCGTGAAGCGGTTGGTGACCTGAACGCTCTCAGCTTCATGCTCAACGGCCTGTTCGACTTTGGTTCGGATGATGGCCTTCAGGCATTTGCTGGTGCTGGTATCGGTGTGGCTCGCGTTGACCTCGAAGGTCGCGTGAACGCAAACGGCCCCGGTGCATATGATGACTCGGACACGGGTCTTGCATGGCAGCTGCTCGCAGGTATTCGCGCACCGCTCAGCGATAGCTGGGACGTTGGCCTGAAGTATCGTTACTTCAACGCCGTGAACGTTAGCCTGGTGGATCCGCTTGGGCGTCCGCTCGAAACCGACGTGAGCTCGCACTCACTGTTGGGCTCCTTCACCTACAACTTTGGTGGCGAGGCTCCGCCCCCGCCGCCGCCACCTCCGCCACCTCCGCCGCCGCCGCCGCCGCCGCCGCCGCCGCCTCCCCCACCACCGCCGCCGCCTCCTCCGCCGCCGTGCAACACGGGCCCGTACATCGTCTTCTTTGACTTCGATGAATCGGTGATCACTTCGGATGCTGCGATGATTCTGGACAGTGCAGTGACGGCATATGCCAATTGCGGCACCGCCAACGTCATGCTCGCTGGTCACACCGACCGTTCGGGCAGCGTGACCTACAATATGGGTCTGGCAGAACGTCGCAACGAGTCGGTCAATGCATACCTGACCGGCCGCGGCATTCCCGCTGGTCGCATCAGCAGCGAGGCATTCGGCGAATCACAGCCGCGCGTTCCGACTGCTGACGGTGTCCGCGAGTTGCAGAACCGCCGTGTTGAAGTCTCTTACGGTCCGGGTTCGGGCATGTAAGTAGAGGCTTTAGCCGACAGACAATTGAGGGGCCGGAGCAATCCGGCCCCTTTTTTGTGTTCCCAATCGTGTTGTGAACGCTGACACAGCCCGCCACACGCCTGCGGTTACAACCCGGCCAGATCGCGGCACACCTCCCTCAAACAATTCTAGATGAGGCGCATGCCGACATTGATAAGGCGATGCACTGTTAGGTGGCAGGCGAGTAAGAACTAATACACCGCGTTCAGGGAATCATACTGGCCAACGCGTCACGCAAACGCTCACGCCACCTAGAAAGCTTGGTGAATCAGAGCTTCAAGGTCATCGACGCACGCCGGCGTCGACCTTTGAATGTCTCAACAGCCCCGCCTAGCTAGACTTCCTCTCCAGCTTCACGCGCTCTTTCGAGCAGTGACTGTTCGGCAGCCGGTACTGTACGATATGCGATTAGAAGCAGGACAAGGCCGATCGGCACCGCAACCAGAAGACTGAGACCGCCGGTCGAGAGGCTACCCGTCATGGTCGAGACTTGCCCGGCCATGTAAGGTCCGAGCGCTAGGCCTACGAGCGTGGTCGAGAGGAAGAAGGTTGCGGTCGCAGTCCCCCGCATTCTCGGGAGGACGAGATCCTGCGTCGTCGCCGCCGCGCCACCCAGAGCGGAGCTTGCAAAAAGCGATTGCAGAAATGCGGCTAGATAGAACACGGCTGGGCTATCGGTTGTGAACATAATGAACAGGAAGGGGGCTGCTGCGACCAGGCCAAAAGCGACCACGATCAGTCGACCGCCGGGATTTCGCTCACGCAGCCAATCCGCAGCTCGTCCGCCTAGGATAACGCCCAAGAAGCCACCGACGGCACCTGGCCCGCCGATCCACAAACCTGCGACAGACTGCGATTCTTCGAGAACGCGCTGCGCATAGGGTGCAGCCCAGAATGACGCTGCGTACGACATAAAGGCGACCATGCCATAACCAAGGATCGTCGAGAGAAATGCTGGCGTTCCCCAAATCAGCTTGAAGGTCGGAGCGTCGCGGCGTTTGAGCGTCGATGCCCACGAGAAGATCGCGTAATATCCGATCGCAATCGCGCCCCATTGTTGGTAGTTCTCGGTTGCGACCGCCATCGCATAAGCGATACCTCCGATCACCGTTGCGCCTGCGAGATTGATAGCGATGCCTCGGAGGCCAGCCTGTGCAGCGCCGAAAAGGGTAAAGGGTGGGATGACTGCGACCAACTCGCGAACAAACCCACGAAATGGATCCTTCGATGGCGGAGCAATTATGCCTTCGCTTTGGCCGCGAAGCGGCTCGCGTAGCGTGAACACGAGGCACGCAAGCAATAGCCCCGGCAGGCCGACCAAAATGAAAGCCGCTTGCCAGCCTGCAAGCCCCAAAGGTGCATCGACCGGATAGGCTTCGTTCCATTTCTCAACAATTGCACCTCCAATAAAGAGCGAAACGCCGCCGCCGATATAAAGGCCGGAGGAATAGATCGCGAGCGCGGTGGCGCGCATCTTCTTTGGGAACCAGTCGGAAATGAGCGAATAGGCTGAAGGGCTAGCAGTCGCCTCGCCAACGCCGACGCCTATGCGCGCGACGCTGAGCATGGCAAAGTTCTTTGCAAATCCAGAAAACACGGTGAATGCCGACCACACCGCAAGGCCTACAGTCATCAGTCGGACGCGGTGCCAGCTATCCGCGAGTTTGCCGAGAGGTATCCCGAACAAAGCGTAGAATACGCCGAAGGCAGTCCCATAAAGAAATCCGATCTGGTCGTCGCGCAGCCCCAGATCGGCCTTTATGTCCTCCGCGAGGATGGAAATGATATTACGGTCGACAAAATTGAGCACATAAATGATGACCAACACGCTCAACGCGTACCAACTGTAGGCTGGGACCTTTTGATCTGCCTGCTCAGCCTGCTCGGACGGCGCTGCCGTTTCCTGATTCAAAGAATTTCCCCGATTCCGCAACATTTGTGACTGGCGCGAATGGCCAGCTACTTTGTGTATGAAGTGCTATCGGTAATTCCCGCTTCGTCAAAACCCTTTTTGCGTAGGCGACAGGAGTCGCACTCCCCGCACGCCTTGCCATCGGATGATGGATCGTAACATGACCAGCTTAATGCGGGGTCTAATCCCATCCGCTCGCATTCGCGTGCAATATCAGCCTTGCTCATGTCTTGAAGCGGAGCATGTACGGTGAAGCGGGCGCCCTCGACGCCCGCCTTGGTGCCCAAACGGGCGGTTTCAGCAAAGCTGGCGATGAATTCCGGCCGGCAATCGGGGTAACCCGAATAATCGAGCGCATTGACGCCTATAAATATGTCATTTGCCCCTGCCGCCTCCGCACATGCAGTGGTTAGTGCAAGAAATATAAGGTTGCGCGCCGGGACATAAGTAACCGGTATCTCTTCACCGACCCCGTTCTTGGGCACTTCAATCGCATCGGTCAGCGCGGAACCGCCGAAAGCCCTAAGGTCGAGTGCGATCTCGACCTGGCTAGCCAGTCCCAATGCCCTAGCAATCCGTTTTGCGCGGTCGAGCTCGATCCGATGCCTCTGCCCATAATTTACGGTCAAAGCGTGCACTTCAAACCCGTCTTCAAGCGCGCGAGCAGCGGTGACCATCGAATCCAGTCCCCCCGAAAGAAGGACGACTGCTTTTCTGGACTGGATTGCAGTTTCGGGATTGGTCATGCGCCGCCAATAGCTCGAATTGTGCAATTGGCAATGCCCGGTCGAGGCTTGGCCTTTCGGCCTTGATACCTAGCAGCTACCCGTGCGGCGCGCTTCAGCTGCGAATTGAAACGGCAGGCCAAAAGCGATCCCCTGACTTTCAATCTGGACCAGCGCGCTAGTCTCCTTTCGGATGTTTGTGCGGCCGTAGCCGTTGCCCGGGCAAGTATACTGGACGGTCACCTTGTTGGCTCCATCCTCAACAACAAAGCGGCTGCAGTCGCTTTCTGTATGACGCAGCTGGATCAGTTCCCGGCCGGTCTCGACACAGATCTTGCGATCGGCCGACCCGTCACGATGCTTGATTGTCCATTCACCCTTGGTCAGGCCACCCAACATTGCGAGGCCGTCATTCTGTGCAGCGACAGGGATTGCCACACCGAGCGCAATCATTCCGAGCGCGGCGATGACGCCGACGGGTGAGAAGTTGGGACGTTTAATCATGACAGTCTCTTCGACGCATACCTTTCGCGATTTCGTCGCAATAATGCCGATTGTGCGATGAGCCGTTGCTGAACGGCGACCAATCGCTAAATCTGCAACTCGAACACTTTGGCACAGAATGCGCAATCCACTTTGATTGCGCCGTTTTCGTCGCGCATTTCTGCACGCTCGACCTCCGGGAAGCGTGAAACAACTTCCTCATAATAGTTCGCGCTACAGCGACAACCGCGGCTTAGGGGCGCGCCCGGCTGGACCCGAATTTCCTCTTCCTCGTGAAACAGCCGCCAGGCGATCCCTTCGAGCGACAACGCTGGATCGAGCAGTTCTTCGTGGCTGATCGTGCTCGCCATTGTGGCAACATGTTCCCAGTCGGGATGATCCATCCGCACATGCAGCCGCTCACGTCCTTCTTCCCCGTCTGCCAGATGCTGGATCAATAGGCCTGCCGCAACTCGATCCTTGCCATTCGAGCGGCTGGCGACTCGGATCATGGTCGGAATTTGCTCCGATTGGCTAAAGTAGGTCTCGCAGGCTTCGGCCAGAGTTTCCCCTTCGAGCGGGACGATACCTTGATAGCGCTGGCCTTTGCCGGTTTCGAAGGTGATTGCGAGATAGCCCTCACCGAACAATGCAGAAAGCGGCGGGTTCGCGCCGAGCGTCGCCAGTCGCCGCGCATCGAAATCGGCATAGCCGCGTAAATCACCCCCGCGAAAATCGCAGACCAGAAGCGTTATAACCCCGCTTTGCGTCTGCGCTTGCATGGTCAATTGCGCATCACTGCCCTCGGCCTTGAGCAAACCTCCCATCAAAGCAGCAAGCACAAGTGCCTCGCTAAGCAAATGCGTCACCGGTGGCGGGTAATCATGCGCCGACAATACATCGTCTATAACTGAGTCGAGTCGAACCGCACGCGCGCGGGCATTGCGCAAGGGAAGCGTGAAGCCAAGCAGCTTGTCAGCAAAAGTTTCGGGCTGGTTTTCCATTTTTGCACATATGGTGGCTCAACGGGCAGGCTAAAAGGGCCTGTCGCTAGGTGGTGCCATTCGCGAGGCTCAAGCGAGCAGACCAAAACTCCACAAAAGAACCGATTTTTGCGCATGGATGCGGTTTTCAGCCTCATCAAAGACAACCGACTGGGAGCCCTCGAAAACCTCTTCTGACACCTCTTCGCAAACATGAGCCGGCAGGCAATGGAGGAAAATCGCATCGGACTTTGCCTGAGCCATGAGCGTGGAATTGACTTGGAAAGGCTCCATCGCGGCGCGTTTTGATGCAGCATCCTCCTGCCCCATCGAAATCCAGGTGTCGGTAACAAGCACATCGGCATTGCGTGCGGCTTCGCTGGCATCATCGGTGAGTGTCACAACGGCCCCGCCTTGGCGCGCCAACTCGACAAATTCTGCCTCAGGCTCAAATCCGGCGGGCGTGGCAACGCGCACATTGAACTTCATCAATCCCGCGGCCTCCAGGATCGAATGGAGCACATTGTTGCCATCGCCGAACCAAGCGACTTCCAGACCGGGCAGCGCCTTTCGATGTTCGATCATCGTCAGAAGATCGGCGACGATCTGGCAAGGATGCGAACGATCAGTCAGACCGTTGATGACTGGCACACTTGCATGGCGCGCCATTTCCTCGATCTTTGCGTGATCATCGGTGCGCAGCATGATCGCATCGACCATCCGGCTTAGCACACGCGCAGTGTCGGCAATTGTCTCACCGCGGCCAAGCTGGCTCGATCCCGAATCGAGGATCAGAACGGATCCGCCCAACTGGCGCATCGCGATGTCGAAGCTAACGCGGGTGCGGGTCGAACTCTTTTCAAACACCAGCGCCAGTACCCGGCCTGCCAACGGAGCATCGGGATCGACCTTGCCTTTGGGCCAGCTCTTGCGCGCATCCTTGCGGTCAATCGCATCCCCGACCATTGCCGCAATGGCATCGGCGCCCGCATCGCTGAGGTCGAGAAAGTGCCGGTTCCCTTGCTGCTCCCCCATCATGCAGGCTCGGGCACTTCAAAGCTCGCCGCGCCAGCCGAAAGCTTGTCAAAGAACTCGTCGATCTCCGCATCACCAATGACCAGCGGCGGGATTACACGCAAAGTCTGATCACCAGCTGCCACTGTCAGCAGCTGATGATTGTCACGCAAGTGGACAAAGAAAGGCCGGCTTTCGACCTTCATCTTGATCCCCAGCATCAAACCTTTGCCACGCACCAGCTCGAACAGGTCGGGATAATTGCCGATGAACTGCTCAAGGCGCGTGCGGATGCGCTCGCCCTTTTCGGTCACGGACGCGAGGAACTCTTCATTCGCCACCGCATCGAAAACCGCTCCGCCGGCCGCCATTGCGAGCGGGTTGCCGCCATAGGTTGAGCCATGCGTTCCGAATGTCATGCCACGCGCGGCCTTCTCGGTTGCGATGACAGCGCCAATCGGGAAGCCGCCGCCCAGGCCCTTCGCCGTTGCAAGAATATCGGGTTCGATGTCGTAATGCTCGTGGGCATAGAGCTTGCCTGTACGCGCAACACCGCATTGCACTTCATCGAGCACCAGCATCAGATCATGCTCATCGCACAGCGCACGCAGGCCCTTCATGAATTCATCCGAAGCCGGGCGAATGCCGCCCTCGCCTTGGATCGGCTCGACCAGAAAGCCTGCCGTGTGCGGGCCCATCAGCGCCTTGGCGGATTCCAGATTGTCGAACTCGGCATATTTGAAACCGTCGAGCAAAGGCGAGAAACCGTGATGCATCTTGGTCTGGTTCGACGCGCTGATCGTCGCCATTGTGCGGCCGTGAAAAGCGTTGGAGAATGTAATCAGCTCGAAGCGATCCTTGTCGCCTTCCTCGCCTGCATTCTGGTGATAGGCACGCGCAGCCTTGATCGCGCCTTCAACCGCTTCTGCTCCCGAATTGGTGAAGAAGACGGTGTCGGCAAAGGTATTGTCGACAATCTGCTTCGCGAGTTTCTCGCCTTGCGGACTGCCATAGAGATTGGAGACATGCATCAGCTCGGCCGCTTGCTTCTGGATCGCTCCGATTAGGCCCTCATGCGAATGGCCAAGCAGGTTCACTGCAATCCCGCTGGCAAAATCGAGATAGCGCGTGCCGTCTTCGTCAATCAGATGGCAGTGCTCTCCGCGCACTGGCCGCACACCGCAGCGGGGATAGACGGGCATGAGAGGGTTGATCGACATGAGGGATTCCTTGGTTCGTTAGATTCGAGCTGAAAGCAAAATGGCGGCCCTAGAAAGAGCCGCCATTTCAAGAATGATTAGGGCCGCTCGCGCATTGGGTCAAACGGCCTGTCTGTTTGTATCGGTTAGCCCTGAACAGGCACCAGATTGACGGCCGAATGCTTGCCGCGTCGATCAACTTCCAGGTCGAACTCATAGCGTTCGCCTTCATTGATAGCTGATAGACCTGAGCGCTCGACCGCGCTGATGTGAACAAATGCGTCCGGCTGGCCATCATCACGCACGAGGAAGCCGAAACCCTTCATCGAATTGAAGAACTTGACTGTTCCAGTCGCTTTTTCGCCGGTCAGCTCGCGCTTGGGCGGGCCAGCCTGCTCGACCGCGATCACATCGCCAACAACCTGCAGATCCTGTGCGGACACTTTGCCGCCGCGGTCTACGAGATTGAATTCAAGCTCTTGCCCTTCAGCCAGACCTTCGAGACCGGCGCGTTCAACCGCGCTGATATGGACGAAGACATCTTCGCCGCCCGTCTCTTGCTGGATGAAGCCAAAGCCTTTTTGGCCGTTGAAGAACTTTACGGTGCCTTTGCCGGTTCCGACAACCTGAGCGGGCATACGGTTGAAACCGCCGCCTGCGCCGCCACCTGCGCCTGCGCCACCGCCGCGAGGTCCACCCGGACCACCGCGCGAGTCGCCGCCGCCAAAGCGATCACCGCCACCGCCGCGATTCCGATCGCCACCGCCGCCGAAACGGTCTCCACCGCCTCCGCCGCCATAGCGATCACCACCGCGATCATTCCCAAAATCGCTGGGAGGCGAGAATCCATCACCGCCGCCGCCGAACGGATCAAATCCGTCCTCACCGAAACCGTCGCGCTTGTCCCGACCGCGCCGACGTCCCCTGTCGTAACCCATAACTTAAGTCGTACCTTATCACGCTGCCCGACCCTTCAAGGCGCTGGTGACGAGGGCAACAATTCGCACCAGACGCAGACAGCCGTCCAGACTCGCTGGACCCGTCTTCTGTAGCAGGCATAGCGCACAAAGCCGCGCTAGGCGAATGATTTAACCGGCAAAGGCCAGATCGCGCAAAATTGTGACATTTTCGAGTGCGAATTGTGCTGTTGGCGTGCTTGCAACGCCATTCAGTCGCCTCCATGGCTGGAACCGTATTGAGGAGACCTAATCCATGGCTGATTTTCGCACCCTGTCCGATTCTGTGCTCGCCAGCCCGCAAATCACGACTGAGGATATTGCAGCGGCCAAGGCGGCCGGAGTGACACTGATCCTCAACAACCGACCCGATGGCGAAGATCCTGCGGCGGCGCAAGGTGACGAGGTCGCCGCAGCTGCCGAAGCTGCGGGTATCGACTATTTAGCCATTCCCATCGGCCATGCGGGCTTCAGCGAAGTTCAGGTCGACGAGATGATCAAAGCTCTAGCCGCGACGCAAGGCAAGGCGCTCGCCTATTGCCGTTCCGGCACCCGCTCTACTCTGCTCTGGGCCTTGGCGCAGGCCAAAGGCGGCGCTGCGCCGGATGACATAGCCCGCTCCGCTATGGTTGCAGGTTATGACGTCAGCCCGGTCCGCCCAATGCTCGACATGCTGGCCGCACGGTAAGACCTACCGCCGGTAATCGAGCGGCGGATCGCGGTCGCCCAGCAGCGAACGATAGACGTAATCCGGGCCGCGCGCGGCATCGAACTCTGCCCGAGCCTGAGCGCGCAATTCAGGATTGGTGAACAGCTCGATTGCCATCAGCGCCATGGCCTTGGCCGCAACTTGCGCGCCCTTGTGGCCGATCGAATGGCCGCTCGCCGCGACCGCCTGCCAGCTATGGGCGCTCGTGCCGGGAACCCAGGTCGCGGTGCGCACGCCAACGGTTGGCGTCGCCCACGACACATCGCCGACATCGGTCGAGCCATAACCAAGGCTTCGATTATAGGGCTGGATTTCCGCTGCGCTTTCTAATGGCAATGCAGCGTCGCCCAGCGAGGCCTGCAACTCCTCCGCCCAAGCGCGTTCGGCTGGCGAATAATCGACCCCTCCCACAATCTCGAGCTTGGCCTGCATCGCGCGGGCCAGCGTTTCATTCACCAGAAGCGGGTTATTGCCGTGGATGATTTCCCACTCGACCTGTGTGCCTGTTCCTAGCGCTGCGCCGCGCGCTGCATCTTCAAGCCGGGCCCAGATTTGCTCGACACCCTCTGGATCGGGATGACGGACATAGTAGAAAACTTCGGCGAAATCGGGGACGACATTGGGCGCATTGCCGCCGCTGGTGATGACATAATGCATCCGCGCATCCTGCGGGATATGTTCATGCATCATATTCGCCATCATGTTCATTGCCTCGACCCCGTCGAGTGCGCTGCGCCCACGCTCGGGCGCACCGGCAGCATGGGCGGACACGCCGGTAAAGCGGAACTTGGCAGAACGGTTGGCAAGGCTGGTGCGCGCCGCGGCGCTGTTCTCGTCATCGGCGTGCCAGTGGATCGCGACATCGACGTCATCAAACATGCCTGCGCGGGTCATATAGACTTTACCCGAGCCGCCTTCCTCGGCGGGCGTCCCGTAAAAGCGGATGCGCCCGGGAGTGCCGGTCGCCTCAAGCCATTCCTTCACCGCAATCGCGGCGGTCAGCGAGCCGGCTCCGAACAGGTTGTGCCCGCATGCGTGGCCAGCGCCCTTCCCTGCAACCGGATCGCGCGTCGCAGCGGTTGACTGGTTGATACCGGGCAATGCGTCCATTTCCGCAAGGATTGCGATAACTGGACCACCCTCACCCCATTCGGCGACAAAGGCTGTGGGGATCTCGGCAATGCCTGCTTCGATTGTGAAACCTTCGGCCTCCAGCTCGGCCTGCATCAACCCGCTTGAGCGCGTTTCGAGGTAGCCAAGTTCAGCCAGATCCCACAATTCCTGAGCAACTCTGGCGGTCCGTTCTGCCTCGCCATCGACAATCGCGATCGCATCGGGTTCGACGTGGCTGTCTGCGGTGAGCGGTGCTGTGCCCAGCGCGAGGGCACCAAGGGCTGCAAGAGCGAGGGACTTCCCGGCAAAATTCATGGCATTCTCCTTGTGCACACGCTTGCCGCAATTCTTTGCGCGTGCCAATCCTTCACGCGCTATGGAAATTCACCCGCTCATAATTCAGTTCGGCGGTTCGCTGCTGGCGATCTTCGCGCTTTTCCTGCTTGCGCGCTGGCTGAAGCTTGGAGGTAAACCCAAGCTTTCGACCGAAGATGGCGTGCGCAGAGTCGCTGGCGAGGTGATTGACGGGTTCGAGGTCGTAGCCTGCGCGCTAGACGACACTGGAAGCGCCGCTTTGGCGCGCGACCACGAGGATCGGATCATCCTCATCAAACGCCATGGCAACAAGTTTGCGGGTCGGCTGCTGAATCAGCGGGCGAGAGCCAAGACATGGCGCGACTCCCACCCTGAGGCGCGACGCCGTCCGCGCGTGATGGTCGACAGCGGCGACACGCTGTTTGGACAGGTGACGCTCTTCACCGATGATCCGGAGGCTTGGGCTGATGCCATCAACGCTCTATAGACCCTCGCAAGATGCCTGAATTCTCCCCCACCCAATATGCCGTGCCGTTTTTCGTGATCGCGGTTCTGGCCGAGATGCTCTGGTCGCGATTTCGTCGGCCCGAAGCCTATGAACCGATGGACACGCTGGTGAGCCTTTGCTTCGGTCTCGGCTCGACCATTGCCGGGGCGTTGTTTGGCGGGTTCGCCGTTTATTTCTTCATTGAGGCATACGAATATCGGCTGTTCGATTTCGGCGCAGAATGGTGGGCGGTCTGGTGGGCGTGGCCGCTGTGCTTTGTGCTTGATGACCTCAAATATTACTGGGTCCACCGCGCGGGGCACCGCATCCGCTGGATGTGGGCGGCGCATGTAAACCACCATTCGAGCCAGCATTATAATCTTTCGACCGCGCTTAGGCAGACCTGGACCGGTTCGTTCACGTTCGGGCTGCTGTTCGCGCTGCCACTGATCCTGCTCGGCTTCCATCCGCTAATGATCGCGATAGTGGGCGGCTTCAATCTGATCTACCAATTCTGGATTCACACCGAAGCAATCGGCCGCATGCCGCGCTGGTTCGAGGCAGTGATGAACACGCCCAGCCACCACCGCGTCCACCACGCGACCAACCCGCGTTATCTCGACCGCAATTATGCCGGGGTCTTCATCGTCTGGGACAAGATGTTCGGCACATTCGAGGCGGAACGCGATGACGAGCAAATCCGCTATGGCATCATCAAGCAGCTGGGCAGTTTCAACCTGCTCTGGTCGGTCTTCCATGAGTGGATCGGAATGCTGGGTGACATCTGGCGTGCGCCATGGAAGCACAAGCTTTCCTACCTGCTGCGCGAACCCGGCTGGTCGCATGATGGCAGCCGCGACACTTCCGATACGATCCGTGCCCGCTGGCTTGAGCGGAACGGTCAGTCGGGTGCTCCGCGAAATCCGGTGGCTGATCGAAACCCGATTGAAAGCCCTGAACACTCCGCCTAGTCTCTTCGCCCAAGAGGAGAAATCATGGAAAGCTTCGATTACATCGTCATCGGCGGTGGCAGTGGCGGCAGCGCGGTTGCCGGACGTCTGGCCGTCGACGGGACGCGCCGGGTGTGCCTGCTCGAAGCGGGCGGGCGGAACAACAATGTCCTTATCAAGACGCCGGGTTTCATGCCTTTCATCCGCAATTCGTCGAACTACAAGTTCGATACTGTCCCGCAAAAAGGCCTGAATGGCCGGATCGGTTATCAACCGCGCGGCAAGGGGCTTGGCGGATCATCCGCAATCAACGCGATGGTCTATATTCGCGGGAACAAGTGGGACTACGACAACTGGGCCGCGATGGGCTGCGACGGTTGGGCCTATGACGATGTGCTGCCCTTCTTCAAAAAGGCCGAGTCGAACGAGCGCGGCGCAAGCGATTATCATGGCGCTGGCGGGCCATTGTTCGTTTCGAACCAGCGCTCCCCCAATCCCACCAGCCACGCTTTTGTCGAAGCCGCCAACCAACTACAGCTGAGGACCAATGAAGACTTCAACGACGAAACACAGGAAGGTTTTGGCCTCTATCAGGTGACCCAGCGCGACGGCGAGCGCTGGTCCGCCGCACGCGCTTATGTCGAACCGATCCGCGAGCAAGGCAATTTTGCGATCCGCACTGGCTCATTGGTTGAACGACTGGTGGTCGAAGATGGACGTGTGACCGGCGTGATGGTGCGCGAGGGTCGCCGCTCGAAGATGCTTTATGCGCGGCGCGGGGTGATCCTTTCGGCTGGTGCCTTCGGTTCTCCGCAAATCCTGATGATGTCGGGTATTGGCCCCGCCGCGCACCTGAAAGAAAACGGGATCGATGTGGTGCTCGACAAGCCAACGGTTGGCTCAAACTTGCAGGACCACATCGACTATGTTTCCGGCTGGCACACGACCAGTGACGTTCCGATCGGCGGAACGCTCAAGGGCACTCTCAAGATGGCGGCGGCTATTGTGGAGCACCGGCGCAAGCGCACCGGCGCTATGACCACATGCTACGCCGAAGCAGGCGGCTTCTGGACCGTCAGCAAAGATGCCCCTGCACCCGACGTGCAATGGCACTTTGTCCCCGCAGTGCTTGAAGATCACGGGCGGGAGAATGTGAAAGGCTACGGCTTCTCGCTCCATGCATGCGTCTTGCGGCCTGAGAGCAAGGGCACCGTCCGGCTTGCTTCGAAAGATGCAGCCGCCGCGCCGGTTATCGACCCCAATTTCCTCGACGATGATCGAGATATTGCGGTGCTGCGCGAAGGCATCCGGTTATCTCACAGAATCGCCGATGCGCCGGCGCTTCAGGTCTATGGCCCGACCGACCGGCACCCCATTGATCTTGATGACGATGCGGCGCTGGATGAGTTGATCCGCAACCGCGCTGACACGGTCTATCATCCGGTTGGCACTTGCCGGATGGGCGGAGACGAGGAGGCGGTTGTCGACCCGAAGCTCAAGGCACGCGGCCTCGAAGGTCTCTGGATCGCTGATGCGAGCGTGATGCCCAAGATCGTGTCTGGCAACACCAACGCGCCCAGTATTATGATCGGCGAGCGCTGCGCCGACTTCATCATCGCCGCCGAAGGTTAAGGCACCGGCCTCAATGAGAAAGGGCCGGAGCGATGATACCGCTCCGGCCCTTTTTCGTATTCAGGTTCTGGTTTCGATCAGAATTCCTTGCGCACCGTCGCGCCAAATGTGCGCGGAGTGCCGATGCGGTAGCCGAGCCTTGCGCGGCCGCCACGTTCGCGATCGAACGAAAGCAAAGCGTTCTCGTCGAACACATTGTTGGCATAGATTGAGATGCTCAACCCGTCCTCAAAGTCCACACCCGCACTCAGATTGACCAGCTGGTAATCGTCGAGCAGCAGGTCAACGGTGGTTGAATCCGTCGCCGCCGCTCCGCCAAATGGCAGCCCATGGACGAAGGTGCGCGGGTTACCCTCCTGGTCGGCAGGCTGGGTGAAGCGCGATCCGACATGTGTGAACGACGCCGCGATAAAGGCGTCAGCCCCATCCGAAATCGGCCACTCATAGCTGCCACTTGCCGAAAGCTGGAATTCGGGAACCGAAGGAAGGCGATTGCCTTCGCGGATACCCGTTGCGCCAGCCAGCGCGCCTGGCAAAGTCGTGTCAAACTCGGCTTCGATCCAGCTGCCAGACAGGTTGAAATTGAGACCCGGTGCCGGGTTCAGGCCCAGCTCTGCCTCAATCCCTGCCGAATGCGCGTCAGGAACGTTGAAGACGATCCGCGAAGAGCAGCTTCCGGCGTCGAGCGTCACCTGCAGATTGCTGATCTCGTTGTAGAAACCAGCAGCATTGAAAGTGAAGCCATCGCCCTGCGTCTTGATACCGACCTCGTAGTTCCACAAGGTTTCGTCATTATAGTCCTGAAAGCCGCCGAACAGCGCCAGATCCTGTGCGTTACACAGAGGCACGTTGAGCGGATCATTGACCCCGCCAAGGCGGAAACCGCGAGAGGCCTGCGCGTTGACGGTGATGTCCGGGCTGACTTCGTAGCTAAGCAGGAAGCGCGGCGTGAAGCCGTCGGAAGCGGTCTCGTCGATCACGCCGGAATCACCATTGGCGAACAGGCCGCCGGTTGTGATCGTGCGGGTTTCCTCGAAATCGTAATACCGGCCACCAGCGGTGAAGCTGAGCGCATCGGTGATGTCGAGTGTCGCCTCACCGAACAGTGCGATCTGTTCGATATTGTAGGGCAGATCCGAATTGAACGGCGAGTCGAGATTGTCAAAGCCATTGGCAACTGCCGCCGACGTTCCGGCTCCAAGCGTCGCATCTGTCGCTGCCGCATAACCGGGGGTCGGCAGGCGCTGGCGATAAAAACGATCGGTTTCCGAATAGAAGCCGCCAAACACCCACTGCAGCGGACCGTCATAATCTGAGGCAAAGCGCAGTTCCTGCGTGATCGATTCAACGTCAGTCGTATCGCGCAGGTTCGAAGGCAACAGCACAGCTGCATCGGGATAGCCAAGATCGACCGACACCGATCCGGTGAGCGCGCTGGCATCACGGCTGACCAGAATGTCCCTGCTTGTGAAGGAGCTGACCGATGTCATTGTGACTGGGCCCAGATCGGCCTCGACTACCAGGTCTGCGATCAGCGTCTCGTCTTCGAACCGTTCGCGCAGCTGCAGATATTGCTCACGTTCACCCAGCTGGTTTGGAGTGGTGAGGAATTCATTGGCGTAGAGGTTGAAGATCTCCTGCCGGTTAAAGCCGTCGGCGCTGATTTTCTGGTAAACAAGGCGCGGCGTGATGCTGAAACCCTCGCCCGTATCGAGCCTGAAGGCAAGGCGACCGCCATAGCGCTCGCCGCTATTGATATTCTCGCCGCCGCCTGGGCCTTGCGCGTCAATGAAGCCGCCATATTGCGTGTAATAGCCGACCGCGCGGAATGCAGCGACATCGCCGACGGGAATGTTGATGGCGCCTTTCATGTGATAGCCAAGATCATCGCCATCGACGAGGTTCACATTGGCTTCAACCGTGCCTTCCAAAACGCCAGGTTCGGGCTGGTTAGTGATGTAACGGATCGTGCCGCCGACCGACCCCGATCCGAACAATGTGCCCTGCGGACCACGCAAGGTCTCAACGCGGTTGAGATCGAATAGGTCGAGATCCGGAGTGAAAAGCGAGAGCGAGATCACCGATTCATCGAGATAGACGCCGACCTGCTCCTTGACGCCGGGCTGGTCGCGCACGACCTGACCGGCAGAAACACCGCGCACCGAAACCTGGCTCTGACCCGGGCCGAGGTTCTGGATCGAAAGACCCGCGACGTTGCGCGAGAGATCTTCAAGCGTAACTGCGCCTGACCGCTGGATATCTTCAGCCGTAAGTGCGCTGATCGAAAAGGGGATGTCCTGAATGGTGGATTCGCGCTTGGTCGCAGTCACCACGATGACATTGCCGCGCGCTTCGGGTTCATCTGCCTCTTCGGCATCTTGCGCAAAAGCCGGGGTCGCGCCGAGCGCCATAGCGCAACCCGCGAGTAGGGTAGCGCGCAGATAGCGAGCTGATTTCATATGGTTTCGAGGGGTATTCATCCGTTCATCTCCTTACGAATAGTGCGTTTTCGCATTCTAAATTCGCAAGAAACTCTTGCCGGAGAGATTGAGCAAGAGCCTCATTAGATACGATTTTTCTTTTGGAAGTAGGTGTATCACTCACGCAACACAGACCGACCGGTAAAAAAGAGGCCGGAGCGAACACGCCGCCCCGGCCCTTGTCAGTTTGTTTGTTCGCAGGAGGAACATGGGTTGGCGGAGGAGAAAGGAAGAGAGAGTGCTCTCCCCCGCCAAACTGGGTGTTAGTTGTAGGCGCGTTCGCCGTGTTCGCCGATGTCGAGACCATCGACTTCGGTTTCCTCATCGACGCGCAGGCCGATGGTGAGCTTGACGGCATAGGCCGCGATCAGAGTGCCAATCCCGGCCCAAGCGATGGTGATGAGCACGCCCTTGATCTGGATCCAGAGTTGGGTCGCGACTGGCGCAGCGCCGTCGCCAGCCGGACCGCCGAGGAAGGACTGGTAGACCACTGCAGTTCCGATCGCGCCGATAACCCCGCCCACCCCATGGATGCCGAACGCATCGAGAGAGTCGTCATAGCCAAACTTCATCTTCACCTTGGCGACAAAGAAATAGCACACCGTAGACGAGATGATGCCGAGCAGGATCGCGCCGAACGGCCCGCTATTTCCTGCAGCTGGAGTGACCGCGACTAGGCCCGCAATCACACCGGAGCAGAATCCCAGCGCAGACCCCTTGTGGCCGAGCACTCGCTCGATCACCATCCAGGTAAGCGCACCTGCAGCGGTCGCAACGAAGGTGTTGATCATGGCAAGGCCCGCAGACCCATCCGCCTCAAGGGCAGAGCCTGCATTGAAGCCGAACCAACCCACCCACAGCAGACCGGTGCCGACCATAGTCAGCGTCAGGCTGTGCGGCATCATCGGCTCTTGCGGCCACCCACGACGCTTGCCGAGAAGGAACGCGAGCACCAGACCGGAGACACCGGCATTGATGTGAACTACGGTCCCGCCAGCGAAATCGAGCGCGCCATCTTTGTACAGCAGGCCATCTGCCGCCCAGACCATATGCGCGATCGGGAAATAGACGATGGTGAGCCAGATCGGCACGAACATCATTACAGCGTTAAACTTCATCCGCTCTGCCGTCGCACCAAGGATCAGGGCAGCGGTGATGGCAGCGAAGGTCATCTGAAAACTGACGAAAACATATTCGCTGATCACTTCATCGGTGAAGGTCGCGGCAGTGGTGCTCGCGTCCATTCCCGCAAGGAAGTAACTGCCCCCGCTGATGAAATTGCCAAGCCAGCCTTCATAGCTAGTCGACCCGAAAGCAAGGCTGAAGCCCCACATGACCCAGATAAGCATTGCGAGCGAAGCAGTCGCGCCGATCTGGGTCATGGTCGAAAGCATGTTCTTCGAACGGGTGAGGCCGCCATAGAACAGCGCGAGACCGGGAAGGATCATCAACAGAACGAGGATCGTGGCTGTCATCATCCAGGCATTGTTGCCGGGGTTTGGCACAGCTGCCGGAGCCGCCAATGCAGGTTGAGCCAGCAGCAAAGTGCCAGCCGAAAGCAAAGCGAATTTAACAAAGGGTCGTGTCATCGGTCGTTTCCCTGTGAGGTCAAAGCGCGGTTTCGCCGGATTCGCCTGTGCGAATGCGGGTTGCCGAGGCGAGGTCGAGAATGAAGATTTTGCCGTCACCGATGGCTTCGGTGCAGGCAGTTTGCTGGATCGTCTCGACCACTTGCTCAGCGACTTCGTCACTGGCAGCGATTTCGAGCTTCACCTTTGGCAACATATTGGTGGTGTATTCCGCGCCACGATAAATCTCGGTTTGGCCTTTCTGGCGGCCAAATCCTTTGACTTCGGACACAGTCATTCCGGCAATACCAAGCGCACCCAAAGCCTCTCGGACTTCATCGAGCTTGAACGGCTTTATTATTGCGATGATAAATTTCATGCACAGCACCCCTCTGGCTGATCCGGACAATCCGGCTGCTTGAGGAACTGCAATTGCCGTGCCAGCTCAGTCCGCAGCGCGTTACGCAGCAGAAACACGCGCATTTCTCGCACTTGCACAAATATTGATGCTTAAATTTTGAGCGGGTGGCTATTTATTAAGCAGGCATGCAAGATTATGTCCGCGATTGTCCTTAGGTGGTCACCGAAAGGCTTCTTGGCCTACTCGCCCGAAATATAGCGCGTGCTGGGCGTGGTTGGCAGACCGTCAATGCTCGAAGTGCGCGAGGCGGTCTTCGCCATCCACTCCTCGGGCGTCGAAGCTTTGTGCGCTTTCTTGAGTGTCTCGCGTTCGCCTTCCAGCGACATGAAGGGCACGCCCCAACCGCAACTGGTCTGCACGCTCTCAAGGTCGATCACAAAGATCTGCCGCGTGCCCGTCACCAGCGTGAAATTGGCCGCAAGCGCTTCCCACTCATCGTCCTGCGGCAGAACTGCGCGGCCCCTCCCATAGAGGCGCAGGATGAGCGCAGGCTGCTGAAAGTTGCAGAACATCACCGTAATGCGGCCATCGGCGGCGAGATGCGCGTGCGTCTCGTTCCCCGACCCTCCCAGATCGAGATAGCCGACCGTCTTGGGACCAAGCACGCGAAATGCGTCGTAACCCTTGGGGCTGAGATTGATCCGCGCATCAGGCGCCGATGTCGCAACGAAGAAGACTGGCTGCTTCTCGATCATCGCGATATGCTTTCCATTCAGCGCATCGAAGAATTCAGCCATTATTTGTCTCCTTGCCGGATCACAGGAAGTCGCGCAGCACGCCCATGAATTTGTCGAACTGGTCGTGGTGAAGCCAGTGCCCGGCCTTCTCGAACTCGATCACTTCGGCATTTCTGAAATGCGCGATCCGCCCGTCTTTTTCCGGATTGGAGGCCCAGCTATCCGCACCATAGAGCAGCAATGTGGGGCAGGAAATTGCCCCCCATGTTGCCTCCATAAACTCGTCCGCGACATCTTCGACGCCCCAGACATTAAGGTGCGGGTCGAACTTCCAACTGTAAGTGCCATCCTCGTTGCGGTTGACGCCGTGAATGGTGAGGTGCCGCGCCTGCGCCTCGGTGAGGTAGGAGTTTTCCTCGATCATTCGCGCGAACGCGGCCTCGATGCTTTCATATTTGCGCGGGCTTCGGCCAGCGGCTTTGCGCTTCTTCTCGATCCATTCGCGCATCCGCTCAGGATAAGGCGTTTTGCGCTGCTCGGCCTTCCATTCGGGCGAGGGTCCGAGACCTTCAATCGCAACCAGCTTGGTCACCATATCGGGGAACATGCCCGCATAGCGCAGCGAAACATTGCCTCCCATTGAGTGCGAAACAATGGTGACCGGCCCGCGTCCCAATTGGTGCACCAGCTGAGCCAGATCATAGACCATGTCGTTGGAGTTGTAGTTGCCGTCCGACACCCAGTCGCTGTCGCCATGCCCGCGATGATCCATCGCCACGACATGCCAGTCCTGGGCAAGCTGCTCCGCAGTCCAGTCCCAGCTCCGCGCATGATCGCGCCCGCCATGAACGAGCACGAGCGGCGGCTTTTCCTCATTCCCCCAATCGAAATAATTGAGCTTGAGGCGCTGCGAGATGAAGCTTTGCGATGTTGGGCCAGAAATCGTCATACGAGCCATTTGGCCTCACTCATCAACTCAAGCAACCCCGCTCGCCCTGAGCTTGTCGAAGGGCCGTATTTTTCTTTGGGGGCAACTTGTAGAGGGAAGAACGGTGCTTCGACAAGCTCAGCACGAGCGGTGTTTTGTTTATCAGCGTTCTTTCGTCGCCGAGAAGGCCAGCTCGGGGTTCTTCTCGACCTGATAGTTCACGTCCCACGGGCTCTTGGCCATGAAGACCAGATCCCCGTCGCGGTCGCGGGCGAGGTTCGCGCGGTTAAAGCTCTCAAACTCGTCGAGCGCTTTTTGATCGCCCTTGAGCCAGCGCGCTGTGGCAAAGGGTGAGGCTTCGAGTGCGGCCTCGACCTTGTATTCGGCCGAAAGCCGCGAGATCAGCACGTCGAGCTGGAGCTGGCCGACCACACCAACAATGTGGTTCGCGCCGATCTCGGGATAGAAGACCTGGATCACGCCCTCTTCGGAGAGGTCATCCAATGCCTTGCGCAATTGCTTGGTCTTGGTCGGGTCTTTCAGCTGCACCCGGCGCAGAATTTCCGGGGCGAAATTGGGCAGGCCAGTAAAGCGCACCTGATCCTTCTCAGAGAGCGTATCGCCAACACGCAAAGTGCCGTGGTTGGGAATGCCGATAATGTCGCCCGCCTCGGCGGTATCGGCAATCTCGCGGTCCTGCGCGAAGAACAGGATCGGCGAGTGGATCGCAATCGGCTTGCCCAGCCCGCTCGGCGTCAGCTTCATGCCGCGTTTGAACGTGCCAGACACCTGCCGCATAAAGGCGATGCGGTCGC
Source organism: uncultured Erythrobacter sp. (assembly GCF_947492365.1). Lineage (NCBI taxonomy): Bacteria > Pseudomonadati > Pseudomonadota > Alphaproteobacteria > Sphingomonadales > Erythrobacteraceae > Erythrobacter > uncultured Erythrobacter sp. Next base: position 2,320,239 of record NZ_CANLMB010000001.1, read on the forward strand.
GGTGATTGGGGTCCATATTGGCCTGCACCTTGAAGATGAAACCTGTGACTTCATCGTGGTCAGGTTCGATCCGATCATCGCCAGCGGGTTGCGGTCGCGGCGGGGGTGCGAATTTGGCAATTGCCTCGATCAGTTCGGTGACGCCAAAATTTTTGAGCGCCGATCCGAAATAGACAGGCGTGAGATCGCCATTGCGATAGGCCTCAAGGTCGAACTCGGGATAGCCGACCTGCGCAAGCTCGGCCTCTTCGGCGAACTCATCAGGAATGCTCGGATCGCTGTCGCTTTGCCCAAGAAATTCCTTCGACGGGCCTTCGGGGCGGCTGACTTGGCCGGTGGCAAAGTCGAGAATGCCTTCGAACTGCCCGCCCATGCCGATCGGCCAACCTTGGGGTGACACGTCGAGCGCGAGCATGTCAGCCACTTCGTCCAACGTCTCGAACGGATCGCGGCCTTCGCGGTCGACCTTGTTGACGAAGGTGATAATCGGGACATTGCGCAGGCGGCAGACCTCAAAGAGCTTGCGCGTCTGCGGCTCGATACCTTTGGCCGCGTCGATCACCATCACAGCAGAGTCCACGGCGGTGAGCGTGCGATAGGTGTCTTCGGAAAAGTCCTCGTGACCCGGCGTGTCGAGCAGGTTGAAGGTGACGCCTTCTCGCTCGAAGGTCATCACGCTGGACGTGACCGAGATGCCGCGTTGCTGCTCGATTTTCATCCAGTCCGAACGTGCACGCCGCTGTTGCCCGCGCGCCTTGACCTCACCCGCCAAGTGGATCGCGCCGCCCTGAAGCAACAGCTTCTCCGTGAGCGTGGTCTTACCCGCGTCAGGGTGCGAGATGATCGCGAAAGTGCGGCGCGAATTGGGTGCGGACATGGTTTTCGGTGCGCGCGGGATCAGCCGCGCAGCTCCGCCCCCTGTTTGGCTGCTGCTGCCACGATGGCGTCTGAGATCTCCTTTAGCTCGGCATCCTTGAAGCTTTTCTCGCGCGGTTGCAGGACCACTTCGATGGCGATGGATTTCTTGCCTTCGCCAACACCTTCGCCTGCGAACACATCAAAGACGCGCGCATCGGTAATGTTAGCCTTGTCAGCACCTTTGACCGCACGCACCACGTCTGCGGCGGCGAGGTCTGCGGGCACCAGAAACGCGAAGTCGCGCGTGACCGATTGCAAAGCGGGCGGTGCATAGGTCGGACGGGCGAAGCTCTTCGCGCCTTGCGATCCCTTGCGCTTGGGCAGCGCGTCGAGGTGGATCCCGCCCGCGACAACCGGCACGTCGATATCGAAATACTGCAGCGTTTTGGGATGGACCGCGCCAAAGCTCGCAATGCGGTTCTTGGGGCCAAGCCGCAGTGTTGCGGACTGGCCCGGATGATAGAAGTCGCCCGCTTCGCCCATCACCATCAGATTGGCGACAGGTGCGCCTGCCGCCTCGAGCAGTTCGAGCACCTTGGCCTTGGCGTCATACGCATCAAACGCAAGCGCTTTGCCGTGCTGCCAGCCACGCTCTTCACGGTTGCCAGCGAGCACGAAGGCAAGCGAGGGCGCTTCACCGTCGGCAAGATAGCGGCGGCCGATTTCGAACAGGCGAATGCTGGAGCCCCCGCGCGCAATATCACGGCGCACGGCTGACAGCAGGCCGGGCAGCAGCGAGGGGCGCATGACCTTCATGTCTTCGCTAATCGGATTGTCGAGCGACCAGTGCCCGCCGCCGACTGCGTCAGCGTCTTCGGCGGAGATGAAGGACCATGTGATCGCTTCGTCGAGCCCGCTGCCGGCTGCTGCACGGCGCAATTTGCGTTCGAGCTGTTGTTCAGCGGTGGCTGTCGGGCGAGCGACGCCATCGATGCGCGGCAGGGCCACGCTTTCGACTTCGCCGAGGCCGTGGATGCGCACGACTTCTTCGACAAGATCGGGCGCGCCTTCGATGTCGTGGCGGCGCAGCGGGCAGATTACGTTCCAGTTGGCATCGACCGTGAAGTCTAGGCTTTCGAGAATGCGCTTCTGTTCCTGTGTGGGCACTTCAACGCCGCCTAAGCGTGCGGTCAGTCCTGTGTCGAAGGCCACAACTTTCGGCTCACTCGGAGGCGCGCCAGCCTGCACAGCCTCGCTCGCAGTTCCGCCCGCAAGCTCGACAATCAGGCCAGTGAGCAGGTCGAGGCCCTCTTGCAAGAAGGCCGGATCAACCCCTCGCTCAAACCGCGTGCGCGCATCGGAGGCAAGACCCAGCTTGCGACCCGTCACGCCGATGCGGGCAGGATCGAAATAGGCGATCTCGAGCAGCACGTCAGTCGTACTGTCCTGCACGCCTGAATTCTCGCCGCCCATGATCCCGGCAATGTCGTGAACCTCGGCATCGTCGGCGATCACGACCATGCTGTCATCAAGCGTATAGGTCTTCTCGTTGAGCGCGAGCACTTGCTCACCAGCCTTGGCGCGCCGGGCGATGACTGCGCCGGTCAGCTTGGACAGGTCGTAAGCGTGTGCCGGACGGCCAAAGGCCAGCATCAGATAGTTGGTGAGGTCAACCAGCAGCGAAATCGGGCGCTGACCCGCGCTCTTAAGCCGCTGCTGCAGCCAGTCTGGCGATGGTCCGTTTGTCACGCCCTTGATGACACGGCCATAGAATGCCGGGCAGCCTTCCGGATCATCGGTGCGAATTTCGACCGGGCACGCGCCCGAGGCCTCAAACGCCGGCTGCTTGATCGGCTTCAGCGTCCCCAGACCCGCCGCAGCGAGATCGCGGGCAATGCCATAGACGCCCATGCAATCAGGCCGGTTGGGCGTGATCGCCACGTCGATGAGCGGCGAAGTGCCGTGATAGTCTGCAAATCCGGCTCCGACCGGCGCATCCTGCGGCAGTTCGATAATCCCGTCATGTTCGTCGCCCAGCTCAAGCTCGCGCACCGAACACATCATGCCGTTGGATTCGACCCCGCGGATCGCGCTCTTGCGCAGCTCCATGCCGTTCGACGGAACCACTGCGCCGGGCTGGCCCAGCACGCCCTTCATCCCCGCACGCGCATTGGGCGCTCCGCAGACGACTTGCAGCGGATCACCCTCGCCAGTGTCGACGGTGAGCACTTGCAACTTGTCAGCATCGGGGTGCTTTTCAGCCGTAAGCACATGCGCGACCGTAAAGCCCGCGAGCCGTTCGGCCGGGTCCTCGACGCCTTCGATCTCCAGCCCGATGGCAGTCAGCGCTTCGGTGATCTCGGCCAAAGTCGCCTCGGTTTCGAGGTGGTCCTTGAGCCAGTCTATCGAGAACTTCATGCGCCTGCTCCCACTCCGCCGGACAAGGTCGGTTGGTCGAAGGGCGAGAAGCCGTAATGCGCCAGCCAGCGCGGATCGCCGTCAAAGAAGGGCCGCAAATCGTCCATCCCGTATTTGAGCATAGCGAGCCGGTCGACCCCTAGGCCCCAGGCAAAACCTTGCCATTTGTCCGGATCGAACCCGCCCATTTCGAGTACACGGCGGTTCACCATGCCGCTGCCCAGCAGCTCCATCCAGTCGTGCCCATCATCATCGCCATGCCCGCCAACCACGCGGCGTCCATTTTCGCTCGCATAACCGACATCAACCTCGACCGAAGGCTCGGTGAAGGGGAAGTAGGAGGGACGCAGGCGCAGGACGATATCGTCGCGCTCGAAGAAGGCTTTGAGGAAGGTTTCGAGCGTCCATTTCAGGTGCCCGAGATGAATGCCCTCATCGACCACCAGCCCTTCGACCTGATGGAACATCGGGGTGTGGGTCGCATCGCTGTCAGAGCGATAGACACGGCCCGGCGCAATAATCCGCACCGGCGCGCCGCCTGGATTGGCTGCGGCAATCGCCTTCATCGTGCGGATCTGCACCGGCGATGTGTGAGTGCGCAACAGCATCTGCCCGCCATCAGGGGCAGTGTCCGGAAAGTAGAACGTGTCGTGCATCGCGCGCGCCGGATGCGATTCATCCATGTTGAGCGCGGTGAAATTGTGCCAGTCATCCTCGATCTCGGGACCGGTTGCGACCGCAAATCCAAGGTCAGCAAAAATCTCTGCCAGCTCGTCCATCACCTGACTGACCGGATGGATCGAGCCTTTGTGCGCGGCAGGCGCGGGCAATGTCAGGTCGAGCGTTTCGCTGGCCAATTGCGCGTCGAGCGCGGCGTTTTCCAGCGCGGCCTTCTTTACTTCGAGCGCAGCGGCGACTTCGGCGCGTACAGCCTGTATCGCGGGAGCCGCTTCTTTGCGCTCGTCCGGGCTCATCTGGCCGAGCGTCTTGAGGGCAAGGCTCACCCAGCCCTTTTTGCCGAGCGCAGCAACGCGCTGCTGTTCGAGTGCGTCGAGTGTGTCTGCCGCTTCGATTGCGTCGAGCGCGGCGCTTTTCTGGGATGTCAGTTCGGTCATCTTTGGCCTGCTTGGATCAGCGGGTCCGCTAGCGCCTATTGCATGCCATTGCAAAGTGGCATTTGTGCATGCTGGTTCGCTCGATCAGCTTTCACTAGCCGCCGGATCGTGCAGCCCCTGAACCGCCTCGCCCGCAATCGCCATTCTTGCGCGCGCAGCGGCGACCAGAAACGGCTTGTCGAGCGCGGCATAGGTGCTCGGGCTCATGCCCATGAAACGTTTGAAATCTCTCACGAAATGCGCCTGGTCGTGATAATGGTAGTCGAGCGTGCTGAGCCATTTGAGCGAAGGGTCGAGCATGAACTGCGACAGGCTGCGCAGGAAACGCTGGCGGCGCAGCAACAGCTTTGGCGTGAATCCGAATGCCCGCTTGGTCAGCCTTTCAAGCGAGCGGATATTCATCGCCACCCGATCTGCCAGTTCGGCAACAGTTGCGAGTTCGGGATCAACAAGCGCAGCGCTGATCGCGGCAATCGCCGCCGTTGCCGGCCCCTCTGACGGGACCAGCGCATCCATATGACGCTCGATAATCGCGAGCTCTTCACCGTAATCGCCTCCGCCCTCGGCGAGCGCTCCGGTCAGTTCAAGGCCCAAAGCATGGAATGCAGCAAAGGCGCTGTCCGCCATCGCGTCGCTGACCGTGTCGGCATAGTCGCTTGCATGTCCGTCAATAAAGGCGGCCCAGCCTAGCGGCATCAAGCCAATGCCCCAACTGCGTCCCGACGAAATACGAAACCGGGTTGCCAAACTCGTTGGGCCGGTCGCCGATACGGCAGGCGTCGGCACTACTGGCGCGTCGCCAATTGCCGAATGCGCCCAGCCTGCCTGTTCCATAAAGCGCAAGTTTGGCCATTCAGGATGGAGGTAATCCTCCAGCACGGGCTCGGACGGAGAGGCGACAACTTCAGTGTAGTAATAGGTGGTTACATAGGGCGCCAGCTCCGCGCTCGGAAGCGCAAAGCGGATCGAAATCGCATTGCCCGTTTCAGCGTGCATGAAGCGTCAGAGTTCCTCTTACCATGCGACCAAGTGCTGTTTGCCGGGCAATGCCATACGCGCGGATCGCCTCTTTCTTGAGCCGCAATAGGCCTAGGCAATCACATAGGAAACCGCAAATCACCCGCAGCGGACTGCGCGCCGCTCTTGATCAGTCGTCTGCTTCGCGCACCGGCTGATCGAGCGTTTGCGCAGCGCTGCCCCAGATGCGGGCGCGAGCTTCCATGAATGAGGACAGGATCGGATGGTCGAGCGCTGCATAGGCGCTGGGCGTCATGGTCATGAACTCGCTGAATTCACGCGTGAACTGTGCCTGGTCATGATATTCGCCGTCCATCGCCTCGGTCCAGCGCATACCGCCACTGGCCTGTTGCAACATGAAGGTTGAGAGGCTGCGCATAAAGCGCTGGCGGCGGAGCAGCAGCTTGGGCGTGAAGCCGAAGTAGCGGCGGCACATGCGCTCCAGCGTGCGAATACTCATGCCGCAAGCTTCGGCCAGATCAGCAACCGCTAGATGCTCGCCGCTGACGAGCGCTGTGTGAATGCGCATGATCTTGGGCTCGTCGCGATTGGGGCGCATCAGCCGCGCCATTACCTCGATGATTTGCGCCAGCTGCTCGTCCTTGGGGATTGCCGGATCGCACAGGACGTCTGAAAGCACATCGAACTTGGCAAAGACAGGATGGTTAGCGCCGTCGCAGGCGACATTGGCGAGGTCGAAGGCGTCGGCCTCGATAAAGCGCGCCCAGCCCAGCGGGAGGAACCCGATCCCCCACATGCGCGACTGCCCCAGCTCGAACTCGCATGGGCGCGAGCTGGGGCCGGTGGCACCAAAGCGCGCGCCACTGACTATCGAATCGCCAATCCGCGAAGTCGGCCAAGAACCGCCGAAGAAGCGGATGTTACCCCATTCGGGCTGCAACGCATCGGTGAGTGTGCCGCCATCTTCCACGTCAAGCGAAAGGTGGTAGAAGGTCGTAAAGCAGCCATCAAACTGCGGCGGCGGAGTGTAGAAACGACTGCGAACTGAATAGTCCGCGACGGGTTCAGCACGAGCGCCATGCACCCCATCGCCCACAATATCGTCCCTCGAACCCATCTGTCAGACGTGGCGGAATTGGCGCAAACTTACAAGGATCGTGGCGCTTTCCTACAAGTTTTGACAGGTCGAACGAGAAAGGCTCCGTCGCGATTGCCTCGCGCCGGAGCCTCCCCGTAGTCTCGTTGTCTCGTCTGCTACACCGCCGAAAGCTGTGTAGGAAAGCGTCTATTCCCGGATCAGGCCGGAAGCGCCGATTTCGCCTGGGCGATGATCGACTTGAACGCTGCAGCTTCGTTCATGGCGAGGTCGGCCATGACCTTGCGGTCAAGCTCGATCCCGGCAAGCTTCACGCCGTGCATGAACTGCGAATAGGTCAGGCCTTCTGCGCGGACAGCGGCGTTGATGCGCTGGATCCACAGGGCGCGGAAGTTGCGCTTGTTAACCTTGCGGTCGCGGTAAGCGTACTGACCGGCTTTCTCGACTGCCTGACGGGCGATACGAATGGTGTTCTTGCGGCGACCGCGATAGCCTTTGGCCTGGTCCAGAATCCGCTTGTGTTTGGCGCGGGTGGTAACACCGCGTTTAATGCGTGGCATATCTCTAACTCCTAAATCTTAGCGATCAATCGAGGCCGTAAGGCGCCCATTTCTTGATCGTCTTGGCGTCGGCGTCAGAGATGACGTCGGTGCCGCGGTTCTGGCGGATATACTTCGCATTGTGGCTCATCAGACGGTGACGCTTACCAGCGACGCCGTGCTTGACCTTGCCAGTTGCGGTGATTTTGAAGCGTTTCTTCACACCGCTTTTGGTCTTCAGTTTGGGCATTTTCATCTCCTAAGTCAGAGACACATCAAACCAGCCCTGGCAGCCCTTTCAGCCAGGCCGGCAGCTTGATTCGTGTCGTTGAAGACGCGCCACATAGGGTGAGCGCCTGCGATAGGCAAGCGTTTTGGCTGCTATTCTCCCGCTGTAACTCGCCGATGATACGTTGAGACATGGACCGCATGTTACACGGTCCAGAGACAAAAAACGGGTGCGGCGCTTCAAGGGCGCAAACAGGTGGAAAAGCGGATGAGGCAAAGCGCGAGATCATGCCCGCCATTCTGCCCGATGGAAGCCGTGTAGGAAAGCGCGGAACCAGCGCCTATTCGATCACTTCCACTTCCAGAAATTTCACCGGAACCGGCAGAGCGCCGGCTTGAAGCATGATCGCCAGTTGCTCAGCCTCTTCGTAGGGAAAGCCGCCCGAAATCTGGAGCGCTCCGCCCAGAATAGGCTCCCTGATGATGGGTGCGGAAACGACCTCATCATCAATCACAATGGCGAAGCGCTTGCCGATATTCTGCGAGCTGAGCTGCGCAAATCTCCGCCCGCCCTCTTCATCGAGGCTGATATTGATAACCGGATCGTTGGTCATGGGATCAAGGCCAGCGGCTGCAAAGATGATGTGTCTGCCATTGATCCCGCCAATCCGCTTGACCGCCACCGGGCCGGAGCCGTCCCTCGACTGCAACACCTCGCTGCCCGGCGGCGCAATGCCGGATTCCAGATCGAGAAAGTCAGCGCTTTCATCGACGGGCCGGATCGCAAGCTGCGCGGCCACTCCGACCAGTTCGGCAAACGCAGCGCTTTCGATGCCCGATGTCTCGAGCACCATCCTGCCGCCAGTCTGTCTGGTGTAAGCATGCACGCGGCCACCGGCGATCTCGATCCGGCGGCTGATCACTGCCTCGGTTGCGGCCAGCTGCTCTTGCATGACTGCCGCGTCACCAGCCCCTGCGCCCATCGCGTCGAGTTCGATCACATAACGATGCGTCGGCTCGCTCGGCTGCATCAGTGCATCACAAGCGCCCAGACCGACCAGCGCAGCCAGCGCGAGCGCCATTTTCTGCAAGAACGAACGATCCAACATAGTTTTACCCCATCGCCTCCAGCACATCATCGAGCCGGGCCGGATCGCCCAGCGCGAGCACGCGGCCTTCTTCCTTCGCGGCGGTGTCGGCGTCAATCGGGTTGCCTTGCCAGTCGCTCATCACCCCGCCTGCACCTTCGATCACAGGCACCAAAGCGGCATAGTCATAAATCGCTAGACCCGCCTCGCAGATCACGTCGAGATGCCCGCCAGCCAGAAGCCCGTAATTGTAGCAGTCGCCGCCATAGACGATGCTGCCCTGCCGCTTATTGCCGCCAACAGCTTGTGCGAGGTTCATATAAGGCTCGGCCTGTTCGGCTGTGAAGTAATGCGGGCTGCTGGTGGCGAGCGATGCTTCTTCGAGCGATTTGCAAGCACGGGTGCGCACCGGCTTTCCGTTGAAAGTCGTGCCTTCTCCGATCCGTCCGGCCCAGCGCTCGCCTGCGACCGGCTGATCGATAATGCCTAGCACCGGCCAGCCATCCTGCATCAGCGCGATGAGTGTGCCGAAGATCGGCCGGCCAGCCATAAAGCTGATTGTGCCATCAATCGGATCGAGCACCCATTGCCGCCCGGAGCTTTCGTTGCGCGTGCCATATTCCTCGCCAATAATACCGTCATCGGGCCGCTCAGCCTCAATAATCGCGCGCATCGCCGCCTCGGCCGCGCGGTCGGCCTCAGTGACAGGCGAGCTGTCCGCCTTGCGCTCTTCGGCCCAGTCCCCGCGAAACAGCGGACGGATAGCAGCGCCCGCAGCATCAGCGAGACGGTTGGCGAGTTGGAGATCGGCAGGAGTCATGCCTGGTGCCTTCAACAGAGGCGCGCGCGTGGTCAAGCGCGAATTACCACAAAGCGGGCCGCTCTAGCATCAGCCAGACAATCACAAGGATCGCCGCAAAGGCGGGAAAGCCGCAGGCGAACCATGCGCGGTAGAGCCGGTGATAGGCTTCGGGCAGCGGCTCGCCCGACGCCGCAGCCTCACGCGCCAGATCGCGCATTCGCATCTGCATGCGCACCACCGGCAGCCAGAACGCTCCGATGAGCAGATAGAGCCCATAGGAAACAAGCAGCCAAGGCGTGTCGAGCGGCCAGCCGACCAAGATGGCGAGCCAGATGCCTGTGAGCGGCTGCACCACAACCGCGCTGGCCGTGAACAAAAAGTCCGCAACTACAACTGTAGAGGCGACATGGGCGACGATGCGGGCATCGCGAGTGCGGTGCGCCATGACCATGAAGAAGGCGATCCCTGCGCCGGTGCCGATCAGCACAGTCGCACCCAAAACATGGAGCCAGCGGGCGAGTGTAAACCAGTCCATCACCGCTCCTCCGACATGGCTAAACACATTGCCGTCAGCGCGAGGATCGGCAGCACTTTGAGCAGGGGTGCAAGCGGATCGAGCCACAGCGTGGGCGTCCAGATCAACGATCCGACAAGATAGGCGAGCGCGACCAGCAGGCTGGCTGCGAGCGCCTTGCCCAGCAAGGGTCGCCAGAGCAATCCGGCGGCAATGGTGAGGTCGGCGAATGATCCTGCGAGCACCGATGCGCCGGCTATACCGGGCGCCATGCCACCCTCGACAACCAACTGCGCTGCCGTGTCGGTGTAAATCAGTCCCAGCACTCCGCTTCCCAACCACAGCGCAAACAGAGTTGCGAGCGCGAGCGGGTAGAGCATCGCGGATCGGGCGTGCCAGCGGTCAGCTTTGCCTGCCGGTCCGTGCGCTTGCAGGGTCTGAGGTAGAGACAGTGGTGCGCGGCCCAGAAGCTGGCGCGTTTGTTCTGGGTCACCGGAAACCCCGTGGACGAGAGCCGCGATCGAATTGCTGCGGAGCGGGGAACGCCAGCCGAACCAGCCCAGCGCGTCCGCTCCAAGCGAAACCAAGCGGATCAGAGCCAGCGGGATCGTGATTTCGACGCGCGGCCCCTCGATCCCCAGCCATTCGCGATGAAGCGCAATCACATCGCGCAGGCTGCGGGGTTCGGCTTCGACAAGATCATGCAAGCCTTGCACCTGCTCCGGCTCCGCTATCGCAATTTGCACTGCCTCGATCACATCACGCAGAGCCACTGTTTGGATGGGTCCAGTGCCAGAGGGCACGATTCCCATGACAGGCATGCCAGCCGAAGCGCGCAGCAGTTCCGATCCTCCAAAGCAATTGCGCCCGATCACAAGTCCGGGGCGCAGGATGCAATAACGCAGTTCTGAAGCGGCCAACGCATGGTCCGCGCGCGACTTGGTGCCCATAAAGGCAGTCTGGTCCGGATCATCCGCTCCTGCTGCTGAAATCTGGATCACTTGTGCGATGTCCGATGCTTTGGCCGCTTCGTAGAGCGCCTGCATTGCGGTCAGCTGCACGTCCTCGACATTGTCGCGCAGGCCCGATTGCAAAGCGCCCGCGCAATTGATCACGACGTCGATCCCGGCCAGCGCCTCACGCCAGTCGGACGCCGCCTGCATGTCGCGTAGATCGCCCTTGACCCAGTCGAGCAGCGGCAACATCCGGCGCGCTCGGTGAAGATCACGCCCCAACCCTGTGACCTGATGGCCAGCCTCCACACAGCTCGCAGCAATCGCGCTTCCGATGAAGCCGCTTGTCCCGAGGAGGAGGATATTCATCGCCGCCTAGTCGAACAGCGAGCTTACCGAACTCTCATCCGCAATCCGGCGGATTGCCTCGCCGACCAGCGGGGCGATCGGGAGCAGGCGGAGTTTGTTGGATTTTTCCGTCGCTTCGGTCGGGCGGATCGAGTCGGTGATGACCAGCTCTTTCAGCTTCGAGCCGTCGACCCGCGCCACTGCGCCGCCTGAGAGCACGCCGTGGGTGATGTAGGCCGCGACCGACTTTGCACCGTTTTCAAGCAGGGCCTCAGCCGCGTTGCACAGGGTGCCGCCGGAATCGACGATGTCGTCGATCAGCACGCAGTGGCGCCCCGAAACGTCGCCGATAATGTTCATCACTTCGCTCTCGCCCGGACGGTCGCGGCGTTTGTCGACGATGGCGAGCGGAGCGTTGTCGAGCCGTTTGGCGAGCGCGCGGGCGCGGACCACACCGCCAACATCAGGCGAGACGACCATCAGATCCTGATCGCCGTAACGCGCCTGAATATCGGCAGCCATGACGGGCGCTGCGTAGAGATTGTCGGTCGGGATATCGAAGAAGCCCTGAATCTGGCCCGCATGCAAGTCCACTGCCAGCACACGGTCAGCCCCTGCCTGGGTGATCAGATTGGCAACCAGCTTGGCCGAAATCGGCGTGCGCGGGCCGGGTTTGCGATCTTGGCGCGCATAGCCAAAATAGGGGACCACTGCGGTGATCCGCTTGGCCGAAGCGCGGCGCAGCGCGTCGATGCAGATCAGCAGCTCCATCAGATTGTCATTGGCCGGAAAACTGGTCGGCTGGACGATAAACACATCCTCGCCGCGGACATTTTCATGGATTTCGACGAAGATTTCCTCGTCGGCGAACCGGCGGACGCTTGCCTCGGTCAGCGGGATTTCGAGATAGGCCGCAATTGCGCGCGCAAGCGGCAGGTTCGAATTGCCCGACATGATCTTCATGGATGCGAATCCCCGTGCATTTGGTGGTCTGACCCGCCTAGCGATGAGTCATAGAAACGCAACAGAGCGTAGGCCGGTTGTCTACGGCTCTTCAGCGATAGCGCGCGATTATCGCTGCAAGGTCGTCTGGCAATGGCATCGGAGCAATCGGGCTGACATTGGCGCCGCCGGTGTTGCCCACTGGGACGAGGCCGAGCGCAGTTTTGGTCGCGGCACCGGCGATCCGGATCAGCTGACCCAGCCCCTCGCGCCAGTCTCGCTGCTCGCGCGCCCAGCGCAGCATCGCGAGATGAACACGCACATGGTCGCCGGTCGCATATTGCGAGAGGATATGCGCGCGCTCAAGATGATGGAACCGCTGCGCCGGATCGCTTTGCTCACCGGCCAGATCTAGCTCTGCATGGACATGTTCGGACAGGTTTTTCATCAGCGGCTTCCTTCGCAAGAGAGGCTCGCTTAATATACCCCCTGGGAGTATATCTCAACTGCGCGATTACAGGCAGGAGATGAAATGCTCAACCGTCGGTTCGCGCCCCGCATCGTGCAGCACTGCCGCTCCGATAGAGAAGCGGAAACCGCCCGGATGCGGCACGCCCTCGACCTCTCCCTTTGCGACCATTTCGCGCGCAGCACTTTCGGGCAAGGTGGTGAGAATGTCGGACTGGCGGGCAAGCTCGATACACGCCGCCTGACTCAGCAACCGGTAATGCGGGACGCCATTATCAGCGAGGAGGCTGCGCAGCTTTTCGGGCAGGGCTTGTTCAAACAAGCGGTCATATCCCGCCAGTGCCCATTTGTATTGCACCACCTCGGCGAGCGAATGTTTGCGCGCGGCGACCGGGTGGCCGCAGCGGTGGATCATCCAATAGGGTTCGTCGATCACATTGGTGACACGCATGCGGTCCTTGTGCGGCAGTCCGGCAAGGCTCGCCTCGTGATAGACCAGCAGGTGGATGCGGCGCTGGAGCAGTTCTTCTGCCGCCAAATGCGGGGGCATGGTCGACACATTGATCCGCGTCTTGGGATAGGCATTTGCGAATTTCACAATCGCGGGATGGATCATCCCCTCGATCACGCCGGGGCCGCTGACGATGTTAAGCTCGTGCTCGCCCGCGCTGACCGAGGCACGCAGATTGGCGGCAAAGCCCAGCAGTTCGACCGCTTGCGGGTAAAGCTTCTTGCCCGCTTCGGTTGCGACAACGGTGCGGGTGGTGCGATGGAACAGCTGCGCCTGCCAATCCTCCTCAAGCACCTTGATGCTTTTGGTGATCGCGGAGTGGGTCAGCCCCAGCTCCTCTGCCGCCGCGGAGAAACTGAGCAAGCGATAGACCGCTTCGAAATGTTTGAGGAGGCGCAGATCGTCCATTTGTTCGCATAGGTAACAAATATGGCGCTTTTATTCAATTCTCCTCCACATCGGGCTCCTCTATCAAGCACAACAGGCGCAAGGTCGCACGGAGGCCGCGCAGCAGGGGAAAGCCATGACACTCGAAGCTATTGTCGGATCGAAGATCGGCCTGATCGTGATACCGCTCTATCTGGGCAGCATCGTCTTTGAATCGATCTACAACCACTTTCACCACCGCAACGGCGTGGGTGATATGAAGGACAATTTGATGTCCATCGCCATGGGGCTCATCAGCGCGGTGGCCAATGGTGCGACCGCCTTCATCACCATCGCGGCCTTGTTCTGGGCGGCGCAATATCAGCTGTTCGACATCCCGCTCACAATTGCCTCGCTGGTCGTGTGTTTCCTGCTCGATGATCTGCGCTTTTACTGGCACCACCGGGTCGCGCATCGGGTGCGCTGGGTCTGGGCGATGCATGTTACCCATCATTCGAGCACGCAGTTCAATTTTTCGGTCGCCTTGCGCCAGAGCTGGACCAAGCATTTCACCGGCACGATGATGCTCAAGGTCCCGCTCGTGCTGCTCGGATTTGATCCGGTTGTGGTGCTGTTCTGCGGCGTGCTCAACGCCACTTACCAGTTCTTCCTCCACACAGAGATGGTCGGCAAAATGCCGCGCTGGTATGAGTTCATCTTCAACACGCCTTCGCATCACCGCGTGCATCACGGGCGCAATCCGGCCTATCTCGACGCCAATTATGCCGGCACGCTGATTATCTGGGACCGCATGTTCGGGACATTCGTGGAGGAGAAGGAAGAGGTCGATTTCGGGCTCGTCAAGAACCTCGAAACGCTCAACCCGTTCTACATTGTCTTCCATGAATATTGGGGCATCGCGAAGGACCAGATGCAGCGCCTGACGCTGTGGCAGCGGCTTTGCTATTTCTTTGCCCCGCCCGGATGGAGCCATGACGGTTCGCGGCTTTCGTCCGAACAGATCAAGGCCGAGCATGCTGCCGCGACCACTGACCTGGCTGGAGCGCCGACAGGCACCGCCGACACTTTGGCAAAGGCCTGATATGCCTGCCCCACATTATGCCCTGTCTGAAGTGCTGATCGTTCTTGGCGCGATCTGGGTTTCTTGGCGGCTGGTGCAAAGCGGCGCGTGGGCGGGCGCGCTCGGGGTCGCAATCTTCGGCTGCGCGGCAGGAATAGGCGTCTATCGCTTTGGCACTGACCAAATCGAGTCCTATGCCAGTCTCCACGCAGCGTTTTCGCAGATCGGAGGCGCCACGGCGATGGCACTGGTCGCAGTCGAAAGCGCGAAAGCAGCCCTGCCGCGTTGGGGCCAATGGCACTGGGGGGTCGCAGCGACGCTCGTGGCAGCCACGCTCGGTGTTGGCCTGGTTTCCGCTGAGCTCACGACGCCCTTGTTTCTCGTCTGGCTGATCGCCGCGATCATCGCCGCAATCGCTGTGCCCGGCCAAACCCCTCGCGCCAGAGCGGCAAGCGGGCTTGTGATGGCGATCTTCCTCGCCAATGTCCTGCTGGTCCGACGCTCACCGATGCTGGGCGCGGACCCGAGCTGGCACCTGTTTCACGTGCTGATCGCGCTGTGGATCATCGGCGTGTGGTGGGTGCTGAGCCGCAGCGAGCGCAGCGGCTAGGCGGTCAGGCTTCGCTCACCCCCGGTGCGGCGCAATCCGATGCTCGCCCTTGATCCACCGCACGTCCTTGCTTTCGCGTGCGAGGACCGTGGCGAACTGCATCGGCGTTCTCCTCAACCCCGATGCGGGGCTATCCGGTGCTCGCCTTTGATCCAGCGCACGGTGCCTGACGAAGCGCGCATCACCACGCTGTCGGTGGTCATGATGACTGCACCTGTGGACTTGCGGCGGCGCTTGACGCCATCGAGCAGCGAGCCATCGGTGACGCCGGTCGCGGCGAAGATGCAGTCGCCTTTCACCAGATCGTCGAGCTTGTAGATGCGGTCGAGATCTTCGATCCCCCACTTCCTCGCGCGGGCTTTTTCATCGTCATTGCGGAATACGAGCCGCCCGTTGAACTGGCCGCCGACACAGCGTAGCGCAGCGGCTGCGAGCACACCTTCGGGTGCGCCGCCCTGACCCATATACATATCGATGCCGGTGTCCTGATCGGTCACCGCGATCACCCCTGCAACGTCACCGTCGCCGATCAGAAAGACGCCGCAGCCCAGCGCCCGCAGTTCCGCGATCAGGTCGGCATGGCGCGGCCGGTCAAGCACGCAGACATTGATGTCGGCAGGCTCTTTGCCTTTGGCAGCGGCGACCGCTTTCACATTGTCGCTCGCCGACTTGGAAAGGTCGATCACGTCGGCGGGCAGGCCGGGGCCAACTGCGAGCTTGTCCATATAGACGTCCGGCGCGTTGAGCAGGTCGCCCTTTTCCGCTGCGGCCAGCACGGCGAGCGCGTTGGGGCCGGCCTTGGCGGTGATCGTGGTGCCTTCGAGCGGGTCAAGCGCGATGTCGATCTGCGGCGCGCCCACCTTGTCCGTCGCCATCCCGACCTTTTCACCGATATAGAGCATCGGCGCCTCGTCGCGCTCGCCCTCACCGATCACGACGGTGCCGTCCATATAGAGCGTGTCGAATGCGCGGCGCATGGCCTCGACCGCAGCGGCGTCAGCGGCTTTCTCATCGCCGCGACCGATCAGCTGCGCAGCTGCAACCGCCGCCGCTTCGGTGACGCGCACCATTTCCAGCACCAGCACGCGGTCGATCGCGTTTTCTGAATCGGTGTCTTTTGCTGCCAGCACATCTGTGTCAGTAGGAATGTTCATGCGAAATTCAGTCCTTTTCGGGCTTGCCTGCCGCCCAGTTATTTCGAGCCCAATCCCAGGGCCATTCATAAGCAAAGCGCTTAGACACGAGGATACGGGCTTGTCGAGCAATGCCGCCGCTCCGGTGCAAAAAATCTCTGTGTGGGCTGCGTTGCTCGCAGGTCTGAGCCTGTCGGTGTCTGCGCCAGCCGCCGCTCAGGACGGGGCACAGGACGACGCTCCAGAAGCAGAGGCCGTGCCCGCCCCGCGCCCGCCGCGCGACATCATCAATCTGTCGGTCACTGTCCCGCGCGAGGAATCGGACCAATTGCTCGAACAAGATTGTGAAGTAGAAGCCGACGCCGCGCGGATTGCCAACGAGATTGTCGTGTGCCGCCAGCTTGGCGAAGCGAGTGACGGGTCGTGGAACAAGGAAGATTTCGAGCGCCGCTATGCCGAGCGGACGCAGGGCGAACAGCCGGTCGACACGTTCGGCATCGCCAATCATGGCAATGCGATTGGCTTCGGTTCGGTTCCGCCGCCAGCTCTGATGATTGATGTCGAGGCTTTGCCACAAGCGCCCGAAGGCTCCGATGCAGACCGGATCGCACGCGGCCTGCCGCCTCTGGGTCAGGACCCTGAACCGACGCCGGAAGAGATCGCCGAGCGCAGACGCGCGGCTGGTCTGGAAGCGCCGCCGATACCAACGTCAAACGAGTGATGGGTTTTGCGCTTGCAACTGTGAGCAGCGCAGTGCTCGTGTTGCAGGCCATGGGGCAGGTAGCACCACACTCTCCACCACAAGCCGTGCCCATTTTCGATGACGAACCTGCCGCGGACGGCGCAGATGAAGACGGCAGAGTCGTGATCGATATCCTCGTCCCGCCGCCGCAAAGAGCCGCGCCCACCGAAGCGGAAGTCCGCCAATGCGAAGAGGAAATCGACGCAGCGACTGTCACAGGCGAGATCATCGTCTGCCGGCAGCTTGGTGAGGACCCAAGCAATTATTACAGCGGCAACCGCGAGGATGCGACCCGCCGCTATGCCGAGGAAACGGCCTTCGCGGGCGACATACTCGCGCCCGATGTGGCTGGCGCTGGGATTTTCCGCGGACCGGCCACAGTTGGCGGATTGTGCATCATCCCGCCCTGCCCGAAAGACCCCGCGCTCATCATAGATGTCGAGGCCTTGCCCGAAGCGCCTCCGGGATCGGATGCGGACCGGATTGCGCGCGGTCTTGAGCCCCTGGGAGACGAAGAGGGGCTGACGGCAGAGGATGGCCGGATCATGCGCGAAGCCCTTGGCCTGCCAGAAAGCCCCGACCAAGCTGAGCAGGAATAGGCTTTAATTCGGCAGGATCGGCAGGACCAAAGGCTCGCCCGTTAAGCTGTCCGATCCGTCGAGCAGTTCGAGCGCGCGGCGGACATTCGCCTCCGGCCCTTCATGCGTCACCATCGCAACCAGCACTTCGCCGCCCTCATTGGCGCGGCCTTGCTGGATCAGGCTCTCGATTGATACGTCGGCGTCGCGCATGGCTGCGGTGATCTCGGCCAGCACGCCGGGGCGATCATTGACGGTAAAGCGCAGATAAGTGCGCTCCATCCGGTGGCCGGGCTCTGCCGCACCGAATGCCTGCAATTGGGCGACCGGCATGGAGAATGGCGCGCCGACTTCCCCGCTTTTTCCGAAACCGCGCGCAATGTCGATGAGGTCGGCCACAACCGCGCTCGCAGTCGGCCCGTCGCCTGCGCCTGCGCCCTGAAACAGCAGGCGCCCGGAGAAATTACCTTCCGCCACAACTGCATTGGTCGGGCCGTCAACATTTGCCAGAGGGTGGTCTTTGGCGACAAGGCAAGGGCGCACGCGCTGGAGCAGTTTGGGAACGCCGCCTTCATCCTTCACATCGGCTTCCGCGATAAGGCGGATGACAAAGCCTAGCGCGTCGGCCTGAGCAATATCAGCCGCACGGACTTGCACGATGCCGGTTGTGCTCACAGCGGCGAAATCAACCTTCGCGCCAAAGCCTATCGCGGCAAGAATCGCGAGTTTGTGCGCGGCGTCGATGCCTTCAATATCGAAGGTCGGGTCTGCTTCGGCATAGCCAAGGCCCTGCGCCTCGGCGAGCGTCTCGGCAAAATCCGCGCCGGTCGCTTCCATCGCGGACAGGATGTAATTGCAGGTGCCGTTGAGGATGCCGTAAACCTTGGTCAGCGCATTGGCGCTGGTCCCTTCGCGCAGGCCCTTCACCACCGGGATGCCGCCAGCGACAGCCGCTTCGAATTTGAGCGGTGCGGCGGCCTCTTCAGCCATCTCGGCCAGTTCCAGACCGTGATGCGCGATCATCGCCTTATTGGCGGTGACAAGGCCCGTGCCCTTGCCAAGTGCGGCGCGCGACAGGGCCAGAGCCGGTCCGTCAGAACCTCCAACGAGTTCCACCACCACATCAACATCATCGCGCGCGGCCAATGCGGTCATATCGTCTTCCCACGCGTAAGAAGCGATATCGACGCCGCGATCCTTGCCGCGTTCGCGGGCGCTTACGGCGACGACTTCGATGGCGCGGCCAGCGCGCGCGGCGATCAGGTCATGGTTGGTCGCAAGCAGCCGGATCACGCCCACGCCAACGGTCCCCAGACCGGCAATGGCGATTCTGAGCGGCTTCGCGTTTTGAGATTGTGCGGCGTTGGTGGCCAAGGTCAAATTTCCGATGCTGCAATGCAAAAAGACGAGCGCAGCGCTGCCTTTCCCGGGCCGTGAGGTCAAGCAGCTTAAACTTGAATGCCGGTTAGAATTCTTCCGTGATCACCCGGTCGCACGGGCCGAGCTGCTCAATGACAAAGGAATAGTCATCCTCAGCCAGACGCCGCGAAGCCGGATCGCGCGCGAGATTGGCAGCAGAAGGAAGCCGGGGAGGAAGCGAGCAGGCGAGGCGATACCATTCCAGCGTTTCGCGGCGCGGCGGACGGGCGGAGGAATCGATGATCTCTCCCCACGACACGCCCCAGACCGCGCGCTGGCCCGGACGGCGCAACACAGTGATCGAGACGGGCGAACTATCCTGCGTTGATACGAATATCTGCGTTTCCGATTCGCCCACCAGCGTGCCCGGCACCGACAGCGCATCGCTAACGCCTGTGAGAACCGGAGGCTTATCGCGCGCAATCACCTCGGTCAGGATCGGGCGAAGGCGAGCCTCAAGCGCAGTCGAGTAATCGAGCTGGGCATTGCGGCCCGTCAGCTGGACCGAACCCGGCCGCCCCGGCACGGCATCGGCAAACAGCAGCATCTCGCGATCCTTGAGCCGTTCGGGCCGTCCGCGATCATCGAAAGGCACGTCAACCAGATAGACAAGCGATTCGCCAACGGCGGATTGTCCGGCCAGCAAAGAGAGCGTGCGCGCTTCGACATAAAGCCGTGCGAATCCGACTTCCAGACCGGGCGCTCTTTCGCGTTCAACCTCGATCTGGCGGCGAATCTCCACCCTGACAACCATGTCGCTTCGCTCTGCCAGACTAACCAGATCGACATAGGTCGCCGATTCCGCGGCGCTGAGCGGGGCTTGCTCAGATTCCTGTGCATAGGCACCTCCAGCACTCAGGAGGAGCGCTGCCGCGACACTGCGTAGAAATACTAGGCGGCTGAAATCGCGCGTTAAATTTCCGTTAATGATCGGCATCGTCCAAAAATCCCATCGGTTTTATGCTCGGTCATTCTGAGCCATTTCCCTTGCACAACCAAGCGAGTGAATTGCCCCTGAACCGTAAAAGCGTTTGATTGCCTAGGGCTTGAACGTTAAAGCCCGAGAAGTTTGCGACAAGGTTGGGGACAGGTTTGTTGCAAGCTAGGCCGGTTTGGATGCACTTGGGGAACGGGTGCGGACATCGGTTAGCCGGGACTGTTTCCCTGCACGAGCGCCCATCGGGTTGAAGGGCGTCGTCGGGACAAGCAGAGCCGGTTTGGGAGATCAAGATTCTGGGATTCACGGCCCGGGTCTGACTCAGAAGCTCCGGCACGAATCGGGGCGACTGGAGACGACCTGTTGCGTGTCTTGTGGAATTATCAAAATGCCGAATGAGTATTCGGCAAAGTAATGGAGAGAAAGCGACTGGATGGCCTACGCTGACCAACAAATGGGTGGAAACCGCGTTGTTTCCATTATCATAGTGGCGCTGATCCATGTGCTGATCGGGTATCTGCTCATCTCTGGCCTGGCCATTTCGGCCGTTAAACAGGTCGTTGAGCGCGTTACCACGGTCGACATTGAGGAGCCCCCGCCCCCTGAAGAACCGGACGAGCCGCCACCCCCGCCGGAGGACGTTGCTCCTCCGCCGCCGGTAGCTCCGCCGCCGCCGATCAGTATCGCGCCGGCACCGCCGCCGATCCAGACGCAGCCGACGATTCCGCCGCCCGCTCCGCCGGCGCTGGTTATCCCGCCGCCTGCTCCGGTCGCTCCGCCTGCACCGCCACCGCCTTCGCTGGCACGGGGTGCGACAACACGGAACGAACGCCGCTGGGCATCGCGTATTCAGGACAACTACCCCTCGCGCGCTTTGCGTGAGGAAGTTGAAGGCACCGTTGGCGTTCGCGTCACCGTGACCCCCGATGGCCGGGCCACCGGCTGTCAGGTTACCGCATCGAGCGGGTCGAGCATTCTCGATCAGGCTGCATGCCGCGGGATGGAGCGTTATGCGCGCTTCAATCCGGCGCTGGATGCAGCGGGCAACCCGACTTCGGGCGGCTATTCGACACGGATTACCTATCGCCTGAATTGATGAATCGACGGGCCGGTCGGTGCTGGAGTTAATCCGGACGGCCCCGGGGAAATTTTTAAGAGGAATACTCGCAATGAACCTTTATTATCTCACAGCGGCTGCCGCAGAAGCCGAAGCGCCGGTCAATGAATTTGGCTTCATGAAGGCCATGGAAGAAGGCGGCCCCGTCGCCTGGTCGATCCTTGCCGTCATGGTCATCATGTCGGTTGGCTCGTTCTATATCCTGTTCACCAAGCTGTTCGAACAGAACAAGGTGATGCGTCAGTACAAGAGCGTCCACGGCAGCTTCTGGCGTGCAGCCAGCCTCAAGGAAGGCGCTACCAAGCTCGAAAAGAACAGCGCATGGCGCCAGGTTGCTGACGATGCGATCATCGCTCAGGAAAAGCACGGCAAGATGACCGACCAGCTCGAAGCACATGACTATATGCATGGTTCGCTTCAGCGTTCGGAAGATTCGATCAACTCGGCGCTTTCGGGCGGTCTGTCGTTCCTCGCATCGGTTGGTGCAACCGCACCGTTTATCGGTCTGCTCGGCACCGTGATCGGTATCTATCGCGCACTGATCAACATCGGTATCGAAGGTTCGGCCTCGATCGACAAGGTTGCTGGTCCGGTTGGTGAAGCACTGATCATGACCGCAATCGGTCTGCTCGTCGCTGTGCCTGCTGTGCTTGCCTTTAACTGGCTGCAGGCGCGTAACCGCCGTATCTCGGAACTGCTCAACAGCTTCTCGACCGACATCCTTGCTTACATCAGCTCGGATGGTGCGGTTAAGCCTGCTGTGACTGCCGCTCCGGCACGCAGCGCAAAGCCTGCTGCTAAACCGGCCGCTGCTGCTCCGACTGCAAAGAAGTAAGAAACAATTGGCCCGCCGGGGCCAGCGCCTAACCGCGTTGCCCCGGCGTCCGGCCCTTCGTTTCGCACTTCTCACGACAGCGCGCAAAGACCGCTCAGGGCAACGCGCGCTGACATTCTTACAAGAGCTCTTTTGAGCAGTTAGGGAATTCACAATGGCGATTTCGACAGGAGGTGGGGGCGCAACCCCGATGTCCGACATCAACACCACGCCGTTGGTGGACGTGATGCTGGTGCTCCTGATCATCTTCCTCATCGCGGTTCCGGTTGCGATTCAGACGGTCGAGCAGCTTGAGATTCCGGTTTTCCGATCGGTTGAATCAAAGGACAAGGTGGAAAACCTGCAGATCACCGTCAGCACAACTGACGCTGCGGGCAACACAGCCAGTACGATCCGCACCGGCTTCACCGGCGCAACCCGCACAGGTGAATGCCGCGTCTATTTCGGCAATGTCACCCCAGTGACTTCGGAAGAACTGTACGATCAGGCATTCGCGCGGCTTGAGGCCATCGTGGAGGCTGCAGGCGGCGTTGAGGCGATCATGGAAGATCCCGATCGCATCCCGCAGGTTCACATCCGCGGCGACGTGGAAGCTCCATGGCGCTGCATTGCCGGCACCATCTACAATGTGCAGGCAGCGGGCTATCCCACGGTCGGCTTTATCTCGAACCCGGTCGAACCGGGTATCTGATCCGCCAAGAGTATAAGGAGTAACTGACATGGGTATGTCCGGAGGTAAACTCGACGGCGATCCGATGATCGATATGAACATGACTCCGCTGATCGACGTTTTGCTCGTTCTGCTGATTATGTTCATCATCACCATTCCGGTGGCGACCCACTCGGTCGACATCGATCTTCCGCAAGGCGCACCGCCGCCAGATACGATCACGGTCGATCCGGTGAAGAACAAGCTCGTTCTGACCCAAGACGGCCTGATCCTCTGGAACGCTGATCCGATTGATTCGAGTCAGTTGGTGACCTTGTTGAGTGAGACCACGCAGATGGCGGTCGAGCCTGAACTGCAATTCGAACCCGAAGCGCAGGCCAGCTATGACCTCGCTGCCAAGGTTCTGCAGATCATCAAGAACTCAGGCGTGACCAAATTCGGCTTTGTCGGAAACGAGAAGTATCGCGTTTTCGGCTCGAGCTAATTCGGTCGAGCATTGATTTGGGGCTCCGCAAGGGGCTTCACAAAGAGGGCGCTGCGGGAAACCGCGGCGCCTTTTTTTGTGCCCTTAGACGCCGGACGCGATCGCTTTGTGTCCCAGGAGCGGCGGCGCGCAGTCGCGCTTTGACTGCCGTGACCAGAAACCGGCTCAAGCTATCTAACGTGTCGCAGAGCACGGCGCGAAGCGCCGCAAGGGCGGCCGCCCGTCGCGCCTTATGGCGCGTAGCCAAGTGAGCGGACGCGAACGCCGGCGCTTGAGGCGTCAACAAATGAGTCTTCATTAGGCAACCCATTAGTTATGATATACAGTTACTGCTGGAGGCCTTGTGTCGGCCTTGCGAGAGAGGAGAATTTGCAATGCCCCGTATTGTCAAACGTCCCAATATGTTCGCCCCCAAACAGTCCCGATCGATGGGCGAGATGAATGTCACACCCTTTATTGACGTGCTGCTGGTGCTGCTTGTGATGCTGATCATGGCGGTCCCGATCAAAGTGCATGTGACCGAGGTGGATCTGCCCGGCGAACCTCGCATCGAGCCTCAATTCGAAATCCTTGCCGAGAATACAGTCGCCATCACCAATAGCGATCAATTGCTCTGGAACGGGAACCCGGTGACGCCAGAGCAGCTCACCGCACAAGTAACCGCCGCAAGCGCGATGGAGGAAGAGCCCCTGCTCCGCTTCGAACCCGCCGCGCTCGCCAGCTACGACACCTCAGCCCGCACAATCACCCTTATCAAGGATTCCGGCGCGGAACGCTTCGCCTTTGTCGGGAGCGAGCGCTATCGGGATTGGGATTGAGCTGTGCCTAGACCGCTTAAGGTAGGGAGGAGGGCATGGGCTCGCCTCCGTCGTCGCGAACGCTTCGACCACGGCGAGCCAATTGCCAAGATCGACATGCGGCCAATGGTCATCATCGCCACATGCCTTGCAGCATTTACGGCGATTCTCCCCAAGGGTCCAACACACGCCGTTGTGATCGAACTATGGGATGGGAATGGCGCCCACCCTTTGATTGCAGGAAGCGGAGACCGTCGGTTTGAGACGAGTGCGGTGGTGACGCGGCTGGCGCTTAGCTCCGTCGGGGAAATTCTATGGAATGACGAGCCGGTAGATCAGCGGCAGCTGATCACGCTCTTGGTCGAAACCCAGGAATCCACGCCCCAAACAATCGTCGAATTCGAGCCTGACCCTTTTGCGAGTTATGACTTCTCTGCCAAAGTGCTTCAGATTTTGGTGTCAAGCGGGGCCCCGTTTCGCATCACTGGCATGGAGAAGTACTGCGAGTTTCGTTCGTCAAGGTTTGCCCAGAGAGGGTCTGCAAGCAGTCTAGGAATAGCACTAAGTCTTACGCCCCTACCATCTGACGAGCAGCTGAGAGAATTGACCCAGCGATTTCAGGGCTGTGAACCGAGAGCAGTGGACCACCGACCCGACTAATCCCCCTCCTCCACCGGATCAATCCGCATCGCTTCACCCGCGAGCGTTTCCGCCTCAAGCAGCAGCTCGTCATCCACCGCGCCTTGCGGCACCGCCTCGCGCCCGATCATTGTCATCACTGGCACCGCCAGCGGAGACACGCGGTCGAGTTCGACATGAACCAACTCGCGCTGTGAGCGCTCGAGCAGATCGGCAAGCCTGCCCACATCGGTCATCCTTGCCCGTGCATCGGCCCATGCGGCTTCTAGGAGCACATGACCGGGCTCATATTTCTTGAGCACATCGTAGATCAGATCGGTCGAGAAGGTGACTTGCTTGCCGGTCTTCCTCTTACCTGGATGTTGCCGTTCGACCAGCCCGCTGATGACCGCAACCTCACGGAAGGCGCGGCGCAGCAAGTGGCTCTCGGTCACCCATTCGGTGAATTCATGCGTCAGTATATCGGGTGAGAGCAGCGGCTTGGGGTCCGCTACCGGCTTCAACCCCCACACTGCCAAACAATAATCATTCGCCACGAAGCCGCCCGGCATCAGCCCTTGGGTCTCCATCCGCCGGGTGATCAGCATGCCCAGCGACTGGTTCGCGTTCCACCCTTCGAACGTATAATAGGTCGTGTAGTGCTTTCGCGCATGCGGAAAGCTCTCAACCAGCAGCTCGCCGGGCGCAGGAAGCCTGCTGCGATAGTCCTGCACCTCCAGCCATTCGCGAACATCGTCGGGAAAACGACCCCAACCCGCGCGATCATCGAGCATCGCCTGAACGCGGGTGGAGAGACGCGTGGTGAGCGGGAGGCGCAGGCCGCCATAGCTCGGGATCGTGGCCGACTTCTTCGCCGCGCGCACCACGACGTCCATGTCCTGCACCTTCTCGACCTCAAGGCTCATGCCTGCGAAGAAAAAGGTGTCGCCCGCCGATAGCTGCGCGGCAAAGCGTTCCTCGACCTTTCCCAGCTGGCGGCCATTCTTGAAGCGCACCGTCAACATTTCAGAATCGACGATGATCCCGGCATTCATCCGGTGGCGCTGCGCCTGATTGGGGTGAGCGAGCCGCCACACGCCGTCAGAATCGCGCACAATCCGCTTGAACTTGTCATAGGCGCGCAGGGCATAGCCGCCATTCTCTACGAAGGAGAGGACGCGGCCCAGCACTTCCTCATCCACCCACGAATAGGCCATTGAACCGCGCAACTCGGCGAGCAGATCATCCTCGTGGAACGGCCCTGCGCAAGCGCAGGCCATCACATGCTGCGCGAGCACGTCGAGACTGCCGGGCCGAAAATCCTCGCCGTCGCGCTGGCCTTCATCGACCGCATCCTTGGCCGCCATGGCCTCGAGGAATTCAAAGCGGTTGCCCGGCACCAGCACCGCGCGGCTGGGTGTGTCGAGCCGGTGGCCCGCGCGACCGATGCGCTGCAACAGCCGCGAGCTCCCCTTGGGCGCACCCATCTGAACGACCAGATCAATGTCGCCCCAATCGACCCCCAAATCGAGGCTCGCAGTGCAGACCAGCGCGCGAAGCTCGCCTGCAGCCATCGCATCCTCGACCTTGCGCCGCGCCTCTTTGGAGAGGCTTCCGTGATGGACACCGATGGCCAGATTATCCTCGTTCACATCCCACAGGCATTGGAAGATGAACTCGGCCAGAAAGCGTGTGTTGGTGAAGACGAGCGTGGTGCGGTTCTCTTTGATCGCTTGCATGAGCTGATCGACCGCCCAGCGCCCCGCATGCCCGCCCCATGGCACGCGCTCCTCGATCGGCAGCAGGATTTCGACCTCTGGGTCCGCTCCCTTCTCTCCCAGCACCAGATCGGCAGCCGCGATCTCGCCCGTGTCATCGACAGGTTGCGGCGCGAGCCATTCCTGAAACGACAAGGGATTGGCGAGCGTCGCGGACAGCGCCACACGCTGCATATCGGGTGCGAGGGTTTGGAGCCGCGCAAGCGCCAACGCGAGCAAATCCCCGCGCTTGCCGGTGGCAAAGGCGTGAACCTCGTCCACCACCACCCGTTTGCAGGTGCGGAACAGATCGGCGCTTTCGGGATAGGACAGCAGCAGCGACAGGCTCTCCGGCGTGGTCAGCAGGACATGCGGCGGCTTGCTGCGCTGGCGTTTCTTGCGGTCGGATGAGGTATCCCCGCTGCGCGTTTCGACCGTGATCGGAAGGCCAATCTCCTCAATCGGGGTTAGCAGGTTGCGCTTTACGTCATGGGCGAGCGCCTTGAGCGGAGAGACATAAAGCGTGTGGAGGCCTTCATGCTCACCGCCTTCAGCGAAATCGCACAGGGTGGGCAGGAACCCCGCAAGCGTCTTGCCCGCGCCGGTATCCGCGACCAGCAGGGCGTGCCGCCCAGCGCGCGCTTTGGCGAGCATATCGCTCTGATGCCGCCGTACCCGCCAACCGCGCGCGTCGAACCAGGCGGCGATTTCGGGAGGGACTTGCGAGTTATCCATGGCGCCGCACTCTATAGACATGCGCAGAGCCTACGTCGCCTGCGCGATCAACCGCGGCACATGGCCAGCAAGAAGAAGAGGCCGAGGATCCAGAAGAAGCCGTATTGGTCGAGGCCGTAACGTTCGAGAAACGGCGTTGGGCCCGGACCGTCCCAGTTGCCATCGGCATCTTTGTGCGGGCCGTCGAAGCCCATGATGGTATTAAAGTCCTCCGCGATCCGATCCGCTTCGCTCTCGGCAAGGTTCGCGTAGCCTCCGCCATGTTCCCACTCGCCAGCGTCATCCGCTTGAGGCTCTGACGCGAGTTCTGGTTCCCATTCTTCCGCTTCCCGCTCAGGTTCGGGTTCGGGTTCGGGTTCGGGTTCGGGTTCGGGTTCGGGTTCGGGTTCGGGTTCGGGTTCGGGTTCGGGTTCGGGTTC
>NZ_CANLMB010000002.1:722500-810267 GCF_947492365.1 uncultured Erythrobacter sp.
CAATCGGAAACAGCACTTCAGGGTGTTGTTATCCTGAGCCGGCTCACGCCCCTCGCGGCCCATTGGGTCGACGAAGGACAGGTGTGGGCCTGTAGCTCAGTTGGTTAGAGCGCACCCCTGATAAGGGTGAGGTCAGAAGTTCAAATCTTCTCAGGCCCACCATTTTATTACCTAAGGGGCCTTAGCTCAGCTGGGAGAGCACCTGCTTTGCAAGCAGGGGGTCATCGGTTCGATCCCGATAGGCTCCACCAGGTATTTCCGATTGTTTGAAAAGAAAGAGATCCGGCTTCGGCCGGTCAGGCGGATTGCCGCCGACATTTGACATTGTGAATGGGTTTTTAAATCGATGCCGTGGCGGTATCGTCGCAAAGGTTCGGGCCTTCGGGCCCGAGATCTGTACGCGATCGATATCATCACAAAATCAATCAAATTGATTATCTGGCTGAGATAATTCCTCCGCATCATCGCGAAGACGAACAGGACTTTATGCAGACCTGTCGTTGATGGTGTGGATTCTCAAGCGTGAGGTAAGAGCATTTGGTGGATGCCTTGGCATGTACAGGCGAAGAAGGACGTGGCACGCTGCGATAAGCGTGGGGGAGCTGTGAGCAAGCTTTGATCCCGCGATTTCCGAATGGGGAAACCCACCTTCACCATTTCTTTCATTCTCTCTTCGGAGAGGCTGAGAGAGGTGGATAAGGTATCACCTTAGTGAATATATAGCTTTGGTGAAGCAAACCCGGGGAACTGAAACATCTCAGTACCCGGAGGAAAAGACATCAACCGAGATTCCCGTAGTAGTGGCGAGCGAACCGGGACCAGGCCAGTGCCTTTTCTATTATTAGCAGAACTCTCTGGAAAGTGAGACCATAGTGGGTGATAGTCCCGTATGCGAAAAGACTAGAAAAGGACTTGAGTAGGGCGGAACACGTGAAATTCTGTCTGAACATGGGGGGACCACCCTCCAAGCCTAAATACTCGTACATGACCGATAGCGAACACAGTACCGTGAGGGAAAGGTGAAAAGCACCCCGATTAGGGGAGTGAAACAGTACCTGAAACCGGATGCTTACAAGCAGTTGGAGCCCCATAGGGGGTGACAGCGTACCTCTTGCATAATGGGTCAGTGACTTAATCTAGCATGCGAGCTTAAGCCGTTAGGTGTAGGCGAAGCGAAAGCGAGTCTGAATAGGGCGACTGAGTATGTTGGATTAGACCCGAACCCCGGCGATCTAGGCATGACCAGGTTGAAGGTGCAGTAACATGCACTGGAGGACCGAACCGTTTAATGTTGAAAAATTATCGGATGAGTTGTGTTTAGGGGTGAAAGGCCAATCAAGCCGGGAAATAGCTGGTTCTCCGCGAAATCTATTGAGGTAGAGCGTCAGATTTTTGCCATTGGGGGTAGAGCACTGGATGGGCTAGGGCTGCGCGAGCGGTACCAAACCTAACCAAACTCCGAATACCAATGAGTCTAGTCTGGCAGACAGACGGCGGGTGCTAAGGTCCGTCGTCAAAAGGGAAACAGCCCTAACCTACAGCTAAGGTCCCCAAGTCATATCTAAGTGGGAAAGCATGTGGGAATCCCAAAACAACCAGGAGGTTGGCTTAGAAGCAGCCATCCTTTAAAGAAAGCGTAACAGCTCACTGGTCTAAATAAGGGTTCCTGCGGCGAAGATGTAACGGGGCTAAAGATATGCACCGAAGCTTAGGGTTGCAGTTTACTGCAGCGGTAGCGGAGCGTTCCGTAAGTGGTTGAAGCCGAAGGGTAACCGACGGTGGACATATCGGAAGTGCGAATGCTGACATGAGTAGCGATAAAGAGGGTTAGATGCCCTCTCGCCGAAAGACCAAGGGTTCCTGTTCAATGCTAATCAGAGCAGGGTAAGCCGGCCCCTAAGACGAGCCCGAAGGGGGTAGTCGATGGGAACCACGTTAATATTCGTGGGCCTGAAGATGTGTGACGGATGGCGGAAGTAGTGTGTCCTTATTGGATTGGGCATGCTGCCAAGTCGTTCCAGGAAATAGCCTCTTCATATAGACCGTACCCGAAACCGACACAGGTGGTCAGGTAGAGTATACCAAGGCGCTTGAGAGAAGTATCCTGAAGGAACTCGGCAAATTGCCTCCGTACCTTCGGAAGAAGGAGGCCCTGATTCGAGGCAACTCTTATCAGGGGGCACAGGCCAGGGGGTAGCGACTGTTTATCAAAAACACAGGACTCTGCTAAGTCGGCTTCAAGACGACGTATAGGGTCTGACGCCTGCCCGGTGCTTGAAGGTTAAGAGGAGGAGTGCAAGCTCCGAATTGAAGCCCAAGTAAACGGCGGCCGTAACTATAACGGTCCTAAGGTAGCGAAATTCCTTGTCGGGTAAGTTCCGACCTGCACGAATGGCGTAACGACTTCCCCACTGTCTCCAGGATATGCTCAGCGAAATTGAATTCTCCGTGAAGATGCGGAGTACCCGCGGTTAGACGGAAAGACCCCGTGCACCTTTACTGCAGCTTTAGAGTGGCATTAGGAAAGAACTGTGTAGAATAGGTGGGAGGCTTTGAAACTTGGGCGCCAGTCCGAGTGGAGCCAACCTGTGAAATACCACCCTGTTGTTTTCTGATGTCTAACCTAGGTCCGTTATCCGGACCAGGGACCCTCTATGGCGGGTAGTTTGACTGGGGCGGTCGCCTCCTAAAGAGTAACGGAGGCGCGCGATGGTAGGCTCAGGCCGGTTGGAAACCGGCTGCGAGAGTGCAATGGCATAAGCCTGCCTGACTGCGAGACTGACGAGTCGAGCAGAGACGAAAGTCGGTCATAGTGATCCGGTGGTCCCTCGTGGAAGGGCCATCGCTCAACGGATAAAAGGTACGCCGGGGATAACAGGCTGATGATTCCCAAGAGCTCATATCGACGGAATCGTTTGGCACCTCGATGTCGGCTCATCACATCCTGGGGCTGGAGCAGGTCCCAAGGGTTTGGCTGTTCGCCAATTAAAGTGGTACGTGAGCTGGGTTCAGAACGTCGCGAGACAGTTTGGTCCCTATCTGCCGTGGGCGTCGATACTTGAAAGGAGTTGCCCCTAGTACGAGAGGACCGGGGTGAACATACCTCTGGTGTACCAGTCATTCCGCCAGGAGTGCCGCTGGGTAGCTATGTATGGACGGGATAACCGCTGAAAGCATCTAAGCGGGAAGCCTCCCTTGAGATTAGGTATCTTCGAACCGTCATAGACCATGACGTTGATAGGCTGGGTGTGGAAGCGCGGTAACGTGTGAAGCTAACCAGTCCTAATAGTTCTGTTCGCGCTTGAGAGTTCGCACTGTCAATGACAGGTCTGAATAGACCCGTCTGCGATGGAGGAGTTCTCCAGCCAGATACGCCCAATAACTTGCGCTTGCTCTGATTGAGGGCGGTGCACATCGATTTAAAACCCTCGCTTTTCGCTGGCTTCATTGCTTGGTGGTCATAGCGTCTGTGACCCACCCGATCCCATCTCGAACTCGGCCGTGAAACCGGATAGCGCCGATGGTACTATGTCTTAAGGCATGGAAGAGTAGGTCGCCGCCAGGCATTGTAGCCAGCGAAGCGCGAGGGAAACCCATTCACAGTCAAAGCCTGTCCTGAGCGTCTGCTCAAGGCAGCCGAAGGGGGCTAGCCTTAAGAGGTTGGCCCTTTTGGCGTCTCTGGACTTTGCGTCCCGAACGCCTAGCTAGGTAGCGCGGGATGGAGCAGTCCGGTAGCTCGTCAGGCTCATAACCTGAAGGTCGTTGGTTCAAATCCAACTCCCGCAACCAGCCAAATTCATTCAATCATGCAAAAAAGGCCTCGCTGTATCCAGCGAGGCCTTTTTTGCGTTTGAACTCAAGGCAGGCGGAAGCAGGATGCTTATATTTCCGCCATCCGACGGCGATTGTGCCGTTCAAGGGCAAGCTGGAGATTGATGCTTCGCGCTCTCTCGACACGCTGATCGAGTTTCCTGTTGCCACCGACCCCACCCCTGCCACGATCCATCTGGACACGTTTCTCCGGGTGATCGATCTGTTGTTGCAGGCGTACCAGATCAATGGAGGCAGCGAGGGCGTCAACAGTCTGATCGAATTGCTTTAAATGATCACAAACGTTCACGCGGAGGGTGATAATCACCTGGCGCGACGCCCCTCGACTTCGAGCTCGAAGTATCTTGCCACCTACAGATCCGTCTTCAAGCCATGCTCATTCGAGACTAAGCCTTAACCCGCCCGGCGGTTTGCCAGCCTCCGTTCGAACTCAACGCTCGTGGCATAGCGTCCTTTCGCGTCGCCAGTGACCCGAACGCAAGGGCGACACAAGTTTCGGAACATTCGGGCGCCCTACTTGACGACCGGTTTGACCCATTCGGCCAGGCTACGTGGAACGTGGCTCCCGCCGTCGGGCGCGATTTTCTGGACAACGAAGTGGACAGTGCGTTTCGGTTTCTCAACTCGCTCGGCGAACTCGTGCTGCTCTACGAAGTGTGTCAGGCGCTGACACGAAAGGAACTGAGAGCGTCCCGACATTAGATCGCGCGGGTCGAGGAGGTCGAAGCTATCCGGACGGGGAGCGTACACGAACAACGGACAGGTAACGCCCGACTCTTTTCCGACGACCATCTTGAGCAGCGAGTAATCGCTGCGGTTGGCCGGGACTATGTCGCTTCCCACGACTTCGAAAGACATGGGTTCGTCCTCGCGGCCACCGGTAGCAGAATCCACTGCGACGGTGAGATCGAGCCTGTCGCCAACCACTAACTTCAAAAGAGAAGGGGGGCTGACCGATTGCAGCGAGGCACAATCGATCAACACCGCGCACAATGTGTCGTCCACTCGCCAACCTTGGATGGGCTTCAACGGGATCCGGTCAGGAGGGACCGTTCCATCCTGTTTGCGGAATAAGGTAACCTGCACCTCTAAATCTTCCGCGCCTCCATCGTCAGGCGCGCGCCTGTACCAGACTAGCGTTGCGTTATCCGAGGGGTTGAGCTTGTCGCGATCCGCTGCGACCAAGCCGGTTGGCGAAACGCGTGAACGAAAGGACAGGATCTCGTTGAACGCTGGATCCTCAAAATTCACGTACAAGGGCAGTTCCAACGAACTTGCGAGGCTCGCGGTTACCGGCAGATTCAATCGGACTATGCGCGTCACCCGCTCGTAGGCGGAACCCGGCCCAGCGCGCGGGACAGCCAGATTGAAGCGCATTTCCAGCTGGCATTGTGTCGAATACTCCAACCCGCCCAACCATGCGCGGAAGTCTGATCCGAGCTCTAGTATGAATTCTTGTCCACTGCCGGTTGTAGCGGGCAAGACTTTTGAGAGAGAAAACGTTCGTCCATCTGCGACCGCGAAGGCATCCTTGAGAATCCACCTTTGGCCTTCGGGCACGGGGGTTTCCGGTAACACCTTGATCGTGATGCGGTCCGACATCGAGCGCGACAGAACGCCGTCGACTGGCTCGACAACCGATCCTTTCCACATCGCGGTGCTGAACGGCTCTCTTCCGAGTGCGGGCTGGTTGGCGCGCGAAATCGGAGCCTTGGCTCGCTCCCCGTAAAGGAAGAAGGTAGGCGCGGTCTCCATCGCCATGTTGCGAGGATTGAACTGGTTGGCGGCTACACGGTCACTGGTGCCGATCTGAGGGGGACGCGGAAGCCGCGCGTGGAACGCCATCTCGCCCGTGGGAAGCGGCGGAACCGACCGTCGTTTCTCTTTGACCACTCCAACCGACAGTCCGAGACGTTTGGAGGACACAGCGCCCGCACGGCCCGAAACATCACGCTCGAGCCAATTGTCAGGAGCAAAGTATTGCTCACCCTGTGATGGCTCACTCGGCCAGCCTTCAAGCAGACCGCTGGTGGCAGCACTGGGAGTAAGCCCCGGTGCCGCTGCGGCAGCGCCCTCCTTGGACAGTTTCGAAGTGAGCCTCTGATCTGCGTTGAACTCTGCGGCCGGTCGGAAGGCAGTGCCTTGACGGCTGGTCAGCGCGAAATTGGCGCTCTCACCGAAAGTCTGGGCCAAATCGTTCTCGCCATCCTGACGCTCGATCGACCATTGCCGCTCAAGTGCATGCGCCGCAACGGTAGGAGCGATGGGATCGAGCTCGCTTCTCTCGCTCGATGGCCGGAAAGACAGGTCGAGCGCGCGGGCGCTGGTCGCCCGGTAACCGCCGCTCAATGTTTCGACCCCGGCGCTTCCTGAGACCGAGCGACGCGCATCGGTCCGGACCGGAGCAGGGATCGACCACGGGCCCTCGAAATGATTAGCGCGTCGCATGGCCTCGACCGGGCGACTTTCCGCGGCATAGCTGTGTTTACCGGTCGCGCTGCTCGACACCGATATCGCAGCCCGTTCGGAATTTGTGTTGTAAAGGAAGAGGGAATCGAGCCACGCGTCGTAGTCCTTGTGGTGTTTATGAATGGTCGTGCCGATGACATCGGAAAACGCCACAATGCGTTCTTTGTGCGCGTCGAGGCCGAGCACTCGGGCGCGTTCACCCCTGTCGGTCCGTATCGCCGAACCCGGCGCGAGCAGGCCGATTTTGGCAAGCTGATCGACAATGTGCCTACGATAGTCAGTCCACGTCGCGGAGGTGCCGGCCTTCCATGACTTGGGAAGTGAAAGCGTGACGGCCTCAACTCGCGATCCAGGTACGAAGTCTTTGGCGATCATTTCGAGTTTTTCGTCGCTGCCGATCGGCTGAAAAACCAGCTCCGCGCCCTCGTCCAGACCTAGCGCGCGTTCTACCCAACCCGAAACACCCAGAGCAGAACCGATGGCTTCCGTCACACGGGTCCGCGGGGCAACCAGGGCTGCTGTGGTGACCGGAGGAAGGGTCGCTGCAAAGCCCGAGAGAGTCCTGGTCGAACCACCACCTAGCGATCTCTCCGCCTCGATACGGACCAGTTTCGAAGTGCCTCTGGCTGGATCGAAGAGTACGAGTTTGGACTTCAGCTTGGCGCTGCCCGAGCGCGAAGATAACTCGATCTTGTCGAGCGTGGCGAAAGTCAGGTCGGTGTTGAGCGTGTGGGTGATGTGAGCGGGGACCTGCACCGTTTCACCAAAGGACGAAACCCTGCTTCCTGAAAAGTCGACTGTCGCCCGATGCGTAACACCGGCTCCGTCTTCGGTTTCCAGAGGGGCGAGCGCACCCTCAAGGCGCGCCGAAAGTCCTTTGTCGCCATCATTGCCCAGGCGCAGAACTGCATCTTGAGCCTTGCTGAAGCGGCACTCGGCATCCATAAATACCGCCCCCAAAGGCAGCGAAGCTTCGGTGGTTCCAGGCAGCAATACAGCCGCCAACGCGCCCTTGCAGCCGGCCGGTTCTAGTGTGCCAAGCCACGTGTCTGACGCGGTCCCGCCATTCTGCCACCTCGCGTCCCACGCAACGCACAGGACATGTCGACGCAATACGACGATTGGATCGAGGTCTTCCCAATGGTTCGTCGTGGTCGCAGTACGCCGCGTGTTTATCCCGGCATCGTCAGTCTTAATGGTGAGTTTGAGCTTTTCGGGATTGGGGTAGGCCGGATGGAAGACCCCGCCCGATAGAATCGCACGGGCCGTCGGTTTATCATTCTTCGCCCCGGTCGCCACCTCCGTCAGCGTGACTGAGAAGGAGTATGCGAGCGTAAGCCAAACATTGGACCGCTCAATCGCCAGATCTGCGCGCACAAGTGAAAGCTTGTTTTCCGTCCCTCCCGGGGGCGGCTGCACCTGTAATTCAAACTTCATTCCGGTCCCGCCAACGGCCCCATTGATGACTAGCGCCGCTTTCTTGGGAGTCCCGAAGTGGTCATAATGAAGGAAGGCATCGGTGATCGTTGCCTCCGGCTTTGCCTGACTGGCATCGATTGTGCAGGACAGGATAGCAGGTGCCGCCGCACGATATCGCTCGACATCGGAGCGACAGCCGACACGCGGAAGACTCACCGGAACCGCAGGACTTTCGAGCGGCAGATCGAGCGAAACCGTGCTGCATTCGATCCATGCCGACCACAGCCACCCGGTGGCCTGTCTCGCTTCGATCACCAGAACTACCGTTCCACCGTCGTCGTTCAACTGTGGAAGAAATTCGCCCCCGCGTAGTAAGCCCAGACGCCCTTCGATCTTCCAGGTGAGCGGCTGACCCTTCGCATAGGCGAGTTCGGCGCTGCGCAGCGGTTCGAAATAGAGCCCGCCCTGCCACGGAACCAGCGGGTGCCCGCTGTCTGAGCTGGAATGGGCCAACCACCACAATCCTCCCGACTGATCGGAGGCGTCGATATCGTTCCAGTTCTCCGCTGCTGCCTCTGACGCTTCACCGCTCACTAGGTTTGCAAAATGGAAACGCATCCCGTTGAAGTGGCTGTGCTCATCGTCGATCGTTTGTTCGGCCCTTAGGCTGCAGAGGTGCTTCTTATCCTCCGCGAGCTCGCGGACCCAAATCGGTCCGTCCACTTTGGCTCCGTTGAGTGTCCGCCCCATCTGATCGATTAGGCCTACTTCGGCTGTGATGTCCGCTGTGCCGAACAGGTACTCCTTGTCGTCGAGTTTCCCGTTGATACCGAGCAGGTCCGATGTGCTTGGCAGCCCGTCAAAGACCAACGTGCGGTCATCGGCGCGCTCGATCTGGATTTGTCCAATACGCTTCAGCTCATTGCCGGTGTCCGCCAAAACAATGTTCAGGTCGAACGATACATTCGCCACCGGGAAACCGGAGAAGTCTTCAGTAAGCTTCAGCTCACCATCCGTTTTCGACACCAGATACCGCCGGTCGGCAGCGGCAAGCGCCGCTTGGCGATCGAGTTTGCGCCACGCGCTTGCGATGTGAGCCGGGCCGTTGTCGGAAGTGGGGGCGAATATCCCTTGGTCGATGGCTCCTGCATTAGCCGTATCGTTATCCTCTGCACGCTCCGCCAAAGTGGCAAGCGCATGTGCGCCGTCGCGCCAGGCAAGGTCATGGCGAAGCTCGTACGACCAAGCCATCTGCTCGTCAGGAACTTCGGGTGCCGTCGGCCAGAAACCAGCCGTTGCCGAGATCCGGGCGTGGTCCGACGAACCTGCATCAATCTGGGGAAAGACCGACAGGCTCGGGAGCGACAAGGACGCCATCCCAAGCTCGCTCACCCAACAATTCGTGTCCAACGCGCATTCGAATCTGACTGTATCGTGATTGTGTTCAAGTGCTGCCGAAATGCGATCCATCCGCAGACTGTTCTTGAATCGGATAACGAATTTACGTTCGTCGCCAACACCTTGGAATGGCAGCAGTTCGCGCTCGTCTGCCGGTTCGCTAGCCGCCTTTCCTGAGCGAGCGAGAGCCAAGTTTTGCATCATCGGAGCATTCGAGTGACGGGTCCAGAGCCAGGGCTGGATCGAATCCAAATCTTTGGCTGTCGGCGAGTGACCCTTGAGATCGACGTCGAGATCGATTGCATCGGCAAACGACGGCGTTTCGGTTTCTGACTGTGAAGCCAGTACTTCGAAACCCCGGATCAACATGCGCGCGCGCACGAACCGCGCATTGTCTACATCTTCGACCTTACGCGCATACTCCCACATGTCTCGCTCGACCCCGCGCAAGAGGCCAGGCGAATAGGCCGCGACCGACTGCGCCCTCAAGGCGCGCTCGGCAGTTCCGGGTAGCAAGCGCGAAGGAGTTTGTCGGAAAGGTGTGACCATGAGTGCGCCGTCAAGCGAGATCGAGGCGCCTTCGATCGTCACCTTGGCCTCACTGACTGACCAGTGCTCCACCCCGTCAGTGGTCGTTTCGCGTGCCAAGGTCAGTTCGAAATTTCCGTTGCGCCCATTGGTGGCGCTCAATGACCAAGCGCGTTCGTGCGCGCGAAAGTTGGCTGTGCCGGGCTTGTTGCCGATGGTGATCCCACCGCTCACTGTTTTGTCGGTGGCAGCGCGCGTATCGCCGTCATTCTTCTCCGCTCCAACGTGCGATAGCAAAATGTCGAGGCCTGCAAGCGTTGCATCGGGAAATGCGAAGTGAAGCCAACCGTTGTCGGTCGGTGCGAAAGTCCAGATCGCTCCAACCGGGTCATCGGTAATCTCCCCAGAAGGTTGAGCGCGCGCAGGCATGCCTGCACTGCTGCGCAGCGAATGGGCGGTTTCTATCAGCGGAATTGCAAGTTCGACCGGGTTTCCTTCTCCCTTCGCGCTGACCAGCGCGAGACTCTCGATAGTGGCGGAATTGGCACCGAAGCGATATTCGACATTAGTCTCGGCAGCGGCGTCGGCTGCGTCCAACCCACCCACCGAGGCGTGAGACTTGATCACCACGGTTCCTTCCTCGGAGCGTATGGTGATGCCAAGTCCCGTGACATTGTAGCTGGCCGAACCCTCATCTTGCGAACCGGAAGGGGCGAGCCGGATGTTCAGACAGTCGGCTCCGAGGTCGAGGGCACCACTTTCCGAACGTTTGAGATTGCCGATCTTCGCACTGGCCGGATAATCCTTCGATCTGAGCTCGACTTCATCGTATTCACCCCGCCAGAAGAACCGAGCGGGATCGACGGGTGTTGCTGCCGAAACATCAAGCCAGTTCAGGGAAGATCCGAGCCTACTGGCGAAGATTGCACTGAGTTCTGCTGCGGCATCGTGCCACTGCGCGATTAGGGAGGGTTCCTGAGATCCGGTACTGCTGGAGTTCCCCGGAAGGGCCGGGTCTAGGCACAATTCCAGTCCGCCGATCAGCTCGCCATTGCCCTCGTTCTGGCCCGGTGATGGCCGAGTGGTGGCCTTGAACCAGCCTTTGAGGGGAGGGGCTTTTCCGCTCCGCCAGGGCACTTTGATCGCCGCGAAGAAACAGAAGCCATCAGGGTAGAGGAAGATTGAAAGATAGTCGTCCGATGCATCTTGCGTGCTTTCGAACAGGCCCAGTTCTTTGCAGAACCGCTTAAGCATCGCTTTCCGGCCTGTCTTCCATCTTGCGTGGCGGGTTGAGAACGGTACCTCGATACGGCCTTGCACAAGCTGGAACAGATTTGGGTTGTTATTCTGTCCGAGAATTATTTGCTGCACCAGCAATGCGGTATGCGACCCGACGGGTTGACCACCGCTCGATTCGTTCTGCTGAACCGGATACATCTTCTTATCGGATTGTTCATCGTAGAGATCGCAGGCGAACACGTTCTGGTCCCATGGGCCATGCTGACCATTGTTTGCCTTCGGGCTTAGTGCTGCGAACTCAGTGGGTTTGAATCGGCGATGCGGGTTTGGATCATCCGAATTCTCGATCTCGCCCCCGATTGCGAACGACCAATGCGTGCCGAACAGTCTGTAAATGGGAACTCTCTCAGGGCGATAGAACAAGGGAACGACGCGTTTGCCCCCGAAACCCGCTTTGTTGTGCGGCCAAGCTTTGCTATCCGAAGATCGCTTCTTGTAAAGATGCGGGAATAGCGCTCGCTGGACTTGCTTGGTCATGATCCGCTCCTCCCCCAGAGGCTGCGCTTTTCGCCCCCCTTTTGTACCCACGCGACAAGCGGGCGCTCAGCCAGCGCAGCGGTGTCGCGCGCGGCCTTGATTGATGTCCAGAATGCAGCGGCGGCGATACCGGCTTGCTCGGAGCGAGAGAGGATATCCTCGACCTCGAGCACCGCCTGAAGTTCAACGGCCTTGTCGCACTCTGCCAGGATCCGCACGAACAGAGCAGGCCACACCTGACCGCCATATTCCGGAGCCACTGCGATCACCACCGCTTCGGCTTCCGGCGGATCGGCGACTGTGGACCAGACCGGGGTAGCGCCGCTCTGGTCCAAGACCCAGAAGCGAATTCCGGCGGCCTTCGCATCATCCCATAGCCCATCGGGGAATCCGTTCTCCGGAATCATGCGAAGCGTCGCTGCTGGGCTGGCCTCAATCGCCATGCCGAGTTGGGCCTCGAGCGGCTGACCGGGCGCGATCGCGATCTGGGGCAAGCCATGGATCGCCGCCACCGCAGCCGCTTTGCGCTCGGGATCGAGCAACAGGCGCAGCGCCGCAGCGACGTCCGCTGGCGAAAGCGCCTGACTTTCGCTGTCGACCTGCGTCAGTGGGCGCATATTCCTGATATCGAGCGCTGGAGCATCAGCCAGCTCGAGTTTCCAGTCATTCGAACCGTTTGCGGGCTTAGGCCATTCGAGCCGCGCGGCTAACGGCGAAAGCCAAGCGAGTGGGCCGGTGTTCGGCAGCGCAGCCGGTTTAAACACCGCCGCATCAGCTGGCGCAGCGGGTTCGCGCGCGAGGTGGGCACGATTGACCGAAATGCTCGCTTTCTGCGGCGCGGCTATCCGGGCGATAGTGCATACAAGCGTTACTCCCTGGTCCCACCTGTCGTCGATCACCGGTAGAGAAAGTTTGGCGCTGAACAGTTCCTTGTTCGTGGGCTCGACCGCGAATGGTTTAGGTTCTCGTTTGCTGTCGATAACGCACCGGATGGTGCAGAGCGGCGCGGACTGTCCGTTTTCGTCGATCGAGACGGTCAGCCTTGCTTCGCTGTCCGGAAGTCGCCCGAAGGATTTGGAGCTTGCTTTCTCCTCCTCGTAGTGGTCGCTGCCTTTCGCAAGGCTCTCGAAATAACGCGGAAAGCGCAGCGTTGCTACGATGGCCGGATCGCCGTTGAGCAACTGCCGTAGCAGTGTCTGGTTGGGTGCGATGGCGGCCCATTCCTTGACCCACTTACGCACATCAACCGAGAGATGGTCGAGCGCTTGCTCGGCGCGTGCGATAGCAAAAGGCGGCACTTGGCCGTCGGGGGTGTCGGCC
Organism: uncultured Erythrobacter sp.; assembly: GCF_947492365.1. Taxonomy (NCBI): domain Bacteria; kingdom Pseudomonadati; phylum Pseudomonadota; class Alphaproteobacteria; order Sphingomonadales; family Erythrobacteraceae; genus Erythrobacter; species uncultured Erythrobacter sp. The sequence goes on from NZ_CANLMB010000002.1 coordinate 735,242, forward strand.
GGGACTACAGTTCCGGATTTGGGCCGAGCAAGCTGGAGCTGTGTCGTCTCTGAATGACGGATGCCCGCACTGGCATGGTAGCGAACACTGGTTTCATAAAAATAGGGTTCGCAGCGGAACATTCGGGCGGTCGCCCCAAATCGCGCGATGGGAACGTCAAGCAGATAATCGGCGTCTGCATTGGTGAAGGACTGGCGCGTCGATACGTCGCGTTCGCGCGTGCTGGGGAACGTGGCACCATTCTCGCCCGCGATCCGCTTTGCCCACTGCGTGTGGACGAACTGGCGGGAAATCCGCAGCGTCTCACCACGATAGTCGAGCTTGCGCGCAAGCGTCACATTTGATTGCTGCGCGCGGTCTTCTGCATGAACATCAAAGGTGAGTTCGTGGAACGCTAGACCCTCATCGTTGCTGACCAGTCGCTCGGCGATCAGCTGTGGGGCTTCGACCTTGCGGATGCGCGGGAGATAATAGTGCGTAACATCGGCGGATTTGGGCAAGGATTTACGTTGATTTAGGACAACTTCAGAGGGGCGCTCAAGCTCTCCGAACAGCCGTTCATAGCGACCAATCGCCACGATATAGGTGGCCCGGGTCGAGGCCCACTGCAGCGCCAACGTGCGCGTGAATTCGAACCGCCCTTCGGCATCAGGTGCGACGACACCGACTGATCGCGACAAGGGCGCAGCAGTGGCCGTGTTGGCTGCACCGAAGCCCAAGCCAGGGTGGGTGTGGGGTGCGGCCGCGAAGAACCGTCTAGCCCAAGCACGGTAGGCCTTCGCGATCGGTTTGGATTGTGGGTCTTTGTCGGAATCGGACACGCGAGCTGCCATGAGATGGCTGTAGAACCGGCAGAACCGCTTATCGGAAATGCCGGTGTTCGGATCGGGATCGGGCACGAAGACGCCGTCCTCGGCTTTGCACGGCGCGGGATCCGCGACTTGGACCTTCCCTTCGAAGCGGCCATGCGGCCAAAGGGTGAAGTCACTTGGTTGCCCATCCTCTCTCTCGGAAAGCGGCATCTGAGTATCAGTGATCGCACCTTCGCCGACGTCGCGGAACCAGCGCTTGAAGGCACTGCTGACGACCTGAGCTGCCGACTTTTCCTCATCGACGCGACCCTTGCAGAGGATCAACAATTCGCCGCCGACCGGGCGGTCTTCGCCTTCGGGGCGGGTCTGCATTGCCTCAAACAGCGTCGCGAGCTGCTTGAGCGTGAGCCTGTTGAGATCGATTGGCTCGCGAGCACCGACCTGCTTGAGGATTTCGTCGGTGACCACCGCTCCGACGAATTCGACCGCCATTTGCGGATCAAGTTCATCGTCCTTTGGCCCACCCAGCTTGTCTGGCAGAGTTACGAGCAGATAGGTGTGGGTTGGCCGGACGATCGGTCGCAGTGAAATCTGGACCCGGTCGAGAGCGGTCTGGTCGAGCGTTCGCGTTGCATCGCCGGCCCGCGAATGGGCAGATGCCTTGAGCGGGATCTCGAGCATCAGATATTTGGCGACATCGGCAAAATCGCCGCTGAGCCGGATTGTCTGGAGCTCTTCGATTAACTCCTTTGCCGGGACCGCTGCTCCGCTATGAGTCTGTCGCGCGCTGAGTTCGATCGCTAGGCCGAGATAAGATAGTGCCCCCCATCCATAGGGATCGAGCGCAGCCGTGTTCTCTTCCATCCATTGAAGATGGCTCGCCTTGGGCTTGTCCGCCTGTCCGCGTGCAACCGAAAGTTCGGCTTGGCCAGGAAGCGCCTCGCGCAGCGCAGCGACAAGGCGCGAAAGGGACGGATGCAGGTTGTCTTGCTGGTCAACCGCTGGGGCGCGCTCAGGCCAATCGAGATCGGCGTCGACCCAAGAATGCCACGATTGCATCGGATCGGTCTGAACCGGCTGCGCTTCATCGCGCGATTTGTATTTGAGCAAGCTCGCATGCGATGGATACCAGGCTTGCCAGTCCTGAGTGACGCCCATTGTGTCGGGAAGCGCGGCGGCCACTGAGGGATCGGCCGCGTCGAGCACAGTTATTTCCTCAGCCTCTAGCGGGTAGCGCTCGCTCAGTTCTTGGCTCTGATGGATTCCGAAATCCGCGCTATCGCGTTCATCTTCGACCGCTTCCATGATGCGGAAGCCTGCAAAGGCGGTCAACGGCAAAGCGTCGGCAGGAGTGGGGCGCGGCGCATAGCCAGACCAGCGCAGGGTCACGACTCTCTCTTCGTTGTGAGCGTCGGTATAGTTCAGGGCGAATGCGCCGTCCTTGTTAACCGCAATCACCGGAACATGCCTGCTGCCCGCGTCGACTTGCGGCTTGAACAACACTGGCTGCTGACCGACTTGGGGCCATTCGAAGTGATCAAGCTGCATCTGACGCGGAGGCAGGTCCGACTTGACGGCAACGCAGTCGATCTCGGGAATTCCCGCGATCATCTTGAGCGCGACCATGCTCGAGACTGTGCAAACGGCCCGCTTCTCGACCCCATCATCGGTGCTGGCAGGCATCCACAGATTCACAGCCCGCAAGAAGATTGACCACGAGTGCCCGCCGTCGTCCCCTGCGCTCTTGGGTATTTGCAATGACATGGCAAGCTTATGCGCTTCGGTCCCTTCGACCAGCCGGGTGCCTTCGTGGTCGAGCCATTGCGGCTCAAGCGCTGCACGCTTCATGCCATCGTCGATGTCGGTGGGGAAGTTCAGCTTGTTGGGACCGTCGCCCTCAATGTGTCTGAACCGCAGGCAAAGGTCGCCGGGATTGGGAACAGAGTCGTCGCCGATGCGAATTGCGCCGTCTTCCGCTGCGCTCCCGGCCTGCGGATAATGGCCGAGCGGCACATGCCGCTTCTTGCGGAAAACGAGCTCCCAATGCGTCGTGCGAGCTATCCCGCGCGCGTCGGGATGGATCGGCTTGATCCATGAGATGTCGGCGAAGGCCTCCCCCGCATCGTTGCGCGCGAGTATCAATTCGGGGGCGTCGGGGGGCAGCGGGGTCAGGCGCGGCTCCAGATTGGCGACGATGGTGAACGCCTCACCGCGCTCGCCCGCCTGCCCGCAAGGCGTGACCACCGCCAGAACTTCGAGCAATCGCTGGCCGCCGTCGGTTTCCTCGCCGAACAATTCTCGGGTTTCGACTGTGAAGCTATAAGGCGTCTTGAGCTCGACTCCCTCGCCCAGCAAGACTGACGGCACGACATTGCGTTGCAGAATCCGGCGGTTGCTCGCTGCACTGAGCGGGAACAGTTCGACATCGTAGTGGCTGATGAAGCTCTCGACGTCATTGCCAAGGCCCTTCGCTACACTTGGCCCCGTGCTATCGCTCCATTCGAGCTTCCACGAAAGAGCCAGCGTCTGCTCGTCGAAATGGGCGATGGGCGGAGCGGCGAGCCGGATATTCGCCGCAGAGATCAGCGACTTTTTGCGGTCGACGACTGTGCGGAGGCGACCTTCCCACACTCTTGCTTCTTTTCCGCCGTAATCGAAAAACCTGATCTTGGGGGCAGTTGTGCTGGCGCGCTCCACAGTCCAGCTCGGAAGTTCGCCTTCGCACAGCAGCACCAGGCCGCTCTGCCATACGGTCGCTTTCGGAGGAGTGTCGGCGAGGTTCGCGGCGATTGGACTAGGGCCTGCGGGCCCCTGGCGTAGATAGGCATCTATATCCTCTTGAAACTGCCGTAGCACGAAACCCTGATTGCCAAGCGCGGCGTCAGTCTGGTCCGCGTTCACACGGCGTTCGGTTTCATCGAGGTCGTCCTCGCCCTCTTCCATCGTCTTCAGCAACGCGGCGTCGAACTCGTCGCTGTCGTCGAGCTGGTCACGCGAGTATCGCGGACCATTGGCGAGCCGTTTGTCGGTCAACTGTCTATCTAATTCGGCCGCGATATCGCTTGGTGGGGCCTTGAGGTCATCATTCGATCCGGCGTCGGGAAAATCGAAAGGAAAATCTTCGCTGGGTTTCGGATCCTTGGGAAGGTAGCCGCCTGCGATCATTCGTCGCAGCGAAAGACCCTTGCTTTGGTTGCCGGGCAGCTCAGATCCGTCCTCCATCTCCGGAGCGAAAGTGGCCGCGTCCTGACAGAATATGTCATGCTCCGCACCGACGATATCGACCCACTGCCGGCTCTCCGGATCGAAAGCCTTCAGATCGGCTCCTTCCTTATCCAGCCCGGAAATTGTGGCCCAAGGTCTACCCGAACCTTTCCCGTTACTCGCGGGCACCGGATAAAAGCCAAGACCTTCGGGAAGCGCGGTGTTGTTGCAGTCGCCTCTGGCGGGGGTGGGGATGATCCACAGCAGGTGGCGGTTCTCGCCCGCGTTGATCACCGCCACGCCATACGGCGCATCCGCATCGGGATCTTTGACCAGCGTTTCCGCCGACGAGTTCGGCGGTTGCAATGAACGCGTCAGGAGGGGAAGTAGCGATGCATTCCTGTCAGGCAAACCCTGGGGCGGCGCATCGGCTGGCTCAAGCATAGAGCGCATGAATTTCTGCATTTCGCCGCGCGCCTTGTCGACCGCGCCTTCATTGATCCCGACTCGCACATTGAGCCGCAGGCGGCGTCCAAAGGCCTTGATAGAGAGCGTCGCGCGCCCCTTGAACCCGAGGTTGGTCGTCCCGACTAGCCCGATCTCGAGCGCAACCAGAATTTGCAGAGAGATTGAAAAGCCGATCTTTATCGTGATCTTCACGAAGCCGGCCTTGATCCGCATCCATGCGCTGACCGAGAAGCGCACATTCACATCGAAAGAAGCGCGCGCGTAGATATTGGTGCCCTGCAGCGGCTTGCGCAGATCCTGTGCCAACATCAGCCGCGTCGAAAGCCTGAGACTCGCAGTTGCCGACACCTTCATGCCGAGGCTGCGCCCACCTGCGCGCGCGCTCAAGCCCAACGAACCTTGAGCGGAGAAATAGACCCCGTAGACCGCGTGCTCTTGTTCCAGAGCGAACAGCAATCCGCCTCGACAGGTGATCTTGAGCGGCCCTAGCTTGAGCGGGAACACCAGGCGGTCCTGCCAGCCAATCTCGCCGCGCAACCGCCCGGGTTCCGCCAGCACCGCCGATTGCCACTCGACCGGTTCGAGTATTGTCTTGATCAGCTTGGTCACTTCATCGTCGGGCGGTCCGTAATACGCGTCCTTTTCCTTTCGCGCAAAGGCGAGCAGGCGCTGTTGGCGCGGCGAGAAGCTTAGAAAACCCTTGGCGAGCGGTTGGCGCTGAACTTCCGGCTTGGTCCGGAAATCGTCGTAGGAAACCGGGAACCACAGCTTTGCGCCGGCAACGAGGCCCTTATTGTCCATCGCCGCCAGAGCTTGGAGCATGACCGAACGCATCTTCTGCTCTCGTTCCGCGTCGTATTCGTAAGGATGGGCCTGCGTTGATCCGAGCGTGAACACCCCCTCAAGACCAATCGACCAATCGGCATCGTACTTGTCTACCCAACTATCGGGTGAGGCGATGGTCTGGTGCTGGTCGAGAGCTTCGAGCAGATAACTGGTAAGTTCCGGGATCGTGTCGGGCTTCTCGCTCAACAACGGCAGCGTCATGCGATTGCCAAAGCCCAGCCCCACTTGTCGCAGATAGATCGGCAAGGGGGCCAGCTGATACGACAGCCCGCGCCCTTCAATGGCAAGGAACCAAGCGTGTTTCCATGGCTTGCCCGGAAGCCGTATGCGCATGAAGCCCATGCCCGCCGCGATGTGCGGAAAGCCTGGAATGGCGACCGAACCGAACCCCTTAAAGCCTTTCCTGAGGTCGTCGTCGAAAGTCTCGACCGAGCCCGAGATCTCAAATCCTTCAGCCGCTCGGATGGTTACAGCGAGTTTGCGGAAATCGATTTGAGGTATGTTCGAATTGTCTTTGGGCAGGCCGAGATAAAGTCGGTGGAAGTCGATTTCAGCGCTGACCACATCTCCGGCCTCAGCAAATTTGCACTGTCCGCCGATGATCAGCGCAGGCTTGTTCTGGCCGCTCTTTCCGAAATCGTGCTTTGGAGCAAAGCCGAAGGCGCGCAATTCCATCTGGAACAGGCCGAATGCAGAAAACTTCTTTGGCTTCTTCAGTTCGACGATGAGTGCGAGATTGTCGGCAAATTCGTCACTGAGCGGCGCGCGGACAAACTCGACCCGTGCGGTCTTTAGATTTTCGAGCAAGCCATCGGTGAACTCACCATCATCGGGCCGGAAGGCGGCGTCGCCGCTGATCTCGAAGAACCAGTGCCGACCCTTTTTGCCTTCGCGCAGATAGCGCAAGGAAAGATCATCGAGGTTGAACTCGTAGCGCAATTTTTCGGTCTTGATCGGCTTGTCTGGCTCTTTGAGTTTGGCAAAGCCCTCGTCGATCTGGATGGCGCGGCTCTTGGGGTGCTGCGACAAGGCAAAGCCAACCGCCAGCGGTCGCCGCGAGAGCACTTCGGGCAGGCGTCCTTCGCCGCCCATCGTCAATCTTCGTAGGCGACTGTTGACCATCAACATCCTCGCGCTTTGCAGCTCGAATGTTTCCGACAATCCCTTTAGCTTGACCGTCGCGTTCTTGAGCGCAGCATCGAGATCGATCCCGCCCGTGCCAACGCGGAAATCGTCGATCGCAAAGGCCAGCGGTTTGTCGCCGAATCCTTCATAGAGCAGCATCCCTTCAACGTCGGGTGCGATTGCAATCTCGAAGCGTCCCCCGCTCATGTCGAGTGTGAAGAACGTCGCCTTGCGCTCTTCGTTGCGTTCCGGATCCGGTTTATCCTCTTTCAGCCGGAAGAGTTGGAGAGTGAGGCCGATCAGTTCGATCCGCTCGGAGAAGTCGTATTTGTTCGCGTTTTCCGGATATTTGAATTGCTTGACCCAATAGGGCGGCGGATCAGGCGGCAAGACTTTCGACCTGATGTCGAACCTACCTCCGGCCTCGAGCGCAATCGACATGTCTGACGGATCGAACCGGAACGCGGCCAAACTCTCGACCACTTCTGGCTCATCGTCTCCGAACAGATCGAGCTCGATAGCAAGCGTGGTATTGATAGTCAGCGGCGGCAGGAAATCGTCGCCCGAACCCAGATCATCGGAGTCGTAGCAAATGCTTTCGATACGCATGCTGATCGGAAATTTCTCGTCGTCGGTAGGAGCCATGATCGACTTGAGCGTCCGCTCGATCTCGGCCCTGATCCGCAGATCCCAACCCGGCGTTGTGACCGGATTGGGCGCTTTGAAGCTTTCCGGCGGCAGCCGTAGCGGTGGTGTCATCGGGGCGGGTTTGGGTGGGCAGCCAAGGCAGTTCCACTGCTGCTCGCCGGATTTCAGCAGCGGCGGGAATGGCCGCGCGTCGCCATGGATACGGAACAGCCTGGGGCGATCACCGATTCTCCAACTTGCCACGGCCAAAGCAGCGGTCTCGCGGGTCGAACCTAACGACATCTGGAGGAAGGGCGCCTGTTTGTCGTCCTTGGAGCCGGTTGGAAGAATCTCGCGTTCATCACCGTCGCCAAGTGAAAGGTCTATCGCGGCGTAAACGAGAATTGGAACCGGGTCGTCGTCTTCCGCTTCCTCCTCCGGCTTATCGTAGATGTGAAGCAGAGAGAGCGTGGGCTGCTGCCCTGCCGGCTTATAGAACAGAACCGATCGCGAGGTTGGCTTGGCGACGCTGACTTCGAGAAACGGAAGGTCGAGTCGCAGCGCGGGATCGTCGATCGCTCGCGGCCCCTTGACAAGATCGGGAGCGACGCCGGGAAGATTGAGCACTTGCGCTCCACCCTTGGTTACCGAACAGATCGGTGCAGCCTGCGCCCGCCAATCGCCTTCAGCGGGACCTTCAGCTCTTCGCCGTTCAAGCTGCTGCAGCTCAACCCACTCCAGCCTTGCCTGGAGGTCTCGCCCGTCGGGCCCCTCGAGCTGGGCCAACTCGAGGGCGACGCGGTGGATCGTATCTCTGTCCGTATCCTCGTCCTTGGCGTCGTCGCGCAGCATGCCCGGGACCAACTCGGCCAACTTCTTGAGGATCGCGGCGTTGTTCTGGTCCCACACGATGAGCGCGTGCCCATCGGGATCGAGATGGCCGTCGACAAAGGTCAGCGCGGCGGCCTCATCGGACGCCTGCTGTTTCTTCTGGGTCTTTGCCTCGCTGTATTTTTCGACCCGGTGTAGCTGATCGTTGCGATACTTTGCCTGCCAAGCGCCTTTATCCGCAGCATTCCAGTTGTTGGGCAGGTCCTTGAACAGCAGCATGCCATCTTGAGGGGCGTGGGAAATGGCCCGTGTGAGCAGCGCGGTTTCGCGCATGTGGATGCGCAAGGCGTCGGCTTCCCACAGCGCTTTTCCCGACTTCCACAGCGAGGAGGTTAGCTTGACGTCGGCTGCTTCGAGGATGAGCTCGGGGCAGACCTCGCTCACCTGTTTGCCGGTCGCACCTCCATCATCGACCTTGCCATGCACGCCTACTCGAACCAGCCATGCAGTAGCGCTCAGTTCGAGCGCGCCGAAAGGCAGGGCGATTGCGCTCGGATCGAAAGGCGGTGCATTGCCGTTCTGCGGCCTCGGCGGGTAAACTGCGGTCAATAGTGACGCGGTGTATAGATACTCATTGTCGCTGTAACTCAGGTCGAAGCCGACATCGTCGAAATCGCACTCGAACGGTTCCTTGCCTTCACCGTCCCGCCATTCGAGGACCAGCTGCTTGGCCTGCGCGCGCAGCGGGAACGGAGCACCGGGGTTGATCGAGAGATAGGCGGTCTTGAATCGTAAACCGAAAGGCAGCTGCGCGGTGAGCGGGAAATCGAGGTTCCAGTCGGGCAAATCGGGCAGGTCGGGCAAATCGGGTACGCTATCGACCAATCGTCCCAGCCAGCCGATCAAACCTTTGAGCGAACCGGGAGTGTCGGGCAGGTCGATGATCGGGAGCGGGACCCAGCCGGTCGTGCAGGACAGAAAGTCGAGATCGAGCCGCACCAGCAGCGAACGAATGCCGAGGGCTTTCGCGCGTGCGGGTTCATAGATACTAGCAAGGCCAGTGGTCAGCGAAAGCGTCGCCTTCGCATCGGCGTTGATCTTTCCTCCGGAAAACTCTGATCCGGCGCTGGCACTCGTGGTCAGCTTCCAGTCGAGATAAAGCGCACAATAAGGCCGCTGGGGCGAATAATCTGCATCCCCGGACTTCGAGCGCAGCTCGATGCGAATGTCAGCGAGCTCCGCTTTATCGCGGTCCGGTGGCGAAAAACCCATCAGACCGTGGACCCCGAAGGCGGCTTTGTCCTCGTCAGACTTGAACGAGAAAAGGCGGCCCGCTTCGTCTACGCGGATCGCAAATTCTCTGACCGTGCTACCGCCAACTTCGAGCTTCAGCTTCGCGTCAGCTGGGTCGCTCTCGTCGATCGACATCCTGATCGGCACCTTGGCGCCGTCTTCTTCCCCGCTCGTCGCGTGTTCGAAATCGAAGATGATCAGATCGGTCATTTTCCCCCTGGATGCCGCCTCTTCAACTTGTGCGCCCTGACTTCAAACTGAACATCAGTGGTGCGAGTGGGAACATTTCCTCGTCACCCTGGTTCGTCGCTTCGATCTTCTGAATGAGTTTTCCAAACAGCTTCTCATTACTGGCGGCTATCCGTGCGAGGATCGCAAAGGCGGCTTCTGCGCACTTGGTCTCGGCGTCCGGATCGTTGAGATACATGGCTGCGAGTTTCGGTTCCAACAGCGCCTCTTCGAGCGCCGTGACCGCCGCCCGGATCAGGCTAACGAGTTCGGCGATGGCAATGTCTTGCGCAGGATCGCTGATCGTACCCGAAAGCGAAACCGCGTTCATGCCACAGAACAGATTGACCGAAGCAATCGCCCTTTGTGCGGCAAGGCCCTTGTCCACGAAACCCTTGATCAGTTCTTCGATCTCTTCGCTGCCTTTGGTCCCACCCAGCGTCGCATCTTTCATGCGCGTCGAGATTGTCGCATGCATCAGGCTGCCCGCTCCGAAGGTCACGCCGACAACCGGATCTTTGCGGGTTTTGCCACTGGCCAAAGTCTCGCTGAACCAGCTCTTTTGGATTGCAGTGCGAGCATAGCCCGAAGTCGCACTCATCCAAGCCTCGCCGCTGATTCCGCCGGCGCATTCAAGCAGCGAGCCTTTCTCAAGTTTGAGCGTCGAATTGTCGGCAAGATTCAGAATTGCTGCGGCCTGATAGCGCTTCTTACCGGTGAGACCTGCGACATTGCTCGAAAACTCGGTTAGCGCCGGGCCGCACAGAACTGTCCAGAGCATCTGATTGAGGTAGGAAAGGTGTCGCAATGTCCATTCAGCTACCTTTTGGCGATCTATAGGGTCGCCAAGACCGATGATCGCATCGCCCTGAATAATCGAAGCCCTAAGCCGTTCCAGCCGCGAGGCCATCTCACTGCGCAATTCGACAACCGCCCTTTCTTGCCGCGTCTTTAGAAACGCCTTCACTGCGTCGCCGCCGCTCGCCAGTGCGCCAACCCGCGCGTTGCAGAGGGCGTAGAATTTCTGCGAGTTTGAGAGGAGTTTCTGGTCAGTGAATTCTAGATGAGTGAAAGGTGAGGGCAGGCTCTGGCGAACGAGTTGGCCCCTGCCGTCCTTCCGCCTGGGTGTACCGAAGACTACATCGCCGAGCAAACGCGGCCGTGATCCGTCGGGATCAGAAGGTGTCCATTTCTCGGCGCGACCGTGCCCCTGTTCCAACAGCTTTGCACAGGTGCGTTTCTCGTCGAGGTCCTGAACGTCACCCGATGCAAAGCGCAGTCTTAATCCGGTTCGCGCCCGCGGATCGCTGATCTTGGTGCTGCCGTGCCACTCGGTCAGATGGACATGGCCTGAATTGATGTTGCAATCCCCGCACTCGGTACATTCGCCCTTGGTATCGGCGTTGCCCGAACAGCCCGCGAATCCGATCACGTCGCCGGGATTGACCGTCCGGCTGCGCCCTTCGAAGCGCGAAAGGTGGCCATAGGAGAGCTTCCGTCTTCCGTTGTCGAAATGGATCTCGGCCCGATTCCAGATGCCATTTGGTTCCGCCTCGCCCGAACGGCATACCAGCGTGCCCTGAATGATCGCGCAAACTGGGGTCTCTAGAGGGTGTGGGGCAAAGGGGGCGTAGATGTCGAGTGCGCCATGGTTCGGATTGCGACCTGTCGGCGTGCTCGAGCCCGGTCGCCAATCTTGCGGGGAGCCGCTGTCTGTGTCTCCGGCGTAGAGTCCGCGAAATTCTCCGTCGTAATTTCTCCTGTCGACTTCATACTTTAATTGAGTCGGATACTCACCATCTACGAACAGAGGCACGCCTGAATCGCCAGCTTCCGCTTCTCGTATTGGCATGATTCCCCCCGAATCATTAGTTAGCGCTTATCATACTGTGTAACAGTCCCAGGCCATACAAGGGATTATTTGTGACACTGTCCATAAGTCGAGTTGTGTCTAAGTGATTATCTAAAAGGCATGACCGATAATCGTTGATGCGGGGTGGCAACTTGCGAGCATGGTGCGTTCGACTGTTCGACCGGCCTGCGGCCTGAGCATCACAAAGCGCGTAGATTGCAGATGACTACCAAAGTCCGTGCGGAGCTTTTAAGTCAGCTTCTTGAACTCGGACAGTCTAAACCTAGCTGATCGACACGGGAAGCCGACTTTAGGCTGTGGGTCCAAGATATGTTCTGCCTTCGATCCACCAGTCGGTCGGATTTCAATCTTAGCGTGCGATGCGACCTGGCTGCCAACATTGTTCAGTTTCTATAAGAACCTGGAGTTCTGGAAGTCCATTTGCGAAAAGCACGATGGAAATTGGCAGGGGCAGAAAAGCCAGTGTCATACGCGATCTGTTCGATGCTGTTCTCTCCATGTTGAAGCGCGCGGATCGCGATATCGCGGCGCAATCCATCCTTGATTTCCTGAAAGGAGGTTCCTTCCTCGCTCAATCGTCGATTGAGTGTTCGAGGTGTCAAAATCAGCGCGCGGGCGGCGTCGGAAAGCTGGCAGGACTGCCAATGTGAATCGTACAAAAATGCCCGCACCCGCAAACTGTTTTTGTGCGCGCGCGAGCCGGTGAACATCCAATCAAGCGGAGCACGTTCGAGAAATGAATGCGCCTCTGCCTTGCTGCGGCGAACGGGGCGGACAAATTCACGTGGGTCGAACAGGATGCGAGTTCGCGGCGCAGAAAAGTGCACGGTGCAAGGAAAGACAACGGCATAGTCGGCTTCAAACTCTGGACGCGGAAAGGCGAAATGCACCTCTTGCATCGGCGTCTCGGTCCCGCCCAGCCAAGATAACAGCCCATGCGCAAGCTTGAGCAAAAGCATATGCCCAAACCGCTGAACGCGCGTTTCGTGATTATAGGGAACCAAGGTCAGTTCCACTCGTGCCGGCTCGCTCGCCAATTCGAGGTAAAAATCGTCCAGCAAGAGGTTCCAGAAGGTTGTGAAACGATAGAGCGCCGAGGTTAGGCTCGTTGCTTCGCGCTGAACGCTGACCAGATGTTGCAAAGCGCGCGCTCGGATTGGTCGGCTCCAAAGGCCCATCATCTCATCGCCAGTTTCGATCGCTGCGAGCTGATAAAGCCGTGTTATCTCGTCCAGAGTAATGCGCTGCGGCGTGGTTACCGCGCTCGCATCAATCCCGGACCGCTTGAGAAGCGATGAAATCTGGGCAGGCGTGCAGCGCGTGCCCAACGCTTCGATCCAATCCTTGATGAAAGCAGCGGAAACCGTTGTCAGAAACTGGGGGTCGTGACGGCTCACAAATTCTCTTCCGCTGCGAATCTTGGCGTAATCGGATAGGATTTTGGCGAATTATGAGCTTTTCGACAAGCTGAGTTGGGTGAGATGACGCGAAGGCATAATTGAAAAGAGGAAATCTGCTTTGTCAGTTTCGGCGTCACTCGCTCTCAATTTTTCGCATCACACAATCACATCCGCGCAATTCGCACAGGTATCGCAAGAAGAGGAATGAAAATGGACGATGTCGTTAATCCCGCCTCATATGAAAATCTGGAATTAACCGAGCGTCCAGGCGGTCTTTACATTCTCACCGTGAACCGGCCGAGCAAGCGCAATGCGCTGAACGTTGCAACGATCGAGGAACTGATCCGGTTCTTTAGCGGTGCACGCCAAGCCGGAGTTAGGGCGGTGGTGCTCACCGGTGCGGGAGATCACTTTTGCGCTGGGCTTGATTTGATCGAGCACTGGAAGGCGGATCGCAGCCCCGATGATTTTATGCATGTCTGCCTGCGCTGGCATGAAGCCTTTAACAAGATGGAATATGGCGGGGTGCCGATCATTGCGGCACTCAAGGGTGCGGTTGTCGGCGGCGGGCTTGAACTGGCAAGCGCGGCGCATATCAGAGTGATGGACGAGACGACCTATTTCGCGCTGCCAGAAGGTCAGCGCGGCATCTTTACTGGCGGTGGTGCCACAATTCGCGTCTCGGACATGATCGGGAAATACCGGATGATCGACATGGTCCTGACCGGGCGAGTGTATCAGGGGCAGGAAGCCGTCGATCTGGGGCTGGCCCAGTATATTGTGGAAGGCGGATCGAGCCTCGAGACAGCGATGGAAATTGCTGAGAAGGTTGCGCAAAATCTTCCGCTTACCAACTTCGCGATTTGTTCTGCGGTGAGCCATTTAAACAATATGTCGAACCTCGACGCTGCCTTTGCCGAAGCGGTGGTTGCCGGCGTGGTCAACACGCAGCCTGCGGCGCGCGAAAGGCTTGAAGCATTCGCCAACAAAACCGCCTCGCGCGTGCGGCCCAACAGTTGATCCAATCTTAGATCGCAGCACCAAACGCTGCACATTTCGGGACTGCCTGCTGCGACCGAGCATCGATAATAGGGAGCTTTCTCATGCGAATGTTGTCACAATCGCGTCGGTTGCGCCAAACTCCTTTTACGCCCGGTGTCGAGAATGCCGGAGTGACGGCTTACACGGTCTATAACCGCATGCTTTTGCCGACCTTATTCCGAGATATTGAAACGGATTATCGGCACCTCAAGACATATGTTCAGGTCTGGGATGTTTCTTGCCAGCGCTCTGTCGAAATTGTGGGGCCGGATGCGGCAAGCCTGATCCAGAAACTCACCCCGCGCAATCTGCAAAAGATGCAAGACGATCAATGCTATTATGTTCCGATCGTCGATGAGAACGCCGGTATGCTCAACGATCCGGTCGCGATCAAACACAGCCAAGATCGCTGGTGGTTATCGATTGCCGACAGCGATTTGCTATTGTGGGTCAAGGGACTGGCCTTGGGCGCCAAACTGGATGTGCAGGTGTTCGAGCCCGACGTATCCCCGCTTGCAGTGCAAGGGCCGAAGGCTGAAGAGCTGATGGTGAGGGTTTTCGGCGAGGCTGTGTGTGACATTCGCTTCTTCCGTTATCAGCGCCTTGCATTTGAGCAGATGAGCTTTGTTGTGGCGCGTTCGGGATATTCGAAACAAGGAGGTTTCGAGATATATGTCGAGGGTGGCGAACACGCGATGGGCGTTTGGAATAGGCTGTTTGGGGCAGGCGCCGATCTGAATGTTCGCGCAGGATGCCCCAACCTAATCGAGCGGATCGAAGCCGGTTTGCTCAGCTACGGCAACGATATGACGATGGAAAATTCGCCACTCGAATGCGGCCTTGGCAAATATTGCGCCGGACCGGACGACACTATCGAATGCATCGGACAGCATGCTCTTGAGACGGAACGCGCGAATGGTCCTTCCCGGCAGATCCGCCCGATTTCCATTCAAGGCGATCCGGTGCCCCCTTTGCATGCAGCTTGGGACTTACTCAAAGATGGCATCAAGGTCGGGCAGGTGTCGTCTGCTGCCTGGTCACCTGATTTCAGCACCAATGTTGCCATCGGGATGGTCGACGCCGAACACTGGCATGCAGGAACAATACTAGAGGTAAGAACCCCCACCGGCGATCGCCGAGCAGAAGTGCGATCGAGTTTTTGGCTGTGACTGCGTTTGCTCCCTGGAATTGTTCTATCATTATTTAGATGAAAGAAGCCCCGTCGTGGCGAGGGTACGGCAGACCAAACACCAACCATTCGACCAGTGGTTTCCAAAGCATCAGAAGCAGATGAACAACGTTTAACTCAATCTCTTGAAGAGCCAGGAAGGTCATAATCATCGTCGTCAGAAAGGTATGATAGCTAAAGGCTTCTTGCCCCGCGCTAACCTCAACAGGCGCACGGAGCCGGAATACTCTCAACCAAGAAATTTGGCATTCTCAAATTTCGGCTCTCACAAGTTGTTTCGGAAGGACACTTTCAAGCCCTGATAAAGCGAGCGTGTTTTCTCCCATTTCGAAACTATCTTGTAAGCTCTCCATGCCGCGAAAAGGAACACGGTCCCTGCGCCGACATCGCAAAGTATCTTCACGACTGGCGCCACCGCCCTTACCAAGCCAATCGCAGGTAAGAAGAAGAACTCGAGTTCTTACGGTACTCCTTCGCCGTGCTCGCTTTCAGTCGGAGTGCGATGTGCTCTTCGTCGAAGCGCTTGGCCTTCTCGCCAGCAAAAGCTCACCCTTCGCGCACGCGAGCCAGGAACGTGCGAACCTGCGTGCTCAACGTTGCTGCCTGCGTCTCAAGCTCATTCGCGCTGCTGAGCACTTGATTGGCGGCGATGCCAGTGGAGAGCGACATTTCGCGCACATCATTGATGTGATCAGAGACTTGCTCGGTTCCCCGCGCTGCGCGGTCTATGCTGCGTGCCAGTTCCTGACCTGCGACCGATTGCTGATCCACAGCGCTGGCAATCGAAACCGAAGTTCCCTCCAGCTGTTTTACCTGTTCGGCAATCGCCTTCAGCGCCCCGACACTATCGTCGGTCGAAGCCTGCATTGCGCGGATCTGGCTGGAAATCTGCGAGGTCGCGCGGCTGGTCTGCATGGCGAGCTCCTTGACCTCGCTCGCGACAACAGCAAATCCCCGTCCCGCACCGCCGCCGCGCGCTGCTTCGATCGAAGCATTGAGTGCGAGCAAGTTCGTGCGCTGCGCAATTGTGGAGATTAGCTGGACGATATTGCCGACCTGTTCGGCCGAAGTCGCCAGTTCGCAAACCGTGGTATCGGCTTCTTCGGTTGCGTCGCGGGCGAGCCGAGCCATCTGACTTGAGGCCGCTGCCTGCCGGCTGATCTCACCGATCGATACAGCAAATTCGTCGCTTGCCGCAGCAGCGGACGCGGCACCTTCGCTGGCTTCGTCCATATGATCGACCAAGCCTTCGGCTCTTTTGCGTGCTTCATTGGCGGTGGCTGCCATTTTTTGTGCAGTGCTTCCCAACTGTCCCGAAGCCGAGGCCACGCTGGCGACCACTTCGCCGACAGTGCGTTCAAGCTCGAGGGCAACTTCCTCAAGAATGGCTGCCTTGCGTTGCTCGATTTCACTTCGCTCTGCGGCGCGTTCTTGCTCAAGTCTAACTTCCTTAGCCGCCTGTTCGGTCCGTTCATGGGCCCAGATTTCAAGCTGCTGGTTCCCGCGTTTGAACAAGGCCAATGCACGGATCATCTGACCGATCTCGTCCTTGCGTTCCTGCCCTTCAATCTCGAAGTCGCGATTTCCGCGAGCGAGTTTCGTCATGCCATCGGAGACTTCGACGACCTTGCGGCTGAAATCATGCGACAGATATCGCAGTCCTCCGACCAGGATCACGAATGCGGCCAACGCAAGAATAATTACAAGTATCAACATGTTGCGGAAATATGCGAGCCCTATCTCCTGATTTTCGCGGCGCAGTTCATCAAATCGATCGGCAACCTCGCGGGCATCGATCAGAAAGCCGTCTCCAAGCGCTGATAGCGTTCGACCAAGGCGGTCCATACGTTCGGGGCTCTCGCCGCCTTCCTGCGCACTCGCTGCTCTGGAGAAAGCAACATCATAATTTTCAAGGGCAGTGCGGATCTGGGCGACGTCCGCGGCGTAGCCTGTCATGCCTTCGCTCCTGCCTGGTGCAGTCATCTGCTCCAGCGCGGCAATGCGCGCTTTGGCTGCTTCGTAGGCTTCGCGTTGCCGGTCCAGAATGGTCTCCTCTCCGGCAAAGAGATACCGTACCGTATTGTAGCGCATATCGCCTGCGACCATGCGCAATTGCCGCGCTTCGTTCATGGCGTCGCTTGCACTCACTGCTTCGGAATAGCGCAACCAGCCTTCGCCAAGCGCGAGGCCCAGAACCAATGTCATGGTAAAACTTATGCCGAAGAATGCTCCGAAGATCGCGTGGACCTTCGCCCTGATCGAGAGGTTGTGAAACCACCCAAACCGGTCAATGCTCGCGTCGCCTGCGTCGCGGTCTTCGATAGAGTGCTGATCAATTTCAAAGCTGCGCGACAGGTCGTCAGAGCGGATCGGTGTCGCCTGCTCTTCCAGCTCGTCCTGCGGCGTCATCATATTCATGAAAACTCGTTCCCTGCGCTCTTGATGCACAGCCACATGGCTGGTCCTCACGAGGCCGAACGCGCCCGCAAGCACACGAGCGTCCTGAACGGTTTTCCTTTATAATACTTTGTGAGAACCCTTGCGGTTTACCGCAAGATCAGCGCCTTCAACTCACCCGGCTTTCGCGCACTTTGGCGAGGAATCGGTTCACCTGATCGCGCAGGACGGAGGCCTGTTGTTCAAGCGCGGTCGAGCTGGTGAGCACCTGGCTGGCGGCCGTTCCCGTGGAAAGCGACAATTCGCGCACTTCCTTGATGTGGTCGGCAACCTGCTCCGTTCCGCGTGCCGCAAGGTCGATGCTGCGCGCCAGATCCTGTCCGGCAACCGATTGCTGATCCACTGCGCTGGCGATCGAAACAGAGGTTGTTTCAAGCTGTTGCACTTCATCCGATATCGAGCGCAATGCGTCGACGCTGGCGCTGGTGGTGCCCTGCATGGACTGGATTTGCTCCGCAATCTGTTCGGTCGCGCGGCTGGTTTGCATCGCGAGCTCCTTGACCTCGCTCGCCACCACCGCGAATCCGCGGCCCGCCTCGCCCCCGCGCGCAGCTTCGATCGAAGCGTTGAGCGCGAGCAGGTTGGTGCGTTTGGCGATGGTCTGGATCAGTTCGACAATCTGCCCGATTTGCTGAGCCGAATCTGCGAGGGCCGAAATCGTTGTATCGGCTTCATTGGCAGAGAGCGTGGCCTTGCGCGCCAGTTCGGCCGACGACGCTGCCTGACGGCTGATCTCGCCGATCGACATAGCAAACTCGTCCGAAGCGGCTGCGGCGGCTGTTGCGCCAGCATTGGCTTCTTCCATTGAGCTGGCGACATCCGAGGTACGCTGCGCGGATTGTTCCGCGCTCGAAGCCATCAGGGTCGAGGTTGATTGCAACTGGCTTGATGCGCTTGCAACGCCGCTGACCACATCGCCGACAGTGCGCTCGAACTGGTCTGCAATGTCGCGCAAGGCGGCCTCGCGCTCACGTTGGGCCTCGTCCTGTTGCAGTTGCAGGCGGGTGGTCTCCTCGAGTTCGCTGGTGGCACGGTTGGCGCGCTCTTCGTACATTTTCTTGAACTGCACACTGGCACGGCGCATCCGTTCGGCGACTTTAGCGAGCTCCCCATATTCATCGCCGCGCTGCTGATGGGGGACAACGATTTCGTTTTGACCGTCGGCGATGCGCGTCAGGCAGTCGACCAACTGGCGCGATGTGCCGATGACATCATTCTTGATCGCATTGAACAGCGCAAAGGTGAGGCCGAGACTGGCGACCACACAGCCGATCAGGACGTAGCGCAAAGTGTCGACCGCGCTCGCTGCACCGGCCAGATCGGCCGATTGTGCGGCAGCCATAATCTTGCTGATCTCGCCCAGGCCGTAAAAGGAAAAGGCGGCGGTGGCACAGACCAGCAAAAGCGGTGTACCGATAGTCAGCATAACCTTCTGGTTGGTGCTGCGACCGCGATACCAACCGGTGAGCGCATCCACGCTTTCGTCATAGACAAATGCGTCATTGCCGACTGTCGCGTAGCTTGAGTCGACGTCGAATTCGTAGTCGGTTTCGACCTTGATTGTTTCTGGCTTGCTCATGCTGCCGTTCCACCCATCCCTGAATTTGCGGACGCCTGCCGTCCGTTTTGCCGTTGAACGGCAAGTGCCTGATTTTCTATCAGGTCGTTGATTTCGCTTGCTGGCATGGCTTTGAAGAACAGCCAGCCCTGAATTTGATCGCACCCTGCCAGGCGCACCATGTCGGCCTGCTCGCGCGTCTCTACACCCTCGGCGGTGACACCCATTTTGAGAGCGCGGGCGACCGCGATGCTCGACAGCATCATGGCGCGGCTGCCTTCATCCTCGCCCGCTTGCACCACAAGGCTGCGGTCGAGCTTGAGTTTTTCAAAGCGGAACTGGCGCAGGAAACCGATCGAGGCGTATCCGGTCCCGAAATCGTCGAGCGAGATACGCACGCCGAATTTGCGGATCACATCGAGGCTGCGCTCGGCCACGACCGGATCGAGCACCAGGCAGGTTTCTGTGACTTCGAGTTCGAGCATCTCGGCCCGAAAGCCGGTTTCCTCAATGATCTTGCCAAGCTTGATCGGAAATTCCGGGTTGCGCAATTGCGCCGCGGAGATGTTGACCGACAAGGTGATGCCATCCCACTTCAACGCATCGGTCATGGCCCTGCGCAGCACCCAAAGGCCGAGCGGGTTGATAATCCCCGATTCCTCGGCAACCGGAATGAATTCATTGGGACCGATGGCGCGCTTGTCTGCGCGGTTCCAGCGCAGCAGCGCCTCGACTGCGACGATCCGGCCTTCATCGGCATCGACCAGAGGCTGATACAAGACCGAGAATTCGTTCTTGGCCAATCCGCGGCGAAGCTCGTCTTCGAGCTCGCGCACTGCCTCGCGCCGCTCATCAAAGCTGGCATTGAACCAGGTGCAGCGCATCTTGCCGCCGCGTTTTGCCATCGACATCGCGACATCCGCGCGGCGCAGCATTTCGGAGGAGGGCACCGGCTCTCCGGTGACGCTGCGGGCAAGGCCGATACTGGCGCCCACTGCGATGTCGTGGTTTCCTACGCTGATCGGGTTTTCCAACCTTTCGAGCAGGGTGCGGCACATCCCTTCGAGGATGGTTCCCGCCAGCGGCCCATGCAGGACAGCGGCAAATTCGTCTCCGCCAAGCCGGTAGCACTTCGCTTCCCCGTCGCAGATCTGCTTGAGCAGCTTTGCGCATTCAAGGATCAGGCGGTCTCCGATTGCATGGCCGAAATGGTCATTGACCTGTTTGAACCGGTCGAGATCAATCAGCGCGATTGCCACTTCGTCGTCACGGTCCGCAAATTCGGCCATATCGGCATGCAGCGCTCGGCGATTGGGCAGGCGGCTGAGATCGTCTTTGATGCCCAGTTCTTCAAGTTCGCGAAAACTGGCCATGCCGCTGCGGCTTAGAAGGAATATGGTTGAGGCGTAGATCAACGCACCTGCGACCAGCAAAGCAGCCGGAGAGGCAAATTCGAGCCGGTCGCTGGCAATTACGACCAGCGTCACCAGCGCGAACACCAGCGACAAGGTTGCCAGCGGCACCAGCACAAGGCCCCAATGGGTCAGGCGCAAAGGCTTGCTCTTGTCGGGCACTCGGGATCCTTTGGTTACGCGAAAACACGCAGAAGCTTCGCGAAGTTTCCTAAAGACCAATGGCAAATTTTTGGTAAAACCACGTGTCATGGCTTAGTGCTTCCCCCGGATGCGGGGTTAATGGACCGGCCCGATTGCCTAGGCCAGCGCCGCATTCGGGCTCAGCTCGTAAATGCTGGCCCGGCCCTTCGACTGGGCAAAGGCGCGCGTGTGGCCGATGACCGTTTCGCCCGCGCCGATCATCAGCAAGCCGTCCCCTGCCATCGCACCAGCCAGCTGGGTGAAGGCTTTGGTGCGAATGTCAGCGGGGAAATAGAGCAGGACATTGCGGCATAGAACCAGATCGAAACTGCGCCGGGCAGGGGGCATATCCAGGACATTATGCTGCTGAAAACGCGTTATTTTCCGCAAATCGTCCTTGATCTGCCAGCCACCGGGCGTGTCTTCGAAATGGCGCAGCATCTGCGTGACGCCGAGACCGCGTTGCACTTCGAACTGGCTGTAAAGGCCTGCGCGAGCGAGCCGAATCGCGCGGTGGGAAATATCAGTCCCCAGAATGTCGATCGTCCACCCGTCCCATTTCTGCGGCTTTTCAGCGAACATCATGGCGAGCGAATAGACTTCCTGACCTGTTGAGCAGCCCGCGCACCAGATCGAAATCCGCTTTGTCCGCGTGCGCCGCTCGGCCAGTTCGGGCAGGATCGTTTCGGGTATTTGGTCGAAGGTTGGCTTGTCGCGGAAAAAATAGGTTTCGTTGTTGAGCAGAGCCTCGACGACTTCGGTGGCAAGGTCGAGATCGTGCGAGCGCCTGCGCGGCAGATCGAGCAGGCACACCAGTTGATCAACATTGTCGATGCCATGCTTGCGAAACACACCGGAAAGCGCGCTGCTGGCGCGCCAACGGCGGCTTTCGGTGAATTGCTGGCCGGTTCGCTCCGACAGCAGGTCAGCGATGATTTCGAGTGAGGCCTGGCTGGTTTCCATACGGGATCAGGACGAGGCCTGGTCCCTTGCCGGCTTCCATGATTTGATAAACTCGCTCACCATTGCCGCGCCCAAGGCTTCGGGAGAGGCGACATAGCTGGTCAGGCCCCCTTTGGTGACAGCACCGGGCATGCCCCAGACTGCGCTTGTATCGGCATCTTGCGCCCAGATGGTGCCGCCGGCTGCGCTCAATGCGGAAGCCCCGTCAAAACCGTCGCGGCCCATCCCTGATAGGATGACTGCAATCGCATGGCCGTTGCATGCTTCGGTCAAGCTGGAGAGCATCGGGTCAACCGATGGCAGGCAGCCCGAGATCGATGGGTCGGCCGAAATTCGTGTGACCAGACTGTCACCCACTCGGCGCACGATCATATGTCCGTGACCGGTCGCAATTGCGATTTCGCCGCGGTCGATTTCGGTGCCATCTTCGGCGATCCGGGTTGTGCGTCCGCTGGCGACTTCGATCTGGCGGGCAAAGACCGGAATGAAAGAGCTGGGCAGGTGCTGGGTGATGAGGATCGGTAGATCGAATTCCTTCGGCAACTGACGCAGCAGGATGTTGAGCGCGTGAATGCCTCCGGTCGAAGCGCCGATTGCGAGCACTTCGGGGTGCTTCGTCCGTCGGTGCTGCTGAGGGACAGCAGCGACTCTTGCGGCGCCAGAACTGGTATTGGCCGGTTCGGCATCGCCCGCATTGTTTTGCGTGCCCAGCGCGCGGACTTTGTCGAGCAGCAGGCTGCGATATTCATCGTTAAACCCGCCCGGACGCGGTTTGAGCATCGTATCCGCCGCACCGCGCGACAGCGCCTCGATGGTTGCTTCCGCCCCGTCATCGGTCAGCGAAGAGACGACCATGACCTGCGCGGAAGGCGCGGCTCTGAGGATTTGCGGCAAGGCTTCGAGCCCGCCCATTCCCGGCATTTCCAGATCGAGCAGGACCACATCGGCGTCGGCATCGGCCAATTGAGCGATACCGCGTTCGGCACTGCTCGCTGTGCCAGCGATTTCCATCTGCGGATCGCTTTCGATCATCCGCTTGAAGATCGTGCGAACCGTCAGCGAATCGTCAATCAGCATCACCCGGATCGCATCAGCGGGGCGCAGCGGCTGGGCACCGGTTCGAAGGCGTGTGGAGGTCGTCACGGAATTCATGCAAATCCCACCAGCTGCAATTTGATCTGGAGCGTTTCGTGATCGAAGGGCTTCATCACATATTCGTCCGCGCCTGCGCTAATCGCCTCGCGGATATGCGCGACGTCGTTTTCAGTGGTGCAGAACACGACTTTGGGTTTGTCACCGCCTTCGCGCTGGCGCAGCTGGGTGATGAATTCGATCCCCGTCATAACCGGCATGTTCCAGTCGAGCAGGATCACGTCGGGCATGGCTTCGGCGCACACTTCCAGCCCGTGCTGGCCGTTTTCGGCCTCACTGACGGTGAAGCCGAGTGTTTCCAGAATATGTCTCGATACCCGGCGGATCACCCGCGAATCATCGACGATTAGACAAGTTTTCATGGCGATCCCTTTGGGTTTGCCTTTCAGCTGAACACGGCAGCTTTAGTGGGAGAAGGTAAGTTTAAAATTAAGCAGCCACTCCGAGTGCTTCAGGGCCGGCGATCAGCAGCGACAGATCGATCAGCAAAGCAGGGCCGGCGCTGGTTTCGACCATGCCGGTGGCAACGCGCGACCATTCCTTGCCAAAGCCGCCGGGCACGCCTTCGGGTTTGCCGATGGCGGTGGTGATATCTTCGATGGAATCGATCCGCAGGGCGTAGAAATGCCCTTCGACCAGCACGACGATTGCGCGGTCGTCGAGCGACCATGAAGCCGGGTCCAGCCCCAGCGCGCGGCGGCAATCAATCACGGTCAGCGCCTGACTGCGCATCGCGGTGATCCCTTCGATGAAGTCGGGCGAGCACGGAACCGGCGTAATCGCACCCATTTCGATCACCGATTTGACATCATGCGCAGGGAACGCGCAGCGGCGACCTGCGATCTGAGACATGACCAGCAGTTCCTGCATCAGCTTGCTCCTCCAGACGCGCAGGCCCGTTGCAGTGCTGCAACCAAACCGTCGCGGTCATAGCGATAGACTGTGTCGCCCTTGCCCTTTGCTTCGGGCCCTTCGCGCAGGCGCACGACCGGCGTGTCGAAGGTCATGTCGAGCGCGCTCGCGGCTTCGAAATCCTCGTCGAACCAGATCGCGACGTCGGCTTCGTCGTCCTTCTCAACCGCGATTTCATATCCTGCAGAGGCGATGAGCGGTGCGAGGAAATCGCGCGCCCAATCACTGTCGGGCAGGCGGCAAACTGGCAGATTGGCTGCGACGGGCGCTTCCCCATAGCGGGCAAACAACGCATGGCCATCGAGCAGTGTGATGGTCTGGTTGTCGATCAATGTGATCCCTTCGACCAGCGGGTCGTCGGCAACGGGTTTGATGGCTCCTGAAATCTCGGTCGCATCATCAACTTCGCGCACCGCCTGAAGCAGTTCGCAATGGCCATCGGTCAGGCGAAGCAGGCGAATCTTGTCGGGCGGGGCGGTGGCCTGATCTACGCCGATCAGCGGAAGGATAACTCCGTCGATCACTGCACGCGGCTGGCTTGTGCTGAAATCGAGCGCGCTGACCGGTGCGGTTTCGATCCGCTGCACAATTTCAAGCCGCACAGCAGAGCGCCGTCCGGCAAAATCGGTGAACAGCATTGCGCGGCTGATATCTTTGACTTTGCCTGAGCCGGTGTCATCGGCGGTTTGCAGCACACGCTGGCGGGCATCGGAAACCAGCCCGTATTCGTTCGCCACATTGGTCACGTCGAGCAACAGGACCGGCTGACCATCTTCGAGCAGGCTTGACCCTGCATAAAGGCCGCTTTTCATCACGGCGGGGGCCAGCGGTTTGACCACCAGATCACCATGCGAGTGGATCTGGTCCACTGCGAGCGCGAACAGATCGCCGCTCGCAAGGCGCAGCATCACCATTGTGCGCTGGCCTTCCTCGATATTGCTTGGCGGCAGGCTGAGTACTTCGCTCAGCATCAGACACGGCACACGCTCGCCGCGGAATGTCACCAGTGCTGTCTCGCCGACATGCGCGAAGTCGAGCGCCTTGGCTGATGCATGAATGATTTCTTCGACATAGCTTTGCGGGATCGTAAAGCGCTGCTCACCCGCTTCGACCGTCAGGCCCGCAATGATGCTGAGCGTGAGCGGGATTTGCATGGTGAAGAGCGTGCCGATGCCCGGCGTGCTGGTCACTTTGATAGAGCCGCCCACGCGTTCCAGATTGTCGCGCACGACATCCAGACCGACGCCGCGCCCTGAGACATTGCTGACTTCCTCGGCGGTCGAAAAGCCCGGCTCGAAGACCAGATTGAGGATCTTCTCGCGGCTCATTTGCTTGCATTCAGCCTCGGTCACAAGACCGGTGGAAATGGCTTTTGCGGCGATCTTGTCTTCGATCAGACCCGCGCCGTCATCGCTGATGACGATAGAAATCGTGTTGCCTGATTGGCGCGCGGCAATCGATAGGAGAGCAATCTCGCGCTTGCCGTTCGCCAGCCTTTCAGACGGGCTTTCGATCCCGTGATCGATGGCATTGCGGATAAGGTGGGTGATCGGATCGCGGATCGTCTCGATCATTTCGCGGTCCAGTTCGACATCGCCGCCTTCGAGATCGACTATAACCTGCTTGCCAAGTTCTGCCGCCAGATCGCGCACAAGCCGGGGGATCGAGCCAAACAAGGTCTCGATCCGCTGCATCCGCATGCGGGTGATCGCGTCGCGCACATCGGCAAGGATCGCGGTGAGCCGTTCAAACGGGCCGTCAATGGTTGGCTGGGTGCCGGCCTGCCGCAGGCGGTGGGCCAGATCATTGCGCGCCAGCACCATATCCGAAACGCCGCTCATCACCCGGTCAAGCAGGTCCACGGGCAGGCGGATCGAGCGCTGGGCGATGATCGCCTCGGATTTCTTCGCGGCAGGCGCTTCGGCGCTTTGCGGATCGAGGATTTCGCTGGCAGGAGCATGCGCCGGAGCGCTCTCCACAGCCTCGGCAGGCTCGGCGCCATCGGCAAGCGCTGCAATCAGCGCTTCGTCGCCGCCCTCGGCGAATTCCTCACCCGCTTCAATCGCGTCGACCATCGCGACAATCCGGTCAATGATGGCGAGAACGGCGGATACCAATGCGCTGTCGGGTTCGCGGCGACCCGCGCGGCAATCGGCCAGCGCGTCTTCGGCAGCATGGCTTAAATCGGCTAGGCGGGGGAAGTCGAAGAAGCCGCAATTGCCTTTGACCGTATGGACAAAGCGGAAAATGGTGTCGATGCGCGCACGGTCAGTGGGGTCAGCTTCCCAGGCGATAATCTCGCCCTCGCTGGCCTCCAGCATCTCCCGCGTTTCTGCGACGAAATCCGCCAGCAGTTCCTCATCCATGCCACACGTGCCCCTATTAGAGTAGCGTCGCCTTATGGATGGAGATGGTTAACGAAGAGCTACTATGCGCCCTGGCAGCGACGCCGGGCGCGCCGAAATGGCGCGCTAACCATGCCTGCCTGATGCGTTCAGATGCGGTCGGGCGCGCGTTTGCCCAGAACCCAGTAGATCAGGACCAGCCCTGTCAGCCCGCCGAACAGATTGGCGGCAAGCTCCGCTGAATAGATCGCCTCGCTGCCCCAGCTGGCGACCATGACCCAGGCAAAGGGCAGCATCACGAGGAACACGCGCATTGCCGATTGGGTGAGCGCGAATGCAGACTTGTCGACTGCGTTGAGGATGCCATTGGCCACGATCAGCAGGCCGAAACCGGCATAGCCCCATGCGGCGATCTTCAGATAGAGCGCGAATTCGGCAACCACTTTCGGGTCTTCGGTGAAGAGGAAGGCAAGAAACTCGCCGCCCGCGACCATCGCGATGGCAATGCCGAGGCCCCAGACAATGCAGAATCCAAACGCGTAAAGCGCCGCCTGCCGCGACCGATCATAAAGGCGCGCGCCCCAGTTCTGGCCAACAATGGCTCCGATAGACCCAGACAGAGCGAGCAGCGGCACCGTGGCAAAGCTCTGCAAGCGCCCTGCTGCGCCAAAACCCGCAACCGCCGCGCCGCCTTCCAATGCAACCAGCGCGGTCAGGATCGACAGGCCGATAGGGTTGATCGCATTGGAAAAGGCCGCTGGGCCGGTCACGCGCAGAATAACCACTGCAGGATCGAGCAGGTCGGTGCCCTTGAGCAGCGCAATGTCGAGCGCAATTCCGGCCTTGCGCACCAGCATCAGCGCTACAATCGCACCGACTGCCCAGCCGATAATGGTCGCATAGGCCGCACCGACAATCCCGAAACCTTCAAACCCGAATGCTCCCGTTATCAGGATCGGATCGAGCACCCAGTTCGCGGCCGCGTAGGAGATTGAAACCGTGCTGGTCTTGCGCGCTTCGCCCTGTCCGCGCAGCACGCCGTTAAAGCCCATGATTGCAAAGATCAGCGGAAAGCCGAGCGCGAAGGGCTGCATATAGATCCGGATCAGCGGCAGCAGGTTTTCCGGCGCATTCATCAGGCGGAACAGCGGATCGCTGAGTGCAAAGAGCGCCAGTCCCATCACCAATCCTGCGAAGATTGCGAAGCCCACTCCGAAGGTTGCCCGCCGTGCCGCGCGCGTCTCGTCCCCTTCGCCCAGCGCGCGCGCGACGACCGAATTGATCCCCACCATCACGCCCACGCCAAGTGATGTCAGCGCGACCGAGATCGGGAAAATAAAGGAGATTGCTGCCAGCGCATCGCTTCCCAGTTGGCCGATGAAATAGGCATCGACGAGGCCGATCGACATGATCGCCGCGACACCGATGATCGCAGGCAAGGTCTGCCCGACGAGGTGGCCGGTTATGCTGCCCTGCGTCAGCTTGGCACTGGGTGCTGGTTCGGGCCGGTTGTCACTGTCGCTCATCTGCCTGTGCGACTAGCCGTGCAGCGCAGCGGGGGGAAGCGAATTTCCCGTTCGCGCGCGCATTTCCCCGAAGTTCTTGTGCGCCCCCCGTTGGCCATGCGATAAGGAGCGGGAAATTGACAGATTCCGTGGGAAAGGCACTCATAATGGCAACGCAGCTCAAGCAATCCGAAAGCCTCGAAGGGCAGGTCAGCAAAGAGGAATGGCAGGCTCGCCTCGACCTTGCCGCATGCTACCGCATCTTTGACCACCTCGGCTGGTCGGAATCGATCTACAACCACATCTCACTGAAGGTTCCGGGCGAAGAGAACACGTTCCTGATCAACCCGTTCGGGCTGCTCTATGACGAAGTGACCGCTTCGAACCTCGTCAAGATCGACGTCGAAGGCAACAATGTCGGCGGATCGCCCTATATGGTGAACAAGGCTGGCTTCACCCAGCACGCCTATTTCCACAAGCATCTGGGCAGCCGTGCTGACGCGATCTGCCACGTTCACACAACCGCGACGATGGCGGTGTGCAGCCACAAGGACGGGCTGGTCCCGACCAATTTCTACGCCTGCAACTTCCAGAACCAGATAGGCTATCACGATTTCGAAGGCGTGACGGTTCGCGAAGAAGAGGGCGAGCGGCTGGTCCAGAATCTGGGCAATCATTCGATCCTGATGCTGCGCAATCATGGCCCTGTCGTGATGGGGCATGACATTCAGAGCATGTTTGTGAAGATGTGGGCGCTCCAGCGCGCCTGCGAAATTCAGGTTGCGACGCTCTCGCAAGGCGCGGCCAATGTCGTCCCGCAAGAGGTGGTCGATGTCCATCAGCGCGATCTGCACGTCATGCAGTCGCAGGGCGGGCAGGGCGTGTTCGATTTCGAAGCGTGGAAACGCCGGGTCGACAAGATCGACGATAGCTGGCGCCGCTAGGCTGGCCGCAACTTTACAATGAAGGTGCGTTCATGCCGCGCATGACGATCAATGATCGCCCGGTCGAGTTCGATCTCGATCCCGATATGCCGCTGCTTTACGCGTTGCGTGAGGCGGCCAATCTCACCGGCACGAAAAGCTGTGGTGGGGGCGATTGTGTGGGCGCGTGCATGGTGCTGGTCGACGGCACCGCGTTGCGATCTTGCCGGATAACTCTGGCCGAGGCTGAGGGGCGCTTTATCACCACGATCGAGGGACTGGCGCGTGATCGCTCGCACCCGATGCAGCAGGCGATGGTGGCCGAACAGGCGATCCAGTGCGGGTTCTGCACGCCCGGTATTGTGATCGCAGGCGCGGCTCTGCTGGACCGAAATCCCGCACCCAGCCGCGCGGAGATTGACGAAGCGCTCCAGAATCTGTGCCGCTGCGGGGTCTATCCGCGGCTGGTGCGGGTCGTGCAGCGCGCGGGCCGTGTGATCCAGCGGCGCGAGACGATCAGTGCCGTTCCCGCTCCCGGTATCGGCGCGGAGGACGCAGCGCAGCGCGTGCCTGCACTGCGCGTGCCCGAAGCCTCAACCGAGGAAGACTAGAACCGCCCCGTAATCGCAAAGCGCGCATTGAACGGCGCGCCGACGCTGGCCTGATGGGTCGCATGACTGTTGGGGAAATAGAGCTCGTCGGTGATGTTCTCGATATTCACCTGCACGCGCAGATTGTCGGAAACCTCGTAATAGGCGGAGGCATCAAGGCGGGTGTATGAGGGAAGAACCGCATTGTTGCCGTTGTCGATGAAGCTTGAATCCTGATGGGTCAGGCCAAAGCCGATACCGAAGCGCTCGGTCACTTCGACGCTGTTCCAGATCGAGAACATGTGTTCAGGCAGCTCTCGCGGGCGAAGGCCGGTCGGGCCGAGCCGGTCAACCTGCTCGCCATCGAGATAGGAATAGCCGGCCGAAACGCTCCAGCCCGGCATGATTTCACCCTGCACCTGCAGTTCGACGCCTTCGATCGTGCTGTCGATCACATCGAGCGTTGAGGGGTCATTGTCATTGGGCTGGGGCGAACTTTGCTCGATCTCGAACACCGCAGCTGTGATGCTGAGATTGCGCGCGGGATCCCACTTCACACCGGCTTCGAGATTGGTGAAGGTGTCGGGAGCGAGCGCGTTGTTGCTGCCATTGATGTTGGCAAATTGCTCACCCGAGCGCGGCAGGAAGCTCTCCGAATAGCTCGCATAGATCGAGAGATTCTCCTGCGGCTTGAAAATCAGACCGCCGCGCGGGGAGAATTCCTCATCCTTGCGGGTGCGCAGGTCGGATGCAGGGACGTTGAGGACCTCGATGTCGAAACTGTCGAAACGTCCGCCGACAACCACATGGAGCCAATCGGTCAGCTCAATCTCGTCCTGGATGTAGAGCGAGAGAACATCGACTTCGACCTGAGTGAAGTCGTTGAGGTCTGCGGTGAAGTCATTGCGCGTAGTCTGGCCGGCTGCGTTGACTCCGATGCCGCCGCGCAGATTCAACGGACGGGTGATCGAAAAGACCTCGTTATCGTCCTGCGTCTGGTCCCAGAATGCGTTGAAGCGGTCCTGATCGGATGATGTGTCAACATATTCGCCGCCGACCAGCAGCGTGTGCTCGATTGCTCCGGTTTCAAACTCGCCAACCAGATTGGCCGAAAGGGTGAGGTTCTGCCGCTGCGTCGTGTCGACATAGCCGTCGGTTGTGACAACATCGGGGCTGTTCGCCTGATCGTATCCGCTGGCGTAGAAGTTGGAATAGACTTTGTCGTAGTCACCGAAGGCGACGCTCACCAAACCCTTCCAATTGTCGGAGAATTGGTGGGTGACATTGGCGCGCAGCAGATGCGCAGTCAGCGTGGTGAAGTTCAGCTCCGGATCGCCGAAAGTGATGTCGGCAAAGGCCTCGACCGGGCGGCCATCGCTGCCGGTGGGGATGCCGCGATCGATAAAACGGTCGTGGTCGGCCAGCTCGTAAGACAGGTCGAGCACGGTGCGCTCGCCAAGCAGGATGCGCGCGGTCGGGTTGAAACCGATGCGTTCACCGCCAAAGAAATCGCGGTGGTTTTCCAGGCTCTCATAGGAAGCGTTTACCCGGAAACCGATCACGTCGCTTTCGGAGATGTTGAGGTCGCCCTGGACCGAATATCCGCCAAATGTATCAACCGCGATCTGTGCGCTGCCGAAACTGTCGCCAAGCTCGCCCTTTTTGGTCACGCGGTTGAGGATGCCCCCTGTGCCACCGCGCCCGAACAGCAGAGCGTTGGGGCCGCGGAGGATCTCGACCTGCTCAAGATTGTAGAGCCCGCGATAATATTGAACGTCGTCGCGCACCCCGTCGATGAAGAAGTCGGCGGTGGAGCGCACGCCGCGAAACACGATCGAATCGCGGTGCCCTTCGCCTTGTGAAGTGCTGACGCCGGGCGTGTAGTCGATGATCTCGCCAATGCTGGTCCAGCCGCGTTCGGTGATATCTTCCTGCGATGTGATCGTCAGGCTTTGCGGAACGTCGATGATCGGGGTTGGGGTTTTGACCGAATTGACAGCGGAGGATTGCAGGACGTCGCCGGTGACGAGGATATCTTCGCCCTGAGTCTCTATGATCGACGTTTCCATGATCGGGCCGGGCTGGAACACGGTTTCGCCCGATTGCGGCGCGCTTTCTTCGGCGAGTACAGGGAATGCAATGCTGGCGCAGCCGAGGAGGAGGGCGCTGCGCGAGAGGGTGTGAATCATCGTGTTCCTTCCAACTGATGCTGGAGTCGCTATTGCAACCTATTCTCAAGTGCAACCTCAAACTGCGAATTATTCGCAAAAAGAGAAATTGTGGCGATTTTGCCGCGCTTGCGTTAGCCGGAGCGAAGAGATCAACGCGGCGCGATTCCCCAAGCATCTGGGACTGCGGGAGCGCCGGACAAGGGAATTCAGATCATGAAAGCGACCATCTGGCACAACCCCAAATGCGGCACTTCGCGCAAGACTTTGGCGATCCTTGAAGAAACGCCGGGTGTCGAAGTAACCGTGGTGGAATATCTGAAACAGGCCCCGACGCGCGACAAATTGGCGCAGCTTTATCGCGATGCAGGAATCACGCCGCAGCAGGGACTGCGCATTCGCGGGACCGATGCGAAAGAACGCGGGCTTCCCGATGCCGATGCCGGCACCGTGCTCGACGCGATGGCGGCTGATCCGAGCCTGATCGAGCGGCCGCTGGTCGAGACGGAGAAGGGCGCCGCGCTTTGCCGCCCGCAGGGCGAAGTTCACAAGCTGCTGTAGCGCGCTAGCGGTCGGTCGTGAGGACGGCGTCGCTCGCCAGACCGCGCCAGCCCAGCACCACCACCGCCATGCACAGCGCGATGATAAGGCCAAAGCCGAGCCAGTCGCTGATATTGTAGAGCCACACGCCGAGCGCCGGCGCGTAGATGAAGCTCGCTCCGGCAACGCTTGCGACCACGCCAGAGGCTTGGCCCTGCTCTGCTCGCGTAACCGCAAGCGACGTGCCCGCGGTGGTCCCAGGACGGAACAGCCCAAATCCAAGCGAGGCGATGGCATAGCCGAGCGCGATCATATGCAGATCGTTAGCGGCTCCCAGCATTGCGACACCCATCGCTGCAACGGTAATGCCCGAAAGCGTTGCCGCGCGCGGACCGAGATTGAAGCGCGGGATCAGGCCCCATTGCGCAAACAGGGTCGCAATCGCGCCCGCCATCAAGACAAGGCCCACCGGCCCGGCGCCCTCTGCCGGACTATCGCGCAGGCCCAGCCGGTCGAGCACCAGAAAGCCCGAAATGCCCAGCACCATCGCCTGCGCATGTCCGCCCACCAGACCTGATATCACCCAGGGGCGCAGCCGAGGCTCGAACCATCGCAGGCGCGCAGGCTCTTCCGACTCGTCTGAATCATCGTGATCGTGCAGGGACGGTGCGCCCGGCCCGCTCGAATATTCCGCCGCCCGTCCGCGCGCGGCAAATTGCGGTTCGTCATTGGGCAGGCGCAGCCTCAGCAAGACCAGCGCCGCAAGGCCGATCAGGGCAAAGCACAGGAACGGTCCGGTAAGCCCGATGCCCATGAAGGGAAGCACCATCAACGGCGCGAGTGCGGGACCGATGACCGTACCCAGCCCAAAGCTTGATGCCACCAGCGACAGCGCCTTGGTCCGCTCACTGCGCGGTGTGCGCGATGCGACATAGGCCTGCACTGCTGGCGGAGCCGCGCTGCCGAACCCGCCGTAAAGGCTGCGCGCGGCGGCAAAGGCGATGAGCGCCCAGAAGGCGGTGAGCCAACCCGAAAGTCCGGCCCAAAGAGCCAGCCCGCAAAGCCCCATCGAAACAACAAAACCGACCAGCCCCAGCGCCATCATCGCCTTGCGCCCGCGCCGGTCGGACCGCCGCGCCCAGATTGGCGCGCAGGTCACCCACAGCAGCGCCGACCAGCTATAGGCTAGGCTGATCCAGACATCGTTGACTTCTAACGCGGTGCCGATTGACGGCATGACCGATTGCATCGCGGTGTTGCCCGCTGCCGTCACCAACATGACGAGGAACAACAGCGCCATCCTCCCAGAAGGGATCGACTTGCCGGATGCGGCTTGACTGGTAGAGGCAGGATCGGCGTCGGCCATAGCCCAAATGTCGCTAGGCGAGCGGCAAGACACTTGCAAACCAAATGGCGGTCTGCGAGTTCGCTAGGCAATCACCCCTAACCACACGGCGCCCTTTTGCGCTCTGGAGCATACATGACAGGCAATATTTCAACAGCAGCAAAGCGGACGATCTCGCGAGGCCCCTGGCGTGAATATTTCGACCAATGCTCGGTTTTCTTTCGCGGATTTATGGAACATCCGCGCATGGTCGGTTCGATCATCCCGTCGACCGACTGGACCATCCGCAAGATGCTCGCGCCGGTCGATTGGGGCAACTGCAAGGTGTTCGTCGAATATGGCCCCGGCATCGGCACATTCTGCAAGCCCGTGCTCGACAAATTGCGCGGCGATGCGGTGATGATCGTGATCGACACCAACCCGCTCTTCATCGACTATCTCACCCGCACGATCCGCGACAAACGCTTTCATGCTGTGTTGGGATCGGCTGAGAATGTTGAGCAGATTCTCGCCGACCTTGGCGTGGACGGAGCGGACTATATCCTTTCAGGCCTGCCGTTTTCGACTCTGCCCGAAGGCGTGGCAGAGAGTATCGCGCGGGCAACGCACGAAGCGCTCAATCCGGGCGGCGCGTTCCTCGCCTACCAGTTCACCGCAGCGGTGCGCGATGAGTGCAAGCCCTTCTTCAATCGGATCGACGAGGGCTATGAATGGCGCAACATCCTGCCATGCAAGCTCTATTGGGCGTGGAAAGACAAGGCAGCGGCCGAGGCCTGATAGGCCCGGCGCTTAGTCGAAGGTTTCCTCGATCGCTGCGACACTGGGGCCGGAAAGCTGGCTGTGCATCGCCACGGACAGCGCGCAAATCAGAATGCCGCTCACCATGGCAAGCGCACCGCTCACCAGACCAAGGATTAGCGCCGCTGTCGTGCTTGAGCTGATCAATGCAGCGATGACACCGATAAGGCCCGTTATCAGGAAACTGATGACGAAATAAACGATGAATATCACAGCCCAGAACAGCGTGATCTGCCATTGCTTTGTGGCTGTCATCTGGAAGCTGCGAACCATCGCCTTGACCGGGTTGAGGCTGCCTTCGAAAAGCAGTGCGGGCATGGTGACGCTCAACCTTCCCATAAGCAGGAAGATAAAGCCCAGGACGGGAATGAACGCGACAAAGATCAGCCAGGGTGCACCCAGCACCCCTGCGATCAATCCAAACGGCAGCATTATGACGATGGCGGCGATAAGATAGGCGAGAATGAACAGCAGGAAGATCACGAACATGCTGGGGGTGGCCTTGATGCCCGAAACCAGAGCTTCGCCAACGGTTGGTCTGTCCGCACCTATCAGCGCCACCATCGTGCCGTAACCGGCAAACTGAACCAGCGTTAGCGGCACAGCCCAAAGGAAGAGCGAGCCGAGCATCGCAAACATTTGCTGCGCGGCAATATCAGGGTCGGCATTGGCACCGGACATGGCAGCGGCGTCGGGAAACAGCATATTCATCACCACCGAAGGCAGCAGAAGAAACACGCCCGCAATCACCACCAGCAATGAGAAATTGTCGCGCACCAACTCCACGCCGCGCGACCAGACGGTGTTCATGTCGAAATTCATGTGACTTGTATCCCCTTGGGCATCCTCATGGGTATCCCGGCGGGCAATTCTGCCCTTACCCCTTGATCTGGCCGGTCAATGCCCCCACCAAAAGCCGATGGCAAGTATTGCTCCCGATATGACCGATATCGCCGCGCTCGACTGGGTGCGCGAGAGCGAGCTTGTGCCTTACCAGCACGCCCTGGACGCGATGGAAGTGCGTAACAGCGCTATCTCCGCAGGCCAGACGCGCGAACAGGCATGGCTGCTCGAACACCCGCCGGTCTACACCGCCGGGACCAGCGCCGATATCAGCGAGCTGGTCGATCCGCGCTTTGAAGTGATCGAGGCGGGGCGCGGCGGGCGCTACACCTATCACGGACCCGGTCAGCGCGTCGGCTACCTGCTGCTCGACCTGGGCAAGCGCGGCAAGGATGTGCGCTGCTTCGTCCATTCGATTGAAGGCTGGGTGATCGACACTCTGTCCGATTTCGGGGTCAAGGCATGGCGTGCAGAGGGCCGCGTTGGCATCTGGACGCAGGATATTGACGGGCGCGAAGCCAAGATCGGGGCCATCGGCGTGCGCGTGCGGCGCTGGGTGACGATGCACGGCTTCTCGGTAAATCTTGACCCGGACCTCTCCCATTTCAGCGGCATCGTGCCCTGCGGGATCGACGAGTTCGGCGTGACCAGCCTTGCGCGGCTGGGCATCGAAGTATCAAACGACCAATGGGACGAAGCGCTGATCAAACGCGCTCCGCAATTTCTGGGCGCGCTCGAAGCGGCCCGACTAAAGGCCTGCAAGACATGAAAAAACTGATCCTGATCGCGCCCGCGCTGCTGCTAGCGGCTTGCGGCGACGAAGTGACCGAAGAGCCCACTGCTACCGAAACCGGCGGCGAAGTGGCGGGCGATGTGCTCGAAGGCAGCATCAGCGATGATATGCTGCCGCTCGAAGAGCTGACCTCGACCTCACCGCCTGCGGAGCGGACCACGACTGTGACGACCACCAGCAATGGCTCGACCACGACGGTTGAAACCACGGTGACGTCGAGCAGCGACGGGGCGGAGGCTCCTGAACCGGCCACTCCGGCGCCGCCGGAACCACCGGCAGCGCCCGAGCAGTAACGGCATCAGGCTGCGTTGGCGGCCTGTTCCTCGGCCAGTGTCGGATAGTCGACATAGCCTTCGGGAATCGGGAAGTACCAGCTCTTGGGCACGTCCTTATTTGGGTTGAACTCGGCGCCCACGGCGATCCGTTTTTCCAGATCGGGGTTGGAGATATAGGGACGGCCAAAGCTCACCGCGTCGCATTTGCCGCTCGACACATCATCGTCTGCTTGTTGGGCTGTGTAGTCCGAATTGAGGATCAGCGGGCCTGAATAGAGGTTGCGGATCAGCGGGCTTTGTTTGGGCACATCGGTTCGGCCAAAGGTGCCGTCAGGGCCGGGCTCGCGCAGTTCGAGGAAGGCGAGGCCGAGCTCCTCGATCACTTTTGTAGCCGCGCCGAAAGTCGCTGGCGGATTGCTGTCATCGGTGCCTTGCGAATCGCCATTGGGCGACAGCCGGATGCCGGTGCGATCCGCGCCCCAGACATCGACAATCGCTTCGAGCACTTCGCGCATGAAACGCGTGCGGTTTTCCGGCGAACCGCCATATTCGTCTTCGCGGTGATTGGTGCCATCGCGCAGGAATTGATCGACAAGGTAGCCGTTGGCGCTGTGCAGTTGGACCGCGTCGAAACCGGCCTTTTTCGCATTCTCGGCAGCCTTGCGATAATCGTCGATCGTGCGGTTGATGTCGTCCTGCGTCATCGCGCGCGCTGTGGCGTATTCGCTCTTGCCTTCGGGCGTGTGCGCTTCGCCCGGAGCCTTGGTTTCGCTGGCCGAGACAGGACGCTCTCCGCCGAGGAAATAGGGGTGGACGATCCGCCCCATATGCCACAGCTGCATCGCGATCAGCCCTCCTGCTTCGTGCACACCTTCGACAATTGGCTTCCACGCTTCGGTTTGCTCGTCGCTCCAGATGCCGGGGGCCGATGGCCAGCCAAGCCCTTCGGTGCTGATGCCGGTCGCCTCGGTCAGGATCAGGCCCGCGCCCGCGCGCTGTTTGTAATAGGTGCCCATCAGATCGTTGGGAACGAACATCGGCTTTGCCGCGCGGCCGCGTGTGAGCGGGGCCATAAAGATGCGGTTCTTCGCTTCGAGCGCGCCCATCTTGAGCGGCTGGAAAAGAGCGTCGTGCATATGCGAAATTCCTCCATTGGGTTTCAATTGGCTATTCACTTGGAGATGTCGGCGCTAAGTCGCAAGCATGGAAAATGAGGGGGAGCCAAAAGCAAATCTTGCCAAGCCCTTGGCGGGCGCTCGCATTTGGCTGCTTCTGGCCGCGCTTCTGGGGGGCAATTTTGCGCTTGCACTGGGGCCGTGGCTGGTCCGTCTGACCGATACGGGACCGGTGAGCGCGGCCTTCTGGCGGATGTTTCTCGCACTTCCGTTTCTCGCCCTGCTGGCGCTTGCCACGCGGCAAAGGATGACGGGGATCCCGCGCACAACATTGGTGCTGGTGGCGCTGGGCGCAATCGCGCTGGGGCTTGATCTGGCGAGCACGCATATTGGCGTGGCGCTGACCCGGCTCGGCAATGCGACCCTGTTCAGTAATGGCGGATCGATCGTGCTGATGTTCTGGGGCTTCATCATCGCGCGCAGCCTGCCCAAGGGACGCGAATGGCTTGCGATCACTTGCGCGCTAGCCGGGGCGGGGATCATGCTGGGGCGCAGTCTGGAGATTTCGACCGGCACCTTTGTCGGCGATCTGTTCTGCGTCTTCGCGGGCCTTTGCTATGCGGTCTACCTGCTCACCCTGCAGAATGCGCGCGCGGCGATTGGGGCATGGAGCCTGCTGGTATGGGTGAGCATCTTTGCCTCGCCCATGCTGCTGGTGATGGCGTTAGCGCTCGGAGAGCCGTTCTGGCCAACCAATTGGACGCCGATCCTGGTGCTGTTTGTGAGCAGTCAGCTGATCGGGCAGGGGCTGATGGTCTATTCACTCGGCCACTTTCCCCCGCTGATTATCGGGCTCGCACTGCTGACCCAGCCCGCGATTGCCGCAGTGATCGGGTGGAGCGTGTTCGGCGAAGTGCTGACGGTGCTGGATATTGCTGGGATGCTGCTGCTGGGCTCAGCGCTTGTGGTGGCGAGGGCAAGCTCGGCGGCGAAACGCTAGTTCGTGAAGCGCTTGTCAAATTCGCGATACCGCGCCTCGACAGACTGAAGGTCGGGGCCGGTCAAGGCTTCTCGCGTTTGCTCGATCAGCAGCCGGCCCTGATCGCGCAACATCTCGCGCCGGTCGCGATCTTTCACCGGCGTCGCCGCGTTGCCCAGCACGTCCAGCATCACCAGCGCCGCGTTGGGGCTGGTCGCAACGGCGCTGCGCAGAGAACCAAAGCCGCGTTTCAGATAGTGCTGGAAATCATCAGGGCACGGGATCACCGGGCAATCTTCGGCATCTTCCCCGCAAACATCTTTGCGCAAGTCACGGCGTCCGATCTCTGACGTGGCCGCGCCCAGCCAATGCAGCGCGGTGATCGCTGTGAAGGGATCATTGATACCGGGCGACAACGCCCGCAGGGCGATCTCGACCAACTCGTCGATCAGGAATTGCGGATCCTGCTCGGGAGTGCGCACAGAGCCTAGCGAGAAGCACTCGCGAAGTTCGTCCTTCAGGTCGTCGACGCTGCAACCTTTAACATCCATCAGCGGCAGACCGCGATGGACAAAATCGCCTGTTCGGACACGCAGCGAGAAGGTGCCGCCTGAATCCCGCGCCTTTTCCTCGAGGTCCGCGAAGTCAATCATCTGGACATAGCCGGCGTCCGAGGCCCGGAGTTCCTCGCCGCCCTCCGGCTCGCGTGCGTCGGAAAACTCGTCTTCGACAGGATAGGTTTCGCGCACAGCGTCGATCAGCCGCACACCGATTGTCTCAAGCACTTTGTTGATCCGGATCGACGAGGGCACGTGGTGCAGGAAAAAGACGAGCACGGCGACGCAGACCGCCATCAGCAAATAGGCGACTAGCAGCGACAGTTGCGGCGCGAAGCCGGGCAGGGTGGTCGCGGCTGCATCACTGGCCGTGCTGGCGGATTCGTCCTCCGCCCGCACAGATCGCAGCGCCACGATTGCGTAAACGAAGCTGCCGATGAAGGTCGCCAGGCTGACCTGGTTGCCCTTGTCCTCCAGAAAATTGGTCAGCAGGCGCGGACCATAGGTGCCACTGGCATAGCTGACCGCGACAATAGTGATCGAAAACACGGTGGATGCGACACCGATTACAGCTCCGGCCATGACCATCAGAATATCCGCTGCGCCTTTCGGCCTTACCGGAACCAGCCAATCATAGTCGCTCAGGAATTCGGCAAAGCCGTTGCGGTCCATAGAGACGACGGTCGTGGCCAGAACCGCGGCAAGAACGGCGAAGGTGGCCGGGTAAAACCAGTAATTTGCGTTAAGACGCGCCCAGAAAAAGCGGATTTCGGCGGTCATCGCGCGCTAACCGCACGAGATCGAGACGAGGCTGCGCGACTCAATCCGCACTAAACGGCACCTTGCCCAAGTCCCCCAGACCAACCGTCCCGCCGGCCATGCCGAGCATCCGGTCGAGGCTGCGTTTGGCTTTCAGGCGGATGTCTTCTTCGATCTCGATGCGCGGTTCCAGATCGCGCAGGGCGGTGTACATTTTCTCCATCGTGTTGAGCGCCATGTAGGGGCAGATATTGCACGAGCAGTTGCCGTCCGCACCGGGCGCTCCGATGAAGGTTTTTTCGGGCAGCGCCTTTTCCATCTGGTGCATGATGTGCGGCTCGGTCGCGACGATCAGCGTGTCGCCTTCGAAGCTTTTGGCGAATTTCAGGATCGAGCTGGTCGAGCCGACGTGATCGGCGTGGTCGATGATCGTCGGCGGGCATTCGGGGTGCGCGGCGACGGGGGCATCGGGGTGCTGCTCTTTCAGCTTGAGTAGCTCGGTCTCGCTGAAGGCTTCGTGGACGATGCATACGCCCGGCCACAGCAGCATCTCGCGATCGAACTTGCGGGAGAGCCATCCGCCAAGGTGACGGTCAGGACCGAAGATGATCTTCTGGTCACGCGGGATCTGCTCAAGGATTGTCTCCGCGCTGGAGGAGGTGACGATGATGTCCGAGAGCGCTTTCACCTCGGTCGAGCAATTGATGTAGGTGAGCGCGATGTGATCGGGATGCGCCTCGCGGAAAGCCTTGAACTTCTCTGGCGGGCAGGAGTCTTCGAGGCTGCACCCGGCGTCCATATCCGGCAGGATCACGGTCTTGTCGGGCGAAAGGATCTTGGCGGTGTCGGCCATGAACTTCACCCCGCAGAACAGGATGACATCGGCGTCCGTCTCCGCCGCCTTGCGCGACAATTCCAGGCTGTCGCCCACAAAGTCGGCAATGTCCTGAATATCGGGGGTCTGGTAATAATGCGCGAGGATCACCGCATTGCGCTCTTTGCGCAGCCGGTCGATTTCGCCGAGCAATTCGGTGCCGCTGGGGATCTTGCTCTCTACGCTCATCGTGTGTTCCTCACTTCTATCACGCTGATTTGTTGGACGTCACATAAGCACGGATGCAATTTTTTGCGAGTGCTTTGCACACACCATGTGTTAGCTTTGCCGCACGGAGGGGAATGCATGTACGAGCTTGATCTCAAAGAGGCTTACTGCCCGGCGCAGACCGACACCGAATATCGTGAGCGCACCATCGAAGAGGCCTTGCGCGAACAGGTGGCGATCCGCCCCGATGCCAAGGCCCTGCGCGAGATGCTGGCCGATGGCAGTGTGGGGCGCGAATGGACCTATGCCCAGCTGCTCGCCGACGCTGAGCGCTGCGGACGGGCGCTGGCGGCGCGCCATACGGCGGGCACCCGGATCGCGATCATGGGCGGCAATTGCCCCGAATGGGTGCTGGTCCAGCTGGGCTCGGTGATGGCCGGGCTGGTGCTGGTGACGGTCAATCCGAGCTTTACGCCGCGCGAAGTGCGTTATGTGCTCGAACAATCGGGATCGGGCGCGGTCTATTACCAGCCCAATGTGCGCGGCAGCGCTTTGCGGCCCGTGGTGGACGAGGCGGCGGCTGGCCTCCCCGCATCGGACTTCATCATCGACATAGAGGATCACGCCGAGCTGTTCTCAGGCGAGGGTGACGGCGAGCTGCGCGAGGGCAAGCCGCTCGACATCTGCATGATCCAGTACACGTCGGGCACGACCGGCTTTCCCAAAGGCGTGCTGCTGCATCAGCACGGCCTGCTCCAGAGCAACAAGGATGCCTTCGCCCGCTGGGGGTTGAAGGAGGGGCAGACGGTCACTTGCCCGTTCCCGCTTTTCCATACGGCGGGCAGCGCGGTGTGCGTGTTGGGAACCCTTGCCAATGGCGGAACGCTGCTGCTGGTGTCGCTGTTCGATCCGGTCGCGGTCGCCAAAACAATCGAGCGCGAGAAGCCCGAGATGCTGGGCGGGGTTGCCACCATGATCTACGCCATTATCGAAGCGGCGCGGGCGCATGATATCGACGTGAGTTGCCTTGAAACCGTCATCAGCGGCGGCGCGATGGTTCCGCCGGAACTGAACCGGGCGGCACAGGAAACCTTCGGGGTGCCGATCCTGATTGTTTACGGCCAGACCGAAACATCGCCGGGCATCACAGCTGCATGGCCGACCGATTCCGGCGCGGAACTGACCGAGACTATCGGTCAGCCAATCCCGCATGTCGAAGTCGCGATCCTCTCCCCCAATGATGGCAGCGTCTGCGCCATCGACGAGCAGGGCGAGATCTGCATGCGCGGCTTCAACATGATGAAGGGCTACAACGACAATCCCGAGGCGACCGCCGAGACAATCGACGCCGAGGGCTGGCTGCATACCGGCGATCTGGGGAGCATGAGCGCGCGCGGCTATGTGAAGATAACGGGCCGCGTCAAAGAGATGATCATTCGCGGCGGCGAAAACCTGTTCCCTGCCGAGATCGAGGCCGCAATGCTTGAACATCCTGCCATCGCCGAGGTCGCCTGCGCAGGTGTTCCGGATGAGAGATGGGGCGAAATCGTGTGCTGCTTCATGCGGCTTGCCGAAGGGGCTGATCGTCCCTCCAACGACGAACTGAAAGCGCATATTCGCGCGCGGCTATCTCCGCAAAAGACACCCGCACACTGGGTGTGGATGAAAGAATTCCCGCTCACCGGTTCAGGCAAAATCCAGAAGTTTCAGCTCGCCGAAATGTTCGAGCGCGGCGAACTCACCGCCTGATTGCACCGACAGACAGCACAGCCAGTTCGATGAACGGTGCTTTACTGGAATAAGACACCTTGGTAGCGTGCCTTCCAACAGGAGGGACACCATTATGCTCGAGCTCGTCAATGTCAGCCACACCTATTCCAACGGCACCCGCGCGCTGGATGATGTGACGCTTTCAATTCCCAAGGGGATGTACGGGCTGCTCGGTCCCAATGGCGCGGGAAAATCGACGCTGATGCGCACCGTGGCGACGCTCCAGACACCGACAACCGGCCAGATCACTTTTGGCGATATCGACATAATCGCCGATCCGGAAAAACTGCGCGAGACGCTAGGCTATCTGCCGCAGGATTTCGGCGTTTATCCGCGTGTTTCGGCCTATGATATGCTCGACCATATGGCGGTGCTCAAAGGCGTTGCGAACAAGGGCGAGCGCAAGGATACCGTCGAGACATTGCTCGCCCAGACCAACCTGTGGGATGTGCGTAAGAAGGCGATTGCGGGCTTTTCCGGCGGGATGCGGCAGCGTTTCGGCATTGCGCAGGCGCTGATCGGCAATCCGCAGCTTATCATCGTTGACGAGCCTACCGCCGGCCTTGACCCCGAAGAGCGCAACCGTTTCCTCAACCTGCTCGCTGAAATCGGCGAGAATGTGGTGGTGATCCTCTCCACCCATATCGTCGATGATGTGTCCGATCTGTGCCCCCAGATGGCGGTGATCGTGCTCGGCCAGATCAAGCAGCAGGGCGCGCCCAAAGATCTGATCGAACAGGCTAAAGGCAGCGTCTGGTCCAAGACTATCGAGCGCCACGAGATCGATGAAGTGCGCGCGCAATATCAGGTGATCTCGACCAAGCTCTATGCCGGCAAGACCATCGTTCATGTGATGTCGGACAGCGATCCGGCAAACGGCTTTGCCAGCGTCGAAGGCGGGCTGGAGGATGTCTACTTCTCCACCCTCGCCAAATCGCGCCAAGCCGGTGCTGATGAGACCGCTCCCGCAAGCGCTGCGGCGTAAGGGGGGACTGGCAAATGTTCGGTAAGATCACCGCATTCGAATTTCGCTACCAGCTGCGCAATCCGGTTTTCTGGGTGGGCGCAATTCTCTTTTTCCTGCTGACGTTCTTTGCGACCGTCTCGGACAATGTCCAGATCGGCGGCGGCGGCAATATCAATGCCAATGCGCCGGTTGCGATCATCCAGACGCATCTGGTGCTGACGCTGTTCTTTATGTTTATCTCGACCGCATTCGTGGCGAATGTGATCGTGCGCGATGATGATAGCGGGTTCGGGCCGATGGTGCGCTCCACTTCGGTCAAGAAATTCGACTATTTGATCGGGCGATTTGCCGGCGCGTTCCTCGCCGCTGCGCTTGCCTTTGCGACCGTGCCGCTGGCGATATTCCTGGGTTCGTTGATGCCGTGGGTCGATCCCGAGACATTGGGGCCGAACCACCTGTCATTCTATACCAGCGCCTATTTCATCTATGCTTTGCCGGGCATGTTCATGGTGTCCGCGCTGTTCTTTGCGATCGCCACCATGACGCGGTCGATGATGTACACTTACGTCGCGGTGGTGGTGTTCCTTGTCCTTTGGACGATCCTGATATCGGTTGTGCAGGGTCGGCCCGATTTGCAGGACACTGCAGCCTTGTTCGAGCCGTTCGGGCTGGGCGCTCTCGCCAATGCGACACGTTATTGGACGATCGCGGAATCGAACACACAGGTGCCGCCGCTCGAAGGCGGATTACTCGCCAACCGGATCATCTGGCTGGGCTTTGCATTCGTGATGTTGGCCATCGCCTATTGGCGCTTCAGCTTTACCGAAAAAGGCATCTCGCAGCGCAAATTGCGTAAGCAATCGTTGAAGGAAGCCGCGCTTGCCGCGGTGCCGCCGCAAACCGTGGATGTCCTGCCTGCACTCCAGCCGGACAAGAGCGGCTGGGCGCGGCTCATCACCCGCACACGATTCGAAATCATGCAGGTCGTCAAACACCCTGCTTTCTTTGTTCTGCTGATGATCGGCGTGTTTAACACCAGCGGCGGACTGTTCCTGGGCAATCAGCTCTATGGCGTGTCTGCGCGCCCGCTGACATTCTCGGTTATCCCGATATTGCAAGGCGGATTTACCCTGATCCCGGTCATCATCGCGATTTATTATGCGGGCGAACTGGTCTGGCGCGACCGTGATCGCAAAATGCACGAAATCATCGATTCCACCCCGACACCGGGCTGGAGTTACATGGTGCCCAAGACCATCGCAGTGGCAATCGTGCTGCTCGCCGCGCTGGCGGTGAGCGTCGTCTCTGCAACGCTGATCCAGCTCGCGCGCGGAGTATCGCCCGAATTGATCAAATATCTCGGATGGTATTTGCTGCCTTTCACGGTCGACATGCTCATCCTCGCGATTCTGGCCGTGTTTGTGCAGGCGCTCAGCCCCAACAAATATATCGGCTGGGCGGTGATGGTGCTCTATATCGTCGCCACCAATGTGCTCTTCGCCTTCGGTTACGAGCACCCGCTTTACCTATACGGATCGACCGGCCCCAACCCGATTTCGGATTTGAACGGCAACACGGTCGGCAATGGACTGAGCTGGTGGCTGCGGCTCTATTGGGGCGCGGTTGCGCTGATCTTTGCAGTCGCCGCGCATCTGCTTTGGCGGCGCGGGACAGAAACCGCGTTG
The DNA here is from genome assembly GCF_947492365.1 of uncultured Erythrobacter sp. Classification (NCBI taxonomy): domain Bacteria; kingdom Pseudomonadati; phylum Pseudomonadota; class Alphaproteobacteria; order Sphingomonadales; family Erythrobacteraceae; genus Erythrobacter; species uncultured Erythrobacter sp. Next base: position 779,815 of record NZ_CANLMB010000002.1, read on the forward strand.
GCGCCCCGTTTGAAGCGCGTTCCGGCGCGGCTCAAATCTTCAGCAGGCGCTCTTTTGGGGGTCGGTGCGTTGGTCGCGCTTGGCTCTGGCGGGTTTATCTTCAACCAGATCAACGTCGTCGAAAGCTACCGCACCGCGGAAGACAACGAAGCCGCTCTGGCCGAATATGAGAAGAAATATCTGCAATACGAAAATGTCGTGCAGCCGGCCGTCACCGATATGCAGTTCGAGGTCGAGCTGTGGCCGCAAGACATCCGCATGGATGCGACCGGACGTTATGCGATCCTCAATGATACCGATGAAGTGATCGAGGTGTTGCATGTCCGTCTGCCCGATCCCGATGCTGAGATTCTCGATCTTCAGGTCGCAGGTGCGACACTTGAGATGGAAGATGAGGAGTTCAAATATTTCATCTATCGCTTCGACACACCGCTTGCGCCGGGTGACACGAGCGAGCTGACTTTCAAGACCCAGCGCTGGCAGCAGGGTTACCGCCATAGCGGCAATGATACGCGGCTGGTGCGCAACGGCACTTTCCTCAACAATTCCGAATTTGCCCCGCAGATCGGGATGAACCGCGCAGGACTTTTGCAGGACCGTGCGACGCGGCGCGAATATGATCTGCCTGCCGAACTGCGCCCCGCGCCCTTGGGCGATGAGGCCTCGCGGCAGGAGAATTATGTCGGGGTCGATTGGGTGACCGCCGATATCACCATCATCACAGACGAAGGCCAGACGCCGATTGCACCGGGCGTGCGCGTCTCCGACACTGTCGAGAATGGCCGCAGAACCGCGCGCTTTGTCTCCGACACACCGATCCTGTCCTTCTTCTCGATCCAGTCAGCCGATTACCAGATCGCTACGAGCGAGTCCGAAGGGGTCGAGTTGCAGGTCTATTACCACGCGACGCATGAGGCCAATGTCGAGCGGATGCTCACCGCATTGGACGCATCGCTCGACTATTATCGCGCCAATTTCGGGCCATACCAGTTCCCACATGCGCGCATCATCGAATTCCCCGGCTATGCCAGCTTCGCGCAGGCCTTTGCCGGGACCATGCCCTATTCGGAAAGCATCGGCTTTGTCGCCGACTATGCCGATGAGGGCGAGATCGATGCGGTGACCTATGTGGTCGCGCATGAAGTCGCGCACCAATATTGGGCCCACCAGATCATCAGCGCCAACCAGCAGGGCGGCACGATCATGGTTGAAACCATGGCGCAATATTCCGCGATGATGGTGATGAAGGAGATGTATGGCGAGGATCAGATGCGCCGTTTCCTCCAGTTCGAGCTCAACAATTACCTGACTTCGCGCGGCAGCGAGGCGATCGAGGAATTGCCGCTCGAAAGGGTCGAGAACCAGCCCTACATCCATTACCGCAAGGGCGCGGTGGTGATGTATCTGCTGCAAGACCGGCTGGGCGAGGACCGCGTCAATGCGATGCTGGCAGAGCTGATCGCGCGCTACCGTTTCCAAGGCGCACCCTATGCGATTTCGACCGATCTGGTTGACGGTTTCCTCAGCCTTGCGCGCGATGATGCCGAACGCCAGCTGGTCGAGGATCTGCTGCGCCGGATCACGCTTTACGACATGAAGGTCGAAAGCGCCGAAACGCGCGAGCTGGCCAATGGCACTTGGGAAACCGTGATGACGGTCGAGGCGGCCAAGTATTATGCCGATGGCGAGGGCGTCGAAACTGAAAGCCCGCTGGATGACACAATCGAAATCGGAGCCTTTACCGCAAGGCCGGGTCGGGGCGTGTTCGACAGTGCCAATGTGCTGCTGATGGAGCGGCGGCCTGTGCGGTCAGGCAATCAGGAAATCCGCATCGTGACGGCTGAAGAACCGCTCTATGTCGGGATCGATCCCTACAACAAATATATCGACCGCAACTCGGACGATAATGTGTTCGATATGCAGTGAGGCTGAAGCTGGCGCTGGCCTAATTCGCGTCGCTGGCAAACCGCACCTCGACCCGTGCCGCTTCGTAACCTGCGACCTGTAACGGTACGGCAAGGTTCTGGCGCACAGCTTCGCGCGCGGCGGTGCGGGCAAGGGCGAGGACTTCGGGGTTCTTGGCGAACTCTACCGCGCGGCGCTCTGCCTGCTCGGAATTGTTGGCGGCAAGCTCGCGCGCGGCATCGCGGCTAACCCAGACGCCTTCGGTGAAGATGCGCGCTTTGGCTTCGTCCAGATTGGGCCGTGAGGTCTGGAGTTGGGGCAGTGTGACGGTGAGCAGCTGCGCCTCTTCATCCCATTCCATATCGTCCGCTTCCATGCCCGACAGGTCGATCCGGTATTCCACGCTCGCCGGAATGATCGCCGCCTGACGGCTTTCGAGCAGATCGACATTCACGCCGGCCACGCTGCGCGTATTGACGCTTTCGGCGACGACTTCGAACCGGCTGGAGAAAACCACCAGCGAGTTCTGCTTTTCAAAGGCCAGCATCGCGCTGGCGACCGGATCGCCCTCTTCCTGATAGACATAGGCACGCCAGCCAAATGCCAGAGCAGCAACCAGCAAGGCGGCGGCGAGCAGCGCCAGCATAGCCTCTCCGCGTGAGGACAGAATGCCGCGATCTTCTGGCGCGAGCGGGGGGAGAATGTCGGCTTGCACCGGCGAAGCTGCGTCCTTCAGATCGTGCGCCATATCTCGCCCTCCTGTGCCACCAGCCCGCGCTTTTGCAGGTCGATAAGATGCGCGGTGACGCTCATCTCGGCTGCACCGATCAGGCGTTCGTCCAGCCCCTTATACATATCGGGAATAAAGTCGGCCGCGGTCCGCGCTCGCTCGCTCATCAGCCGCACAATCTGGTTCTCGCGCTGGCGGCGATGGCCGATCATGCCGCGCACCAGCTGCTTGGGCTTCTCAATCGCCGCGCCGTGGGCGGAGTGGTAGACGCTGTCATCGCGCGCCATCAGTTTCTCCAGGCTCGCCATATAGTCGCCCATGTCGCCATCAGGCGGGATCACCACGCTGGTTGACCAGCCCATGACGTGATCGCCGGTAAACAGCGCGCCGCTTTCCTCCAGCGCGAAGCACAGATGGTTGGATGTGTGCCCCGGCGTCGCCACCGCAGTCAGCGTCCAACCGGTCCCGCGCATCTGCTCGCCATCTTCGAGCACCCGGTCAGGCTCGTAAGTCGTGTCAAAGGCCTCGTCAGAACGCGGCAGGTCCGAATTGAGCACCAGCGGCGCGCAGCCCACAACTGGCGCTCCGGTCAGTTTGGCGAGCGGCGCAGCGGCGGGTGAGTGATCGCGGTGGGTGTGGGTGCACATGATCGCAGAGACCACGCGATTGCATATTGCTGCCTCAATCGCGGCAATATGCGCCGGATCATCAGGCCCCGGATCGATCACCGCGCAATCGGGTCCGTCCTCCTGACCCACGACATAGGTCTGCGTTCCGGTGAATGTGTAGGGCGAGGGATTGGGCGCAAGCACCCGCATCACCAGCGGCTCTACCTGGTCGGCGATCCCTGTGGGCCAGGGCTTGGAAGGTATGCGTGACATAGGGTTGCATATGGAGCGAGGCGTGGCACATGTCACGTCCAGGAGAGAGGAACCCGCATGGCCGACTACATTCTAGTTCTGGACGAAGGCACCACTTCGACCCGCGCGATGCTGTTTGCAAGCGACGGGGTGTTGGTCGCCTCTGCACAGGAAGAGCTGACCCAGCACTATCCGCAATCGGGCTGGGTCGAGCATGACGCAGGTGAAATCTGGGAGAAGACGCTCAAATGTGCGCTTGCAGTCATCCCCGACGCGGGCGGCGCGGCCATGATCGCGGGTATCGGCATCACCAATCAGCGCGAGACTGTGGTCGCGTGGGACAAAGACACGGGCAAGCCGCTCACCCGCGCGATCGTGTGGCAGGACCGGCGGACCGAGCCGTTCTGCACCGCCTTGCGCGAGGCCGGGCACGAAGCCGACGTGCAGCGCCGCACTGGCCTGCTGCTCGACCCCTATTTCTCCGGCACCAAAATGCGCTGGATGCTCGACAATGTGGCCGAAGTGAAGATCGCTGCGGATGCGGGCACTCTGGCGTTTGGGACGGTTGAATGCTGGCTGGTCTACAAGCTCACCGGCGGCGCTTCGCATATCAGTGACGCCAGCAATGCCAGCCGCACCTTGTTGATGGAGCTTGCGGGTGAGGGCTTTGACGAGGGGCTGTGCGAATTGCTGGGCGTGCCGCATTCCGCGCTGCCGCAAGTCACCGATATGTCGGGCCAGCTGGCCGAAACCGAGGTGAGCCTGTTCGGGCGTGAAATCCCGATCACCGGCCTTGCAGGCGACCAGCAGGCGGCGACGATCGGGCAAGCCTGCCTCTCGCCCGGTGAGACCAAAGCGACCTATGGCACCGGCGCATTCGTGCTCACCAATCAGGGAGAGACGATTCCGCATTCCACGAACCGGCTGCTAGGCACGGTGCTGACCCAACTGGACGGCAAGCGGACCTATGCCATCGAAGGATCGGTCTTCGTCGCGGGCAGCCTGGTGCAATGGCTGCGCGATTCGCTCGGCATTGTGGATGTCGCCAGCCAGACCGAGGAGCTGGCGCGCTCGGTTCCCGATACGGGCGGCGTGACCATTGTGCCTGCGCTCTCCGGCCTTGGCGCACCGCATTGGCGACCCGATGCACGCGGAGTGATTACGGGGCTGAGTTTCGCGAGCGGGAAAGCCGAGCTGGCGCGCGCTGCGCTGGAGGCGATGGCGCATCAGACGCATGACCTTGCGCAGGCCTTTGCCGCTGACGGCACGCCGTGGGGAACGCTCAGAATCGATGGCGGGATGGCGGCGAATGACTGGATGGCGCAGGACCTTGCAAACATGCTGGACCTGACGGTGGAGCGGCCCGGTTTTGTCGAGACAACCGCGCTGGGTGCAGCGATGCTCGCGGCTGCCGGCGCGGGGCTGTATCCCGATCTGGAAAGCGCGGCGGCAAAGATGCGCGGCACTCTGTCTGCCTTCGAGCCTGACATGGATGAGGCGACTCGCGAAGAGCGCCTGTCGCGCTGGCAAAGCGCGCTTGATGCTGCCTGAGCAGGCTTTCGAGGCCTCTCCATACCAGAATTTACATTTTAACCTTTGCGCTCCCCCCGTCCCCGCAAGGGACGCAGGCTGCCTGCTCACTGGCGGTTAACACGTAAGTCGGGCATATAGAGGCTGTTCAATCAGGGTATCCGGACCTTTCAATTATGGCTTTCAAATCTATCCGCCTCACCGCTTTTGCCGGTCTTGTCGCTCTCGCCGGAGGGGCAAGCTTCGCGCTTGCGCAGACCTCTGCCGATGATGCAGCCGATGCTGCGGTAGTCGTAGCCGCCGAGGCGGATGCCGCGATCCGCGCGATTGACCCGTCCACGGGCGGGCCATCAATCGTGGTCGATCCGAGCCTGCCGCAGCCTTACGGCTTTGTGACCGAAACCGATGTCGAGGACCTGCCCGAGCTTCCGCCCGCACCAACATTCGATGCCGCGCCTGCCGCGCCGATGCCTGAAATCGCTGCGCCGACTGTAGTTGCTCCGCGCGCACCTGCGGCGCGGATGATTTCCAACCCGATGGTTCAAGCCGCTCCGGAACCGGCGCCAGCACAAGTCGCGCAGGCACGGGTCACACAGGCCGCCAGCGACGATCCCTTCGTGGTCAAAAGCATCCTGCCGATCACCGGCACGATCCGCTATGGCGAATGGTATTGGGATGAGAGCCGCGCGCCTTCCAATGGCCCGCTGGTCATCACCGTCGATCTTGATGCGCGGGTTATCAGCGTGTTCCGCGACGGGCACGAAATTGGCACTGCGGTTGCGCTGCTGGGCACAACTTCGCACCCGACCCCGCTCGGCACCTTCCCGATCCTGACCAAGGAACGCGACAATGTGTCAGAGAAATACAACAACGCGCCCATGCCCTGGACGCTGCGGCTGACTTGGGACGGGATCGCGATCCACGGTTCGCCGGTGATGAACGGCTATGCTTCGCATGGCTGCATCGGAGTGCCCGATCCCTTCGCTGAGAAGCTGTTCGCGATCACTTCGCGCGGGGACAAGGTCGTGATTACGCGCGGCCAGTATATCGGCGTGGGCGACCGCATCCTCTCTTAATCAACCAGAGCGCCCTAATGCGTTCTTCGGGGCGGTTCGGGACTGAAGCGCCATACCCGCCAATGGAGCGGTGTGCCTTCCATCGGTTCGCTGCTCGCGCTCGCCAGAACGCCGCCTAGCGAGGCATTCTCGCCGCGCCACAAGCGGTCGGCAGCACGCCCCGCTTCGCTGCGGCTGACGCGGCCACCCAAGGCGGAGACAATCCGGCAGACCGTCTCGATCTGGATGACGCGCGGGACATTGGCGTAATAGCGGTAGGTCGGGCTGTCCTCATCATCCTCAAGCGCGACCATCTCCTCCCAATCGAGCTCCGCATACCAATCGAGCGCGCGCGCTGCCTCGGCCAGATGGCCTGCGCTTGTCGCCAGCGCCTCGGCGTCGAGCCAGTCATGCTGCGCCAGATGCTGGCGCACCCGCACCCGGTCGAAAGCGCGGCTGGCGTTGGAGGGGTCTTGCGCTGGCGTGATACCGGCTGAGGCAACCAGAGCCTCCAGATCGGCTTTGCGCGCCCATAGCAGCGGGCGGATCAACGCGATCTCGCTATCGGGCAAAAGCGTGCCCGCGCGCACTCCGGCAAGGCCGGGTAGCCCGCTTCCGCGCGCGAGCCGCATCAGCAAAGTCTCTGCCTGATCGTCGGCGTGGTGAGCGGTCGCAACCGCTCCAAGGTTCTGGTCGCAGGCCCATTCGCGCAAAGCGGCATAACGCGCCTCGCGCGCCTTGGCCTGAAGATTGCCCCGTTCGAGCCGCACTGAAATCGCGGTGAAGGGCACGTCGAGCGCGGCACACAGACCTTCGACCAAGGCGACTTCGCTCGCCGCTTCCTCGCGCAAGCCGTGGTCGATGCTTGCCACAGCGATCTCGCCTGGCAATGCGGCAGCGGCGAGCAGTAGCAGCGCGAGACTGTCAGGCCCGCCAGAGACCGCAAGGCCAAGCGGGCCATTGCGGTCTTCCACCGGCCACAAAGATCCCAGCTCCTCGCGGAACCGCGCGATCAGTTCGGGGTCGAGCGCCCCTAGGTCAGGTGTATGACCGGCTGGCGTATCGATCGGCGCGCCCCCCTAGGCAACTGGTGCCCAATCCGTGCCCAATGCGGGCTTAACCGTCGCAGGTGACGCGGCGGCGATTGCTTTCATACTGGTCAGCGAGCCGCCCGGTTGCGACTGCAGGATAGGTCTCGCCAAATTCGGACAGAGCGATACAGGCGCGGCGGGTGTCACCCATCGCGATCATGCTTTCGGCGAGGAACAGCAGGCTGTCCGGCGCGCGGCGCGCGGTCCGGTCAGCCTGATAATTGCGCAGGAACCAACGCGCGGCTTCCTCCGGCATGCCATCGTCAAGGAAAGCGCGGCCCAGAAGGTTGCGGCCATAAGAGATTTGCGAGTGGTCGGGATAACCCTCGACGTAAGAGGCAAGCTGCTGGCGCGCTTCGGGATAGAAGCCCGCATTCCACAGGCGGAAGCCGTAGGAATATTCGTCATCGCCCGCATCGTCGGTCTGCGGCTTGGTGATTTCCTGCACTGCGGCGAGCCGTTCGGCGGAAGGGCCAGCGGCGGCGGCGGATTGCGCATCTTCGCTGCCATCGGAGGCACCATCGCTCATCGCGGCGAGGTTGGAGTTGGTTGCGATCGGCTCATTCGAAGGCTGCGGGGTCGCGCCCGAAGGCGAAGGCGTTGTCACAGCACCCGCGCTGCGCTGTTCTTCGAGCGCTGCCACGCGCAGCTCCATATTGCTGAGCGCGTTGGTGTTTTCCTCGGTCAGCGCGGTGAGGCGCTGGAGCTGGGTTTCGATCGCATCGAGCCGCGCGAGAATATCGGTAACCGCTGTGGTCGAAGGCGTGCGGGTGGTGACAGTGCTGCTCGGCGCACCGTCAGAGGTGATCTGCGGCTCGAAAAAGCGGCCGTCACCGCCGGGAAACACAGCGCGTTGCAGCGCGCGGATCTCGGCTTCGGCGCGGCGCAGGCGGGCCTCGGAATTGTCCTGCGCAGCGGCGGGAACGGGCGAGGTCGCGACCACTGCGGCGCAGACCAATGCTCCCAATGCGGGAACGGTTTTGCTGAAGAGGGTGAGCGGATTGCGAGGGCTCATGTCGGGTCGGGCTCCCTGGTTTGAATGTGCGCGAGACTTTGGCTGCCAAAGATGGCCGCACGCGCATGAATATGAGCCGAATCTGTGCCCAACCGACGCTCGCAAGTCGAGTGCGCGAGGCCACTAAACGGGGGAATGTGGCTCCATTTCGGATGGGTCGAGGTCGCTCGGCCTAAGCGCGAAACCTAGTTGTTGGCGGTTTCCCCGGCAGGCGCGTCCGCGCGTGCGAGCAGCGCTTCGGCTGAAACCGGCGCATTGCCGACCGGGATCATCTCTTCTGCAATCGGCGGAACACGCTGCCCGCCTATCGTGATGGTGAAGAGATTGGGACGTCCGGTATTGATCCGCGGGTCCTCGGCATCTGCGGGAATTTCGTAAGTGTCGCCATCCTGCATGACGCCCTCAAACAGCCGCTCGCCGCCATCTTCGTAAAAGCGCACCCAGGCGCCTTCTCCGGTGGCGGTGAAGACGACCTGACCGCTTGCGGAGGGCGCTGGCTGTGCTGCGCCCGAGGCCGTTCCGGCATCTCCCGTGCTGGCAAGCTGCGCTGCATCGCCATTTTGCGCAGTCTCTGCTGCGTCATCCGCCGCGTCGCTTTCAGCGATCAGCGATGCCGGGCCTGTGCCTGCGCCGAAATGGGTGTTGTAGAAAAAGATCACGCCCAGCGCGAGGATCAGCGCGGCGAACCCGCCAAACCATGCAAGACCGGCAGAGGGCAGCTTGGCCGGATCGCCCGGCTCCATCCCGCCTGAAATGGCCGAGGCGCGCGCATGGCCATCGGCCAGTTCCTCGCGCACCGCCTGCGCGATCTCATCAGGGTCAAGTCCGACGCTGCGCGCATAGGTCTTGGCAAAGCCGATGGCGTAGGTGCGCGAAGGCAGCGCCTCGAACGCGCTCGTTTCGATCGATTCCAGATGGCGGATCGGAATGCGTGTCTCGCCCGCAATATGCGACAGTTCCAGCCGCTTTTCCTCGCGCGCTTCACGCAGACGATCGCCCGCGCTTGCCGGGCTTGTCTCCTCAAGCTCGGGCGCGTCTTCTTCAGCGATTTCCTGTTCGTTTCCCATGACCCATCCACTTGTGCGTGGTTTTTTGAATTCGTTGGACGACACTGAAACTTCGTCCCTTACCGCGAGTCAAGGATTCGCTTCGTAATTCTTCGTATGCCGGGTCGAGACGAGTGCGTGTGGAGGCGGCCTGAGCCGCTGCGCCGCAAGCCCGGGTTAGTCCGTTTCAATATCGCGTTCGGCTGCCCACTGGCTGAGTTCAGCGCGCAGGTTCGTCGAGGGATCTGCAAGCCAGGCGGTCATCGCATTGCCGAGCTCGGCCAGATCGACCTTGCGCACCAGCTCCTTGATCGGGCCGACAGCTGCGGGTGTGATCGAAAGGCGGCGGAACCCGATGGCGAGAAGCGCTAGTGCCTCCAGCCTGCGCCCGCCCATCTCGCCGCAAACTCCAAGGTCGACATTGCTCCCAATCGTGCTCTGCACCACGCGCCGCAGGAAACGCAGGATCGGGATGCTGAGCCAGTCATAGCGTTCGGCCAGCGCCGGATTGGCGCGGTCGGCGGCGAACAGGAACTGCGTAAGATCATTGGTCCCGACCGAGAGGAAGGACAGCTTGGGCAGCAGCAGATCAAGCACTTCGGCGAGCGCGGGAACTTCCAGCATTGCGCCAAAGTGAATCTCGTCCGGCACCATCTTCTTTTTCGAGCGCAGGAAGGCGAGCTGATCGTCGAACACCGCCTTGGCCGCGTCGAATTCCCATACTTCGGACACCATCGGGAACATGACATAGAGCGAGCGACCGGCCGCCGCTTCGAGCAGCGAGCGCGCTTGAGCCTTCATCAACCCTTCGCGGGTGAGCGCGAGCCGCAGCGCGCGCCAGCCCATTGCGGGATTCTCGTCATTCTGCGCGATCTCGCTGGCGAGATAGGGCACCGCTTTGTCGCCGCCAATATCGACCGTGCGGAAGATCACCGGCTTGTCTCCAGCCGCATCCAGCACGTCGCGGTAGAGTTTAAGCTGGCGTTCGCGCGCCGGGAGCGTGGCGGAAACGAGGAACTGGAATTCGGTGCGGAACAGCCCGACACCGTCCGCGCCGGTCAATGCCAGCGCGCTGATATCGTCGCGCAGTCCGGCATTCATCATCACCTGAATGCGCGTGCCGCAGCGGGTGAATGGCTCGACATCGCGCAGCGCGGCATAGGCAGCCTGCTTCTCTTTTGACTTGGCAAAGCGCTGGGCAAAGGCATCGGCGACCTGAGCGGAAGGGCGCACGGTCGCATTGGCCTTGGTCGCGTCGAGCAGGATTTCGTCGCCTTCACGGATCACGCCGCGAATGCCCCCTTTGCCATGGTTCGCGCGGCCTAGCACCGGCACGCCCATGGCGCGCGCTACGATCACCACATGCGCGGTAAGCGAGCCTTCTTCGAGGATCACGCCTTTCAAACGCCGCCGATCATACTCAAGCAGTTCGGCGGGGCCGAGATTCTTGGCGATCAGGATCGTATCCTTGCGCAGACCCTGCTGCGCGGCGGTGCCCAGCTGGCCTGAGACAATGCGCAACAGCCGGTTCGCCAGATCCTCCAGATCGTGCATCCGGTCGGCGAGCAGCGGATCGTCGATCTCGCGCATCCGCATCCGTGTGTGCTGCTGCACCCGCTCGATCGCCGCCTCTGCGGTCAATCCGCTGTCGATTGCTTCGTTGATGCGCCGCGACCAACCTTCGTCATAGGCGAACATCTTGTAGGTCTCGAGCACCTCTTCATGCTCGCCGCCAATGCGGAATTCGGCCTGGCTCGACAGATTGTCGATCTGTTCGCGCATCTTATCAAAGGCGCGATAGACCCGCTCGCGCTCGGCCTCGATATCGTCGGCCATCACCTGCATGATTTCGACGCGGGGCTGGTGATAGGCAGCAATGCCCGCCGCCAGCCCTTTGACCAGAGTCAGGCCGGTGAGCGTCTGCGGGCCGGATTGCGCCTCGGTCAGCCCGCGCGCCTCTTCCTCATCGACCAGCTCGGCATTGGCGATCAGTTCGGACAGCACCATTGCAGTGGTCTGGAGCGCCTCGATCTCGACCTCTTCATAGCGGCGCGGGTCGACATGCTGGACGCACAGGACGCCCACCGCACGCTCGCGGTAGACAATCGGCACGCCGGCAAAGGAGTGGAATTTCTCCTCACCCGTTTCCGGGCGGTACTGAAAGTCGGGATGCGCCTTGGCCTCAGCCAGATTGAGCGTTTCGACATTGTCGGCAATCGTACCGGTCAGGCCTTCGCCAATTGCCATGCGGGTGACATGGACCGCGCTTTTGTTCAGCCCGCGCGTTGCGAACAGTTCGAGCATCCCCTCGCGCAGCAGATAGATCGAGCAGACTTCGCTGGTGAGGCTTTCGCCGACAATCTCGACCACCTGATCCAGTTTGCCCTGCGCGTGCAGACGGGTCGCCATCACATCGTGGAGGCGGGTCAGGATCTGTCGAGCAGAGGAAGCGGCGGCGGTCATGATTGTATCCGACCTAGGCCGTCAGAGGCGGAAAAGCAAAGGGGATCGCGCGCGCAAAACAGCGCAACTGACCCCGAAACGGGCCAGAATGTGCGGGGGGCAAGCGCGCGCGCCTTGACCGGTTAGCCGGCCCGCGTGGCTAGTTGCGCGAAATTTCCTCTTTCAATCGCAATTTCTGTTTCTTGATTTCCTGGATCATCGCCGCATCGGGAACTGGCCGGGCCATTTCATCGCGCAGCTGCGCGTCGAGGCCTGCATGTTTGGACTGGAGAGCATTCACGTGAGATGAAGCTGCCGACGATGCCATATGCGTTCTCCTATATATATGGTCGGGGGCCGGTTCTGGGAGTTGCCCAAAACGATCAGCCCTCGAAAGAGCGACTCGGCACCTGACGGCGGAGCCGCAGAACCACAAGAAAACACACCAACCGCCGAATGCAAAGCGTTTTGCGATGGTCTAAGGGTTCATCCTGTGCATTTTTGCGACAGACCGAGCGCTCCGGATGGCGCGATTGGCCGCGTGCGGCTATGGGCCCTGATCTTGACCCTATGTTCGTGGGGGAACACAAATCGCAAACTTGCGAGTTGAGAGGCAATGACCGAAGCGGAGCTACAGAAACGGCTGGAAGTGTTGCGGTCCGAGCACCGCGACCTTGACGCTGCGATTGTCGCCTTGAGCAGCACAGGCTCGTCCGACCAGCTCCAGATCGCACGGCTGAAGAAGCGCAAGCTCAGGCTGAAGGATCAGATCGCCGCGATCGAAGACACGCTGCTGCCCGATATTATCGCTTAACTTGCTTTTCGCGATTTGTTTGTTTGCGCCTCAAGCGCCGGCGTTCGCGTCCGCTCACTTGGCTATCCTCGCATAAGCTCGGGCGCGCGGTCGCGCTTGCGACGCCTGCGGCGTCGAACCATCCCAAGCCATTGATCGTGTCGCGGAGCACGGTTTGCGACTAGCAGACCGCAAGGCCGACCGGCCGCCCGCAGCGGGTGCGGCTTGCCGCACGTCTAGCGAGGACGAAGGCGCGGAGGCGCCTTCGCAAACTAAAGACTCGCGGAACCTTGGTCCAACCTCTCAAACCAAAACCCATCCGACACCTTACAACCTCTCAAACCCACAACCCCACAAACACCCCACCCGAAACCCTGCTTAACAAACGACCGGAACTGTTCCGCATCGGGACGGCGGCAAATCCTATCGGGAAAGTAACCATAGGGTGCTGGTATCGCGGTGCTTTGGGGCATAGCGCAGTGGGTGAATGACACGCACAACCAACCTTTCGCGTCCGATTATCGAGGCGCTCTATACCGAAGCTCTGGTCCTCGCTGATGACGTCCGCGCGGTCTTTGCGCTGGGCACGCGCGAGCCGGAAGTGGGCGAGGATTGCGCTGCGCGGCTTGCGCTCTCGACCGAGGGGCTCAAGACCACCACGCGGATGATGCATGTGCTGGCATGGCTGCTGAACCAGCGCGCATTCTTCTCCGGCGAACTGTCCGAAGATCAGGTGCGCCGCCACGGCACTTTGCCCGAAGATCGCGGCTCCGATCCCAAGGCGCTCGCGGCGCTGGAGCCGGAAACGCGTGAATTGATCGCCGAGACACAGGCGCTCCATATGCGCATCTCGCGCCTCGATACGGCATGGCGCGGCGGATTCGAGATGGCCTCACCTGCACGCGCGATCCATTCGCGGCTCGAACGGCGTCTGTCCGACCTCGCGTAAGGTTTGCGCGCGCGCTTAGCCGTGCGCCCCGAACTGGTTGGCAATCGCCACCGACAATCTCAACATCAGAGCATAGGCCCGCTCTATCGGGTCGATGAAGTCGCGCGTGATCGCGGCATAGCCTTGTGCTTCTGCATCGGGATATTCCGCCGGAGCATCCAGCGCGAAGTCATGCGGCGAGGGGAAATGCGTCGGGAAGGCGCGCCGCAATTGGGCGAGTGCATCCTCGATTCGCAGGCTGAACACCATCTCCAGCACGTCTTCGCGGCTGATATCATTGGCGCGGCTGAAGACCGGGACCGAGACGGCTTTGAGGAAGATGTGCTGCATCAGCGCGAGCCGCAACGATTGCGCCGCCCCGATCATCCGGCGCGTGTCCTGCGCTCCTTCGCCCTGCTCCTCGGCGGGGAGGTGGTCGAACAGACGGTGCAGTTTGAGCGCATCGGTCCGGAGACGCGAGGCCAGCCGGCGATAGACGCCAGCGCGGTCATCCTTGGTGAGATATTCGGCCAGCACCTCGCACGCAGCCGACAGATGCGGCTCGGTCCCGCGATAGGGACGGGTGGCCCAATATGCCGAGTTGAACAGCTCGCCATGCGCGGCAACCGTCTTGACGCTGGCCAGCGCGTTGGAGGCGCGGACCAGCCGCATCAATTGCCTTCCGCGCTCGCTTTCGGCCAGCAGCGCCGCGATCTCTTCGTAATTGCCGTCAGCCGCGCTGCCGATCCCGGCGATGACATTGACCGGATAGCCGAGCTGCTGAAGGATCGAATTGTGCGGGATCGCGCGGATCTGGCGCAGGTTCATATCGCGGTCGGCGCTGATATCTGACTGGCGGCGCGATACGCGGCTACCGGTCGAATTGAGCAGGCCCAAGCCGAAAGCTGTCACGGCACGCGAATAGGTCTGGCTGCGCAAATGATCGCGCTGATGCGCACGGATCGCGCGGTAGAAATCGAGGCTCAGATCGGTGCGCGCATAAAGCGGATCGTCGCACACTTCGCTGCGCGCAGGGCTGTCGGTGACAATCCGCGTCAGCGTTGCGCGCGCCAGTTCGGCATTGGCGAAATAGAGATAGCCATCACCGCCCTGAAACGAGACTTCGGGTTCGAGCGCGATGGAATGGCGGGCAAAGCGGCTGCGCGCCCACGGGCTCAGCGGCCATGTCAGCCGGTCGGCGAAACCGGAAGGGTGCGCGCCGCGTCCCATGCTTTCGCCGTGGGTGTTGAAGATCAGCGCGGCAACACCGGTCAGCTTGTTCTGCTCCATCGCCTGCGCGAGCCGCCCTTGCAGACGCTCAATCGCGAGGCTTGCGGGGATCTGCCCCACAAACCGCCCCGCATCGGAAAAGCCGGTCTGGATGCAGACCCGTCCGCGCCGTTTGGCGTAGAGCTGATATTGCTCCTCTGCACACAAAGCCTCGAGGAAGCGCCCGCCATGTTCGAGCGCGCTTTCGGTTTCGAACAGGGGCGAGACATCGACCTTGTCCTCGATCCCGAACAGCTTGGCGAAATAGAGTGCGGCGAGGATGGTGGAGGGCTGCTCGCATTCGGCGATCAGCATCCGGATCGGCGTGTCGGCGTCGATATGGCCAAGGATCTGCGCCATGGCGAGGAATTGGCGGGTCGCGGTCGAGCCTTCGATTGCGAGGCTGGCGAAGTTGGTCCGCTTGGCATCAACATTGGCCAGCATCTTGCGCAAGATCGCCATCGCGCCCTTGCTCGCCAGATCAAGCTCGGGCGCGTCGGTCAGATGGCCGCGAATGGCGTTATGCAGCTGCTTTGCGTTCACGCGGAAATGCACATGCGCCATGCCCAGCCCATCGGCGCGCATGCTGGCGGCGAGGGTCTTGAGCGCGATGGCGCGGGCCTTGTCCGTTTCGCTGCGCGCCTCGGTTTCTAGCTGCGCGATGGCGCTTTCAAGCGAGGTCAGCTTGGCCGGATCATCGGCGGTCAGGCGGTTCGCAGCGGCGGAGAGCGCTTGGGGTTCGGAAAGATCCCCGCCGAAATCCTCAGCGCTCTTGGACGCATGCTCCGCGCCTGCACGCAGGACCGCGACCAAAGCGTGCGCTTCATCAATCGCGGCGAGATCATCGGCATAACGCGCCAGCCGCTCGGCCTTTTCCGAGAGGCGGAAACGGATCGAGGTGTACCACTGAATATCGGTGCGCCCGTCCATGTCGTAGCCGACCCATGTGGCGAAGCGAAAGGGAAGGGGGCTGAGATCGTGCCATTCACCGGGCCATTGCCGCGCAGCATGTTCAAAGGCCTCGCGCACAATCGCGCTGCGGGCATCCTGCGCATGAGCGATCGCTGCCATGGCCTGCGCGTGCTCATATTCTAGCGTGACTGCGGGGCGATCGCCGCTGCTTGCGCAGCTTTCCTGCGAGATGGCGCTGCCATTGCTGGCCGCATCAGCAACCGCCTGTGTATGCGCCGGAGTCAGCAGAAAAGTCGGGTGCGCGGTGAAGACCGCGTGGAGATGCGGGGTTTCCCAGCGCGCGCGGAAGCTGCCGAAGTCTGCGTCCCGCGCCAGCACGGCGGAAAGCGCGGTGCGGTTTGCCTGCGGTTCAACCGGCGCGAGGACGCGCTCCAGCCGTTTGGCGCGCGTCCTGAGGCTGGAACATTCCAGCTCCTCAACCAGCCGCTCGATCGCGTCGAGGTCCATCCCGCCATTGCCGCCCTGGGCCTCGAGCCCGCGCGACAAATCCAGACCCAGCTGGAACACCGGATTGAACAGTGGCGTCTCGCGGGTACGCGCGTGCAGCTCTTGCAGGCGCTGGCTGAGATCGGAAATGCTGGCGAGTGGAAGCGTCACGGGTGAATCCTTAGAGGCGTGCCTGTTAGCGTGAATGCGCAAAGGCGGCGGCTGCGCCGAGCAGGCCGGGTTGCGGATGGGTGATGAGCTTGACCGGAAGCGTGCCCATCAGGCTGGAGAAGCGGCCCTTGGCGCGGAAGCGGTCGGCAAAGCCCGAGGCGAGCAGCGTGTCGCGGATGCGGAAGCCGAGGCCGCCTGCAATCACAACGCCGCTCGCGCCTTGAACCAGCGCGATATCGCCTGCGACCGATCCCAGCGAGAGGCAGAAACGGTCGACCGCAGCGGCGGCCAGACTGTCTGTTCCGCTGGTGCCCGCAGTCCAGATCGCAACGTCGTCTTGCTCGACCACCGCGCGTCCTTCGATGGCGGCAAGCGCCTGATAGATGTCGACAATCGCGGGGCCGGAGACAACGCGCTCGGTCGAAACGCGGTTATGGCGTTTGCGCAGGCGGGCAAGGATTGCGTCTTCGATGCTGTCGAGCGGGGCGAAATCGCCATGCCCGCCTTCGGTGGCTTGCACGCGGTAAGCGCCTTTCCCGTCGCGCCAGAAATGCGCCACGCCCAGACCCGTGCCGGGGCCGAGGACGCTGATCGTGCCGCTTTCGGGCAAGTCGGTTTCGGGGCCGGTGAGGTGGACGAAGTCGCTTGCCTCAGCGCGCGCGGCGGCATGGGCGACCGCTTCGAAATCGTTGACGATCAGATGCTCGGCGCAGCCCAGCTTTTCCTCGATCAGCGGCGGGCGGATGATCCAGGGGTTGTTGGTGAAGCGGATGATGTCAGGGTTGATGCTGCCCGCGACCGCCATCGCAACCTTGTCGGGCAAGGCGCCGCCTGTGCTTGCGGCGAAGTCCTCCCACGCGGTCTGGAAGCTGGCATGGGTTGCGGTCTGGAGCGTGGCGACTTCGCCCAGCTCGATTGCTCCTTCCGCGCCGATATGCGCGAGCGCAAAGCGGGCATGGGTGCCGCCAATATCGACCGCGACAATGTCCTGAGCCGCCCCCATCTGCTCAGAGACCTGCGCTTGCCAGCATGGCCGATGCGCCTTGCTCTGCGCCGTCGGCTTGCGATTGCATGATGCGGAAAAGTTCGCGCCCGACGCCGTGTTCGAGCGGCGGGTCATCGCATGGCGTGCGGCTGCCGAGATCGGCGCTGGTCGAGAGCGCGCCCGTCTGAGCGCAGACCCGCACAATGTCGCCGTCGCGCAAGCGGCTGAGCGGTCCGCCGCCCTTCGCTTCGGGCGTGATGTGGATCGCAGCGGGCACTTTGCCTGAAGCCCCCGACATGCGGCCATCGGTGACGAGGGCTACCTTGAAGCCCTTGTCCTGAAGCACCGCGAGCGGCGGGGTGAGCGAGTGCAGCTCTGGCATCCCGTTGGCGCGCGGCCCCTGAAAGCGCACGACCACCACCACGTCCTTGTCAAGCTCGCCCGCCTTAAAGGCTGCGGTGACATCGGACTGGTTCTCGAAGACGCGGCACGGCGCTTCGATAGTCCAGCGTTCCTTGGCAACGGCGGAGCTTTTGAAGCAGGCGCGGCCGAGATTGCCGGTGAGCAGCTTCATGCCGCCGTCCGGCTGGAAGGCCTCGGATACGGGCCGCAACATAGTGTCGTCGCGGCTTTGGGTAACGCGGCTCCACTCGAGCGCTTCGTCTGCCCACACCGGCTCGGCGGTGTAGGCGTCGAAGCCCTCGTCCCACACCGTCAGGATGTCGCGGTGGGCAAGGCCTGCTTCGAGCAGCTCGCCGATGACGTAGCCCATGCCGCCCGCATGGTGGAACTGGTTCACATCGCCCGACCCGTTGGGATAGACCCGCGCGAGCAGGGGGACGACGCTGGAGAGTTCGGCGAGGTCATTCCAGTCGATCCGGATACCCGCCGCGCGCGCCATTGCGGGGATGTGGATCGCATGATTGGTCGATCCGCCGGTCGCGAGCAGGCCCACGGTCGCATTGATGATCGCCTTTTCATCGACGACCTGTGCGAGTGTGCGCTCGGTTGTGCCCGAAAGCTCGGCCAGCCGATGCACCGCCGCGCGGTCGAGCGCCTGGCGCAGCTTGGTCCCCGGCTGGACAAAGGCGGAGCCGGGAACGTGCAGCCCCATCATCTCCATCATCATCTGATTGGAATTGGCGGTGCCGTAGAAGGTGCAGGTACCGGGCGAATGGTAACTTGCCAGCTCGCTTTCGAGCAGCACATCGCGCCCGACGTCGCCCTTGGCATATTGCTGGCGGGTTTCCTGTTTCTGCTTGTTCGAAATCCCGCTCGGCATCGGACCCGAAGGCACGAAGATCGCGGGCAGGTGGCCGAACCGCAGTGCGCCGATCATCAGACCCGGCACGATCTTGTCGCAAATGCCCAAGCACGCCACCGCATCATACATCTGATGGCTGAGCGCGACGCCCGCTGCCATGGCGATATTGTCGCGGCTGAGCAGCGAGAGTTCCATCCCGTCCTCGCCCTGTGTCACCCCGTCGCACATGGCAGGCGTCGCGCCCGCGACCTGCGCGGTTGCGCCGACTTCGCGGGCGTAGATCTTCATCCGGTCGGGATAGCGGCCATAGGGCTGATGCGCGCTGAGCATGTCGTTGTAGCTCGTTACGATCCCGATATTCGGCCCGCGATTTTCCTTCAGCGCGTCCTGATCCTCCAGCGCGCCGGCAAAGGCATGGGCGAGGACCGAGCAGGACACTGCCTCGCGCTCGGGGCGACGATCCGCCTCGCGGCGCATCAGGTCGAGGTAAGCGGCGCGGCCATCGCGCGAGTTTTCGATCACGCGGCTTGTGACGCGGTGCAGCGTATCGTGAAGCTTACTCATGCCAGCTCACCCCGTCGCGTTCGGTCAGCGCGATCGCCGCATTGGGACCCCAACTGCCCGCAGTATAGGGCTTGGGCGTCACCCCATGGGTGTCCCACTCGGCGCGGATCGAATCGACCCACTCCCACTGGGCCTCAACCTCGTCGCGGCGGACGAACAGGGTCTGGTCGCCTTTGATGAGGTCGAGCAGCAGGCGCTCATAGGCGATCCGTCGCTGCCCTTCGGCAAAGGCATCGGGCATGGCGATTTCCAGCGGCACTTCGCGCAGGCGCACACCGTCTTCGTCGAGGCCGGGCACCTTGGCCATCAGCGAGAGCGTGATGTTCTCCTCGGGCTGAATGCCGATCAGCAGCTTGTTCGGCTGAAGCCCCGCAGAGCCCGCCGCATGCGAGCCTTCGAAGATCGAGTGCGGCACGCTGCGGAACTGCACGAGGATTTCGGTCACACGCTCGGGCAGACGCTTGCCGGTGCGCAGGTAGAAGGGCACGCCCTTCCAGCGCCAATTGTCGACATGCGCCTTGATCGCGGCGAAGGTTTCGGTGGTCGAGGCGCTGCCCAGCTCCTCGTCATAACCCGGCACCGCGCCGCCATTGACCGCGCCTGCGCGATATTGGCCGGTGACGGTTTCGCTTGCGGACGTCGGGCGAAGCGCACGCAGCACTTTCACCTTTTCATCGCGCACAGCGGTTGCATCGAAGCTGGTCGGCGGCTCCATTGCGACGAGCGCGAGCAATTGCAGCATATGGTTCTGCACCATATCGCGCAGCGCGCCGGCCTCGTCATAAAAGGTGCGCCCTTCCAAACCGACCGTCTCTGCAACGGTGATCTGGACATGTTCGATGACGTTGGAATTCCAGATCGGCTCGAACAGGATATTGGCAAAGCGAAGCGCGAGCAGGTTCTGCACCGTCTCCTTGCCCAGATAGTGATCGATCCGGAAAATCCGCTCTTCGGGAAAGGCGGCGGCGACCGCGTCGTTGATCTCGGCCGAGGAGGCGAGATCGGTGCCGAGCGGCTTTTCGAGGCACATGCGCACCTTGTCGCCCGTCAAACCGGCATGTTCGAGGCCTGCGATTGTGGGGCCGAACAGGCTGGGTGCGGTGGATAGGAAGATCGCGATCCCGCCTTCTGCGCCGCCCGCGCCAGCCTCGGCCACTTTTGCCGCGAGCGCGTCAAAGCCCTCAAGCGTGCTGGCATCGAGTGTCTGATAGGAAAGCCGGTTGAGGAAGGTCGCCATGCTCCCGCGCCGCTCTGCGGGAAGGAATTCCTCCAGCGCCTTGCGCGCCATGTCACGGAAACCGGCATCGTCGAGATCGCTGCGCGCAGTGCCGATGATCGCAAGGTCTTCGGGCAGCAGGCCGTCAGCGCACAGCGCGCACAGGCTGGGCAGCAGCTTGCGCCGCGACAGGTCCCCGGTGGCACCAAACAGGAGCAAGCGGTCGGTAGCAAAATCGGTCATCGACAGTCCTTTCCTCCCTGCAATAGCGCAATTGTGAACGTTCTCAAGCCCTCGCTTTCAGCAAGCCAGCAACGCGCAATCAGGACGGGCAAAGCGGCATAGCCGATCAGCATAGCGAATGGCTTTATGCATCTCAAAATTCCCGGTCCCATTGTGCCCAGCGTTTCTTGCAAGGGAATTGTTCGTCGGATGCGAATTTGCCTCTTTTCATTTGTAGTCATTCTGTTGAAGAATAGCGCAGGTTTTTTGGGGTTCGCACATGTTTTTATCGATTCTTCGCGCCAGCTTTGCTGGACTGGGCGCTCTAGCCCTGTTCGCGGGCGCGCCCGCTGCGGCGCAGGAAAAGTCCAAGGGTCTGCCTGATTTCGACAGTATGAACGGCGAGCAGGCCTTTGCCGCGTTCCGAAATGGCGGCGATCGCTGGATCGATGAACCCTGCGATTTTGGCGTACCTCTCTTCGTCGCGATGCAGCGTGCCCAGCCTGACAATATGCCGGTCTCGCGCCTCTTGCTTACCGCAGCAGCATTGTGCGCGGACAATGAAGAGCGCTATGAAGACGGTGCGGACCTTATCCGCCAGCTCAACGCGCTCGAAGAGGGTAAGCATGCGGTCTGGCTCTCACTCTATTTCGCGCGCCGCACCGATGATGCGGAATGGATTCTCGAGCTTCTCAGTGAATTGTCGCCCGATCAACTCGGAACGCTTGATACCGATAGTTTCTGGCCGAGTATGCGAACTGTCCGACAGGCTGGGCGAGCCGACGAACTCGACGCACAGGCGCTCAAATGGTTCGAAGAAAACCGGATCGGCTTTCTCGACGGGGATCTTCACGCAGGTGTAGCGCGTTATGCTTTGGCTGCCGCCGCGCGCGATGGGCGGACCGAGATGGCCGGACAATTGCTTTCTTACATCACCGACCCGTCGACTTATGTCGATTTGATCACGTCACGGGAATTTGAGCCGGTTTGGGGAGAGATTGAGGCTCGTGCCGGAGAGAACCTGACTGTGGTGGGCGCCGACAATGTTGCCATCACCCGCCGCCGCCTGACCAATGCGCCAAGCGACCGCGACCGTTTCTCAGCGGCTGCGCGCGCGCTGTATTACAATGGTGATTTTGCCGAGGCGGTGGAATTGGCGCAAAGTTGGCGCGACCGCGAGGAACGCGGGCTGGAACTGGAAGAAGGCGATGCATGGGCGCTCAACATTCAGGCCTATGCCTACGATTCACTGAGTCAGACCGAAAGCGCCGATGCGGTGTTCGAGGAACTGGCGGCGATTGATGCGGAAGAGAACCACTGGGTAGTGAACTTTGTCATCAACCGCGCATCGCGGCTGGTCGGCTATGGGCGCTGGGAAGAAGGGCTGGCAGCAACCCAATATGCGCGCACAGTGCCCGGCTCACCTTTTGCCGAGATGATAGTTGCTAAAGACCAATCCTGCGCGCTGAACCGGCTGGGACGCGAGGAAGAGGCGCTCGCCGAACTGACCTTCATGCGTGAGAATGCGGAAGAATCGGTGCATCTGCTGGCCACCGCATTGCTATGCAACGGGCTGCGCGATGAAGCGGCGGCGGCGATGCTGGATGGCCTGCGAGATCCAGCCACCCGTGATGGCGCGGTGGCCGGCCTGCTGGGGCCGGAAGCCGATCTTTTCTATACGCAGTCGATGTTGCCTCAGCCGCGCGACCTGATGGCCGACTATCCCGAACTGGCAGAGGAATTCGCACGTCATGCGCGCGATCTTCCCGAAGCCTTGATACCTCGCGCGGCGCAGTTGCGCGCCGATCTCGATTTGCCTGAATGGGAGTAATCCCTCGGAATTTTCCTACACGCGACCGGTGCGCTAGGCTTGTGCGTGGCGCGGCCAGTCAGGCCGGGCAAAGATGCGCATGATCAGCAAAGTGAAACGCGCCGAACACGAAGGTGACACATAGCGACAGGAATTTGCCAGAAATGCGCGCTTTTCCAGTTGCTTGTCAGGAATTCAAAGTTTTTCAAAGACCCCGTTTCGGCGGTCCATGTTTCAAGCCAAGTCTTGGGCCGTCTTTCAGGCGATCACTCCGTACAGGTCGTGCGCATCGGCGTCCTCGATCTGGACCTCAACGAAATCGCCCGCTGCAAGGTCCGCTGGCACATTGCGCAGATAGACCGCGCCGTCGATCTCGGGCGCGTCGGCTTGGCTGCGGCCGGTCGCACCGATGTCGCCGTCCTCGTCCGGCTCGCCGACTTCGTCGATGATGACGGGGAGCTGCTTGCCGACCTTGGCTGCCAGCTTGGCGGCGCTGATGCGCTCGGTGACTTCCATCAGTCGGGCGTAGCGCTCCTCCTTCACCTCTTCGGGCACGGGATCGGACAGGGCGTTGGCAGCCGCGCCTTCGACTGGCTCGAAGCGGAAGGCTCCGACGCGGTCGAGCTGCGCTTCCTCCAGCCAGTCGATGAGATAGGCGAAGTCGTCCTCGGTCTCGCCGGGGAAGCCGACGACGAAGGAGGAGCGGATAGCGATCTCGGGGCAGATGGCCCGCCAGTCCTTGAGCCGCGCGAGCACCTTGGCCTCGTTGGCGGGGCGCTTCATGCGTTTGAGCACGGACGGTGCAGCGTGCTGGAACGGGATGTCGAGATAGGGGGTGAGCAGCCCCTCAGCCATCAGCGGGATGACCTGGTCGACATGCGGGTAGGGGTAGACATAGTGCAGACGGGTCCACGGGGTCTGGCCCTCGGGAGTGCGCAACTGGCCGAGCTCGCGCGCCATGTCGGTCATGTGGGCGCGCACCTCGCGATCCTTCCACATGCGCGGCTCGTGGCGGGTGTCCACGCCGTAAGCCGAGGTGTCCTGCGAGATGACCAGCAGCTCCTTGGTCCCCGCAGCGACCAGCTTCTCCGCCTCGCGCAGCACCGCGTCGATCCGGCGGCTGGCGAGCTTCCCGCGCAATTGCGGGATGATGCAGAAGGAGCAGGAGTGATTGCAGCCTTCGGAGATCTTGAGATAGCTGTAGTGGCGCGGGGTCAGCTTCACGTCAGGCTGAGGGATCAGGTCAACAAACGGGCCTTGGCTGGGCGGGGCGTGGGTGTGCACCGCCTCGACCACCTGCTCGTACTGATGCGCGCCGGTCACCGCGAGCACCTGCGGATGCGCAGCGCGGATCGCGTCGGCCTCGTCGCCCATGCAGCCGGTCACGATCACGCGGCCATTCTCGGAGATCGCTTCACCGATGGCGGCGAGGCTCTCTTCCTTGGCGCTGTCGAGGAAGCCGCAAGTGTTGACCAGCACTACGTCGGCCCCGGCATAGTCGGGGCTCATCGCATATCCGTCAGCGCGAAGGCGCGTGAGGATGCGCTCGGAATCGACCAGCGCCTTGGGGCAGCCGAGCGAGACCATGCCAACGCGTTTGGCTTCGGGGAGGGTGGAGGTGGTGCTCATATCCGGCGCGCCCCTACACGGCTTTGCACGGGAGGGCCAGAGCGACACGCTTTCCTACTTTCCTTGCTTGCGATAACACTCACGATCTGGTCGCGAGAGACGATAATCGCAAACAAGCAAGGGGAGAGTGTGATGGACCTGTTCGATGTGAACTGGATCGCGGTGGCCGCGGGTGCGGTAATGGGCTTTGTGATCGGTGGGATCTGGTACGGACCGCTGCTGGGCAAGGCATGGATGGCAGCAACCGGAATCACCGAGGAAGACGTCCAGGGTGCCAATATGGGCAAGACCTATGGCGGCGCATTCCTGTTTTCGGTGCTGATCAGCTGGACGATGGCGCATACATTCCAGAGCTATCTGGGCTTTGGCGCAGACCTGTCGGTGATGGCCAAGGTGCTAACCGGATTTGGCGTGGCGCTGGGATTTGTGGTGCCAGCGATCGGGATCAACTACCTGTTCTCGCAAAAGTCAGTGAAGCTGTTCTTCATCGACGCAGGCTATTGGCTGATCTTCTTCACTGCGATTGCAGCGGTGCATGCTTACTTGCCGTAACCCTCAAGCGCCGGGCGCAGCGCGTCCGCGCTGCTTGGCTTCGCCGCAGTAGCGGCGGCGCGCGGTCGCGCGCTGGCTCACCTGCGGCTCGCAATCATCCCAAGCCATTGGCTTGGGACCGGTGCCTGGTCACGGCAGTCAAAGGGCGACCGCCCGCCCGAGCTTATGCGAGGAAAGCCAAGTGAGCGGACGCGAACGCCGGCGCCTGAGGCGCAATCAAGAATGCCCGTCGCCAGACGTGCTGCCGTTCTCGGTCGGCACGATCTCGACGATGACATCGCCGGGCTGGAGGCTTTTGCACTCATCCTCCCAAAAGCCGATCGCGCGGCCATTGCGGTAGATGCGTAGGCCCCGTCCGCCGCTGGTGAGGTCGCCGATCGTCGCGCCGCATTCCTCGTCGCGCACGACCCGCTCGATCAGCTGCACCCGTCCGGTGACAGAGGCGAGGTCGGCGAGGTAGTCGGCGATATGCGCACCCTTGGCTGATCCGGCGAGGAGCAGTCCGGTAAAGCGCACCGGATTGATGACGTTGTTCGCGCCCGCCTGACGCGCAAGCAGCTCGTTATCATCGGCGCGCACAACCACGCTGATCGGTACGTTGGGGGCGAGATGGCGCACGGTGAGGGTGATGAGGATCGACGTGTCATCGCGGCCTGCCGAGACAAGCACGCTCTGCGCTTCACTCACGCGCACCGCGGCAAGCGTCTCGTCGCGGGTCGCGTCTCCGGCGAGCACGTTGACGCCAAGCTTCTCAGCCTGCGCCAGCCTATCCTCGCTGGGATCGACCACCACGATCTTACTCGCCTCGGTCCCGCGCTCGATCAGTTCCTCGACGCTTTCAGAGCCCGAAACACCGTAGCCGAGCACGACAACGTGGCCGGAAAGCTTCTCTTGGATACGGGCCATGCGCCATTTCTCCCAGCTGCGTTTGATGATGAAGTTGTAGGCGGTTCCTACAAAGATGAAGAAGACAAGGAACCGGATCGGCGTCACAATCACGGCCTCAACCAGCCTTGCACGGTCTGTAACCGGCGCGATGTCGCCAAAGCCGGTGGTGGTGATCGAGATCATGGTGAAATAGACGATGTCGAGAAAGCTCACCTCGCCATCGACGCTGTCACGCAGGCCGCCGCGGTCGAACCAGTGGATCATCACCACGAAGAATATCAGGAACAGCGCCGCACCCAACCGGATGCTGAGATCGCCCCAGACCGGGATCTTGACCGCGCGGCGCAGCGGTTTGAACTTGCGCGCAGCCACGGCCTTGTCGGCCTTTCGGGCAATGATCTGGTTGGTGTCTCGCTTGGCCATCAGTTCCCCATCCTAGCCTGCGTATCAGCCTTCAAACCGTTCAGCGAGCGCGCCGATGCTGGAATGGTGGGTGAAGTCGAGCTGCAAGGGTGTGACAGCGACAAAGCCATCGTCGATGGCTTCAAGGTCTGTCCCGTGGTCGAGCGTGTGCTCGATAGGGTGCAGGCCGAACCAGAAATAGCGATGCCCGCGTGGATCGGTGCCTTCGACGATGCTGCCGCGTGAATAGTCGTGGAAGCCCTGGCGGACCACGCGAATGCCCTTGACCTCACTTGCCGCGCGGGGCGGGAAGTTCACATTGACCAATGTCCGACCCGCAAATGGCGCATCGAGCAGCGGCTGAATCACCTTTGGACCCCACTCACGCGCCGCATCGAAAATCGTGCCCGCTTTGCGCGTCTCGCGGTTGAAGACCTGACTAAGTGCGATCGAGCGGATGCCGGCAAGAGCCCCTTCGATCGCGGCGGAGACCGTGCCCGAATAGGTGATGTCATCGGCCAGATTGGCCCCGCGATTGACGCCGGAGAGGATGAGGTCTGGCGGGCTGTCCATCACCTCGCGCAAAGCCATCATCACGCTGTCGGTCGGCGTGCCGGTGACAGCAAAGCGGCGCTCGGCGAACTTCTGCAAACGCACTGGTTGGTTGAGCGTCAGCGAGTGACCCGCACCCGATTGCTCTTCGGAGGGCGCGCAGACCCAGATGTCGTCAGAGAACTCGCGCGCAATCGCTTCGAGCACTTCGAAACCAGGCGCGTGATAGCCGTCATCATTGGTGAGGAGGATGCGCATCTAGCGGGTAGGTTCCAGCTTGGTCACTCTATTCCCTTCTGGGCCCATATAGGGGGCAAGCACCTCGGGCACCAGAACGCTGCCATCCTCTTGTTGGTAATTCTCGATCACCGCGACCAGCGTGCGACCGACAGCGAGGCCGGAGCCGTTGAGCGTATGGACGAATTCGGTCTTCTTCGAACCCTCCGGCTTGAAGCGAGCATTCATCCGCCGCGCCTGAAAATCGCCGGTGTTCGAGCAGGAGCTGATCTCACGATAGGCGCCTTGTCCGGGCAGCCAGACCTCGAGGTCATAGGTCTTGCGCGCGCCAAAACCCATATCGCCGGTGCACAGCAAGACTTTGCGATAAGGCAGCTCCAGCGCCTCAAGCACTTCCTCGGCAGCGCGGGTCATGCGCTCGTGTTCTGCGGCGCTTTCCTCGGGCCGGACAATGCTGACCAGCTCGCACTTTTCAAACTGATGCTGACGGATGAAGCCTCGTGTATCCTTGCCCGCAGCCCCCGCTTCGGAGCGGAAGCACTGGGTGAGCGCGGTGAGCCGCATGGGCAGGGCGCTGTCGTCGATGATCTGGCCCATGACGGATGCGGTTAGGGATACTTCGGATGTGGGGATGAGCCAGCGATCATCTGTGGTGCGGAAGCTGTCTTCGGCAAACTTAGGCAGCTTGTCGGTGCCATACATGGCCTCGTCGCGCACCAGAACCGGCGGAGCGCATTCCTCATAGCCGTACTCACGCGTCTGCCGGTCGATCATAAACTGGCCGAGCGCGCGGTGGAGCCTTGCCATACCGCCGCGCAAGAAAGTGAAGCGCGAACCCGAAAGCAGCGCGCCGGTCTCGAAATCCATGCCCAGCGCGGGCGCGATGTCGGCGTGTTCCTTGGGCTCGAAGGCAAAGTCGCGCTTCTCGCCCCAGATCGACACTTCGACATTATCTGCCTCGTCTTCGCCCTGCGGCACATCGTCAAAGGGAATGTTTGGGATCACCGCGAGCGCCATGCGCAGCTCTTCGCCCAGCGCCTTTTCTTGGTTCTCGAGCGCGGGCATATCCGCCTTGATCTGCGCGACCTCGGCCTTGAGCGCCTCGGCACCTTCCTTGTCGCCTTGACCCATCGCCTTGCCGATCGCCTTGGAGGCTTCGTTGCGGCGCCCCTGCAATTCCTGCAGCTTGGTCGCGAGCGCGCGGCGCTCTTCATCGAGCGCAAGCACGGCCTTGGCCACAGGTTCCGCACCGCGCCGTGCAAGGCCGGCGTCAAACGCGTCAGGATCGTCGCGGATCAAACGAATATCATGCATGGGCAGGGCCTATGCCTTGATCTCGCAGCGATGAAAAGAGGAAGCGTCTGCCCTTCGCTTGCGTTCGGGAGTTTCGACGGAAAATCATCCCCCGGATGATTTTCTCCAGTCGAAACTGGTGGGCGCGGCAAGGATTGAACTTGCGACCCCACCCGTGTGAAGGGTGGGAAAGCGGGCATTCACGGCTTTACGCGGGCAATAAAGTCTAATAAAAACAATCACAGGCGTTCAGGCGTGTCCGCCTGTGTTTTTCATGTTTTTTTCATGGATTTTGGAGTGTCGCGAAAATGCCCGATCTGAGCCGCATTGGAGAGCGCGAAAAGCTGAAGCCAAAAGCGGGAGATGAGCCGCATTGGCAACGCCTGCGTCAAGGTGTCTATCTTGGCTATCGACCTTCGATGAAGAAAGCTGGGGGCACATGGTTTGCCCGGTTCTATGACGCCGAAGCGATCCGCAATTCCCGCAAGCGGCTCGGCGATTATGGCACCCTCACTGGCCATGACGTGTTCAAGCAGGCCAAGTCCGACGCCGAAAGCTGGGCTGAGACGGTCGAAAGCGGCGGCGAGCGCGCCCGCGACTTGGTGACGGTCAAGGATGCCTGCGAAGTCTATCTGGAGCAAAAGCCCGGATCGATTGCCGAAGGCGTCTTTCGCCGCCACGTCTATTCCGATCCAATCGCTAAAGTGAAGCTCGACAAGCTAAGGCGACACCATCTGAAGGCATGGCGCAAGCGACTGGAACAGACACCTGCATTGCTCACACGTAGCAAGAAAGGCGAGAAGCGCTGGAAGGAACGCGCGAAATCGACCGTCAATCGCGACATGGTGCCTCTGCGCGCCGCGCTGGGCATGGTCTTAAAGTCCGGTGCGCCGAATACTGATGCGGCATGGCAAGAGGCGCTTCGTCCCTTCAAGGGGGCGGACAAGCGCCGCGAGCTGTATCTCGACCGGGAAGAGCGCCGGAGGCTGATCGATGCGGCTGGAGAGGAAGTGCGGCCCTTCGTGAAGGCGCTATGCCTTTTGCCGCTTCGCCCCGGCGCTCTTTCCGGTCTGACGGTTCGCGATTTCGACAAGCGCACCCGCTCACTTTCAATCGGCAAGGACAAGAATGGCAACCCTCGCCAGATTTCCTTGCCGCAAGTCATCGCCGATTTTTTCGCTGATCAGGTGAATGGCAAACTGCCAGCCGCACCGATCTTCTCCCGATCCGGTGGCGCGGTCTGGAACAAGGACGCTTGGAAATACCCTATCAAGGAGGCGGTGAATGCTGCAGGCCTGCCCGGTGCAGCTTCGGCCTACACGCTGCGCCATAGTGTCATCACGGACTTGATCCGCGCCCGATTGCCAATCCTGACTGTCGCGCAGCTATCGGGCACCAGTGTTGTCATGATCGAGAAGCACTACGGCCATTTGGTGCGCGATGATGCCGAAGAGGCGCTGGCCGCATTGGCGCTCTGAAGATTTTCAGCGATACAGATTGTCAGGATGATTGGCCGGGAAACCAAAAGCGGACATTCAGCTTCCGACCCAATTGCGGACATTGCTAGCGTTCCGATGTTCGAAACCTTCCGACTGTTGCCGAGCGTGTGCTACCAGAGCGCGGATCTCGGAGTAATTCAATTGGCACTCGAAGCTGAAGTATCTGAACATTATGCCAAAGGCGGTTTGCTCAAGCAGATTCTTGACGCGCTCACCGAAGTGGGGATTTCGCCCTCTTCTGCGGCACCGGGGGACTTGAAATCAGTTGACGAATTTCACGTGGGTGGAATCTCGGCGACGACCGTATTGATCGATCAACTTGAACTCACGCCGGAGATGAAGGTCCTTGATATAGGTTCCGGTATTGGTGGTACCGCTCGTTTCATTGCGGGAGAAGCGGGCGCACACGTCACAGGCGTGGACCTGACACCAGAATACACTTCCACGGCGATAGGCTTGAGTAAGTTGGTCGGGATGGAAGATGTGACCGATTTTCGGACTGCCAGCGCGCTCAACCTCCCATTCGAGGATGACAGTTTCGATGCTGCCTTGATGCTTCATGTTGGCATGAACATTCCCGACAAATCCGCGCTTCTGGGTGAGGCTGCGCGCGTGCTGCGCCCTAATGGATTGTTCGCAATTTACGACATCATGAAAGTTGGGGCTGAGCCGATCTCATTTCCCGTTCCCTGGGCAAGCAGCGCGAAAAATTCATTTCTTGCGGACCTCCAAACATATCGAGAGGCGGCAAATGAGGCGGGATTTGTGGAAATTTCAAGTCGCGATAAGACGGCGGCAGCACTCGAATTTTTTGCCGAACAGAAGCGACGCCGCGGGACCGATGGCTTGCCGGCGGTCGGGTTGCATATCCTGATGGGGTCAGATTTTCCTACGAAGCTCGCTAACATGGTCAGCAGTATTTTGAATGGCCGAATTGCGCCCACAGAGCTTGTTCTGCGATTAGGATAGCAGCCTTTTGCAATACTGCTCGAGCGTCCGCTTTCACCCCCATGAGTTGACAATCATAGGAACGCGGACACCGCCGATGAGCGGTCTGTCTGCTTAGTCAGGTCGCCACCCAGAAGCGGATCGGCTGGTCACGACCCA
>NZ_CANLMB010000003.1 GCF_947492365.1 uncultured Erythrobacter sp.
GACTTTGGCTACACCATGAAAGCTTTGAGAAGCAAGAAGAAGGTTGGTTAGTGTTTTGGAGTCGAATATGACTTGATGTCATGTGTATGATTGAGTATAAGAACTTAAACCGCAACCCGATCTTAAAAGCCTAAGTAGTGTTTCCTTGTTAGAAGACACAAAGCCAAAGACTCATATGGACTTTGGCTACACCATGAAAGCTTTGAGAAGCAAGAAGAAGGTTGGTTAGTGTTTTGGAGTCGAATATGACTTGAT